>CALLCY010000056.1:0-13225 GCA_938000015.1 uncultured Clostridia bacterium
GTGATGCCCGCCTTTGATGAACCCATTGCGAGCAGCGCCTGCGTGGGCTGCGGCCAGTGTGCCGCCGTCTGCCCCACCGGGGCCATTGTGGTGAAAAACGACACCCAGAAGATGTGGGCAGAGCTGTCCGATCCCCACACCAAGTGCGTGGTGCAGATCGCCCCTGCCGTGCGGGTGGGCATCAGCCACGAAATGGGCCTGGGTGAAGGGGAAAACGCCATGGGCAAGGTCACCGCCGCTCTGCGCCGCCTGGGCTTTGACGAAGTCTATGACACCACCACCGGCGCCGACCTGACGGTGCTGGAAGAGGCCAACGAGCTGTCGGAGCGGCTGGCCAAGGGGGACAACCTGCCCCTCTTCACCTCCTGCTGCCCGGCCTGGGTGCAGTTTGTGGAAAAGCATTACCCCGAACTGATGCCCCATGTGTCCACCTGCCGCTCCCCCATGGAGATGTTCGGCGCGGTGCTGAAAGAGCAGCTGAAGCCTTCCACCCGCCGGATCGTGTCGGTGGCCATTATGCCCTGCACCGCCAAAAAGTTCGAGGTGCAGCGGGATGAATTCAAGCGGAACGGCGTGCCCGATGTGGACTACGCCATCACCACCCAGGAACTCATCGCCATGATCCGCCAGGCCGGCATCGTCTTTGACGATCTGGAGCCGGAAAGCGTGGATATGCCCTTTGGCGTCTCCACCGGCGCCGGTGTGATCTTCGGCGTCACCGGCGGCGTCACCGAAGCGGTGATTCGCCGTCTCAGCGACGACAAATCCACCACGGCCCTGCGGGCCATCGCCTTCAATGGCGTGCGTGGTATGGAAGGGGTCAAGCATACCGAAGTGGAGATCGGCGGCAAAAAAGTGCGCATTGCCATCGTCAGCGGCCTGAACAATGCCCGTCCTTTGCTGGACCGGATTCTGGAAGGCCACAAGGACTATGACTTTATCGAGGTCATGGCCTGTCCTGGCGGCTGTGTTTCCGGCGCAGGCCAGCCTTTTGGCACCAAGGCCGACAAGGCCCGCCGGGGTGAAGGGCTCTACCAGGCCGACCGGATGAGCCCCATCAAGCGTTCCGAGGAAAACTACGCCGTCACCTCCCTGTATGACGGGGTGCTCAAGGGCCGGGTCCACGAGCTGCTCCATGTGGAATACGGCAAATAAGAGAAAGGCGGCAGAAAGATGAAATTCAGCGTGTGCGTGGGAAGCGCCTGCCATGTGAAGGGGTCTTACAATGTGCTCCTCACCCTGCGGCAGCTGGTGGAGGAATATTCCCTCCATGACCAGGTGGAAGTGGCCCAGATGTTCTGCGACGGTGAGTGCGTGGAAGGGGTCAAGGTGCGCATCGACGACCAGGAGACCGTCAGCCTCACCGGTGCCGGTACCCGGGACTTTTTCTTTGAAAAATGCGGCCATCTGATTGAGCAGCAGTAAGTGACAACATAAAACAGGCCGTCGGGGGATGAGTTGTCCCCTGGCGGCTTATTTTTTATGTACCAAGGTTGAAAGACAAAAGATCAGATGATAGAATAATGCAAAACAAGACCGACTGATTTGTTTGCTAAGAAAGGAGCCGATGGCGATGAAGAAAAAGTGGATAGCGGCTGTTTCCGTTTGTCTGTGCCTTGTGGCCTTTGGGGTGCTGTACACCAAAAGGCCGGAGGAATCCCCGGCTCCCCCATCGCCGGAAGCAAAACAAACAGAGCAGCCGGTGAAAGAGCCGGATAAGCAGCCGGAGAAAGAAAAGCCTGTGCTGGAGATCGAGCCCGCCGCCTTTTCCTCAGAAGGGAAGCAGCACTATGCCTGGCAGCAATGGCAGTTTGACTATGCCTGTCCTTCTGGTTGGGAGAGCCGTCCCATGGAGGTATGGGAAGCCAGCGAAAACCAGGAGGCCAGCCCGGAGTGGGGCGTGGAGCTGGTTCCGCCGGGAAAGGAGGAATGGGCCATTCGTCTTCAGGGTTCCCACCGGAATCAGAATTTGGGCGTGCCCTTGCAGGAGAGTGTGGAGATCTACTGCGCAGGTGAAAAAATCGGACGGCTGGACACGGGAGAAAAAGAAGGGGAAGTCTGGAAGCTGGTGACACTGGATCATCCCGGTACGGCGGGGAGTGCCTTTCAGATCTTTATCCGGGGAGAAGAATACTGGCCGGAAGGGGAAAAACTGTTGGCTGGTTTTGCAGCATGATGGTGTTTTCCCGCGGAAAACCGGGAAAGGAAAGAAAAGGAAGGGGAGCGCCCTTCCTTTTCTTTTGCCGCCCTTTGTCTTTTTTTCGTCTTTTATGTTATAATACGGGCAGAATACCGGCAGAAGAAGGGGAAAGGAGAAAGGGATATGGAACCGGTGATCGTCACCCAGAAGGCCAACTGCCGCAACTGTTATAAGTGCATCCGTTCCTGCCCTCAAGGGGCCATTGCCTTTTCCGACGACCAGGCCCGGGTGCTGGCAGAGGAGTGCATCCTCTGCGGCCGGTGTGTGGAGGTTTGCCCCCAGGGAGCCCAACAGGTGCAAAGCGATCTTGTCAATGTGCGCCGGATGCTGTCCATGGGGCTCAAGGTCTATGCCAGCGTGGCCCCTTCCTGGCTGGCCGCTTTTCCCGACATCACTTTCCCTCAGTTTTCCGCCGCTTTGAAAAAGCTGGGCTTCACCGGGGTGGAGGAAACCGCCGCAGGCGCCGCCCAGGTGAGCCTGGAATATGCCCGCCTCATGGCCAAAGGAGAGAGGGACAACATCATCTCCACCTGTTGCCCCTCCTTGGTGCTGCTGGTGGAGCGGCAGTATCCGGAACTGACGCCCCTGCTGGCCCCGGTGGTTTCCCCGGCGGTGGCCCACAGCAAAATGCTGCGCAGTATGTTCGGCAGCCGGATCAAAACGGTGTTCATCGGCCCCTGTCCCGCCAAACATTGGGAGAAGCAGGAAAACGCCGCCCTCAGCGCCGTGCTGCTGTTTGAAGAGCTGAAAACGCTGCTTTCGGAAAAAGGTGTGGCCTTTGGAGAAGAGGACACCCAGTGCACCGAGACCCACACCCCTCTCAGCAGGCTGTACCCCTCCCCCGGCGGCATCATCGCCACCATTCCGGCCAACAAGCGCCAGGGGTATAAGACCTACGCCGTCAGCGGTGTGGAGGGATGTAAGGAGACTTTGGAAGCGGTACGGCAAGGGCAGATCCATGGCTACTTTCTGGAGTTGAACACCTGCCTGGGCTCCTGTGTCCACGGCCCGGGGATCTCCCGGGAAAAGGCGCCGGCCATCCTGGTGAAGGAGCGGCTGCTGTCTGCCGCCCGGAAAAAGAGCACCGGCGCACCTTCGGTGAGCGAAAGTGCTCAGGTGGACCTCACCACTCAGTTCCATCCTCAGAAAAAGAAGGAGCGGCAGCCCCAGGAAGAGGAAATCGCCGCCATTCTGGCCCAAACGGGAAAAGTGACCAAGGAAGATCTGCTCAACTGCGGTGCTTGTGGTTATCCCACTTGCCGGGATAAGGCTGTGGCCGTGTGGCAAGGCAAGGCCGATGTGCGCATGTGTCTGCCTTATATGCGGGAAAAGGCCGAATCCATGTCCAATCTGATCATCGAATATGCTCCCAGTGCCATTTTGCTCCTGTCTCCCGAGGAGAAGCTGCTGGAATACAACCACAAAGCCATGGAGATGCTGGGCATCCGGGGCAAAGGGGCCCGGGGGCATGAGGTGCAGGACTTTTTGGAAGATGGACTGCCGCCCCGGGAAGAGTGGCCGGTGAGCGATATCCCGGCCTGGGTCAAAGGGGGCGAGCGTCAGGTGCGTCTGTCTGTTGTGGAGATGCCCGGCGGGGATGCCATCGTCCTTCTGCGGGATGTGACCCGGGAGGAAGAGGACCGCACCGCCTTTGAAAAGAAGCGGGAACAGACTTTGCACATAGCCCAGGAAGCGGTGGACAGGCAGATGCGCATGGTGCAGCAGGTGGCCAGGCTCCTGGGCGAGACCACCGGCGAGACCAAAGCCGCCCTTTTGCGCATGGAACAGGCGGTGAAGGGGGAGAAACGCCGGTGAAGCTCTTTTTGGAATACAGCGGTGGCCAGGAAACCGAACAGGGCGGCTGTGTTTGCCGGGTGAGCCGTCGGGGAGATCGGGTGCGGGCCGCTCTCATTTCCTGCCCTGGAACCGATATGGCCGCCGCAGCAGTGGCCACGGCCGCTTGTGCCGCCGCTTGGGCCATGCTGCAAGGCGGTGCATCCTTGCAGCGCACCGCCGTCTCCCTGCTGCTCAGCCAGGCCGGGGAAGAATATGGTTTTACCCTGTTGGAGCTGGACGGGCGAGGGCATCTGCGGGGCGTTGAGTGGAAAATGCCGCCCTTGGCCCTGGTGGCCAAAGGAAACAGCCGCATTCCCTGGGGTGGACCGGTTCCCCTGGCCGGAGAGCCGGTATTGTTGCGGGAAGACAAGATCCAGCCCGGAGAGCTGTGCTGTGCCTTTTCCCGTGAGGCCGTGGAAGAAAAAGGCGGACAGGACCTGAGCTGGGGCCGCCAGGGAGCCCTTGCCTTTTTGGGGAGAGCATATACCGGCAAGGAGAGCGCACGCTATATGCAGGAGCTGTTTTTCTCCGCTTGCCGGGGATTGGAAGAAAGCCCCCAGCCCGCCGCTTTCTTCTGCCGGGCCCGTGCCCTTTGTCCCTTGCTTCTGGCCGTGGGGGTTCCCCAGGGCAAGGAGCGGGAGGAGAAATGGCTCCACACGCTGGAGCATTTCAAGGGGCTCAAGGCGGTGGCTGGCCGGAAAGCGGTGGCTCTGGTGGAAAAGAAGGAAAAAGAGGGCCGGAGCCTGGGGGTCAATTACCGGTGGCCAGCCGAGGATCTGCTGGGGCGCACCCTGGCCTTTCTGGGCAGGGAAGAGCCCTGGACAGAAGGAGAGCGGGACGCCCGGCAGTTGGGAGCTTTGCTGGACGGGCAATGCACCAGCGTGCGCATTCTGCTGCCCCAGAGTCGGGGAAAGGGCATGGGAATGGAAAGTCTGCTGGCCCAGCAGCTTTTGGCCCGGCTGACCCAATGGGACAAAGGGGCCTATGTGGAATACTGCTGAGAGGGAGGAGAACCATTGTCTTACCGCACTGTGACCATCAAACTGCTGCCTCCCACGGCGAAAAAGCGTCAGGTGCTGGAAGAAGCCCAGCGCCGCTATTCCATGGCTCTGGAAGCCATTTTGCGGGCTTGCCGCCCTTATAGCCGTCAGGCGGAAGAGGAAGGGAAGCTGTTTTTCTGCCCCCGGGAAGTGCTGAAAAAGGCCGATGCCTTTGAGGCCCAGCCTTTCAAGGACGCTTTGCAGCGGGATGTCCAGGGTCTTGTGCGGGGATACCTGACCCGGAAAAAACGGGAAAAGCGGAGCACCTATCCTGTCTGCCGGACGGAAAAAGAAGATTTAGAGAGAATTTTGTCAGATTGGGACAATTTTTCCCCCTCAGAAATCTATACAAATCTCGATAAATATGATACGCTAAGACCGGTATCTTTTTGCCGTTACGCCGGGGGGAGGGATTATTCTATTCTCCGGGGTGAAAAAGGCAGAAGATATTATGGCAAGGTCTATCTGCTCAACCGGCAAGGTGCTTTGGAATGGGCCCCCTCGGAGGATTACCTCACCGATATTTACACCGGGGAGATCCTGCGGGAAAAACGAGGAAAACGGCGGTATCTGCTGTTGCCCCTGGACGCAGGTCCATGGCAAAGAGAACACCTGCTCCAGGTGGAAAAAGGATTGGCCGTGCCTAAAAACGCGCTGCTTTTTGAGAAAAACGGCGCATACTATCTGACTGTCAGGCTCTGGTACCGGGACCCGGTGCCCTGCTCTCCCGCCTGCACTTTGGGGGTGGGACGCACGGAAAAGGGCCTGTGTCTGTGCGCCTGGGATGGAGAAAAAGAGGAATTCTGGTACATGGAACCGGCGGGGGAGGGAAAAGATGCCCTTTGCCGTCTGGCTGGGGATGTGTGCCGCCTGGCCAGCCGTCTCAGTGCCCTTCTGGTGGTGGAAAATACCGCTAGAGGCAGCAAGAGTCTGCCGGGAGCTTCCTTTTCCCTGGCAGATTACCGGTTTGTGATAAAACTCCTTTGTCAGCGGGCACCGGCTTTGGGTTTGCCCTCTCCTGTGCCCATCGCGGGCAGCGGCCTTTATCAGAAATGCCCGGTGTGCTCTCAGCGCCGCCAGGGAAATGGCCGCCAGGGAGAGCGGTTCTTCTGTGTCAGCTGTGGGCATTCCCAGCCCTGGGAGCAGGCAGCGGCCGCCTTTCTGGCCCGCAGCCCCGGAAGGTACCAAAGCTCCCGTCTGCGGGTCAAGGTGACAAGGGTGGGGGGATTTCTCCGGTTCCGATGCCCGGCTCTGGAGGTCTTCTGGCAGGTGCGGGAAAGCCCTCAGGGAAAAGAGTGGTTTTGCCGCAGGGCCATGGAGCTGCTGGAAAAGCCGGATGGAGAGCTGACGCCCCGGCAGCGCAGCGTGAAGAAAAAACTGCAATCGGGCCCTCCGCCGGAGGGCGGATGGTTTTATTTTGTTTGATACAGCCGGCGCGGCTGCCGCGCCTTGGCGTGACCGGCCACGGGGCCTGCTCCCGCTGTGCGGGGCCGGCTTTTTACAGACGGTGAAGGCAGCTATTAAATAATGGGCGCCGGGGTTTTTCCCCGGCACAGCCCCTTTTCATTTTTGTAAAACCCACAGCCTGGGAAACCGGGCGGGTGTGTTTTAAAGATAAGGCAAATATAATAGATGAGGTGATTGAGAATGTACAAGATTCTGCGTAGGGAAGACCTGAGCAGCAATGTTGTCCTGATGGATGTGGAAGCGCCGATGGTGGCCAAAAAGTGCCTGCCCGGCCAGTTCATCATCCTGAGAGTCAACGAGGAAGGCGAGCGCATCCCCCTGACCATCGCACATTACGATCGGGAAAAGGGCGTTGTCACGATCATCTTCCAGACAGTTGGCGCCACCACCATGGAGCTGGCTGAGCTGAAGGAAGGGGAGTATATCCATGACTTTGTGGGTCCTCTGGGCAACCCCTCCGAGACCGAAGAGTTCAAGGGCAAGAAGGTTGCCGTCATCGGCGGCGGCCTGGGCTGCGCCATTGCCTGGCCTCAGGCCAAGGCCATCCATGAGGCTGGCGGCACTGTCCACATGATCGCCGGTTTCCGCACCAAGGAGATCGTCATGCTGGAAGAGCAGATGCGCGAAAGCTGCGATGAGCTGTTCATGATGACCGACGACGGCACCTATGGCGAAAAGGGCTTTGTCACAAACAAGCTGGAGTCCCTGATCGAAAGCGGCGAGAAGTATGACGCCGTCATCGCCATCGGTCCCCTGGTGATGATGAAGTTCGTCTGCGTCCTCACCAAGAAGTACAACATCCCCACCATTGTTTCCATGAACCCCATTATGATTGACGGCACAGGCATGTGCGGCGGCTGCCGCCTGACTGTGGACGGCGAGACCAAGTTTGCTTGCGTGGACGGCCCGGATTTCGACGGCCACAAGGTGGATTTCGACGAGACCATCCGTCGTTCCAGAATGTATTCCCAGCAGGAAGCTGCTGCTCGGGAAAAGCACGCTTGCAGAATGGAGGGTATGAACAATGGCAAATAAGAACATGAGCCTGGAAAAAACAAAGATGCCGGAGCAGGCTCCCGATGTAAGAAACAAGAACTTTGAAGAAGTGGCCCTGGGCTATACCGCCGAGATGGCCGTGGAAGAGGCCAATCGCTGCCTGGGCTGCAAGAATATGCCCTGTGTCAGCGGCTGCCCTGTGAATGTGCAGATCCCCCAGTTCATCTCTTTGGTGGCTGAGGGCAAGTTCGAGGAAGGCTATCAGAAGATCGCCGAGACCTCCACTCTGCCTGCCATCTGCGGCCGTGTCTGCCCCCAGGAGAACCAGTGCGAAGGCAAGTGCGTCCGTGGTATCAAGGGCGAAAGCGTTGCCATCGGCCGTCTGGAGCGCTTCTGCGCCGACTGGCACATGGAGCACAGCACCGAAAAGCCCAAGAAGGTTCCTTCCAACGGCCATAAGGTTGCTGTTCTGGGCGCCGGCCCTGCCAGCTTGACCTGCGCTTCCGACCTGGTGCAGATGGGCTACGATGTGACCATGCTGGAGGCTTTCCATGCCGCCGGCGGCGTTCTGATCTATGGTATTCCTGAGTTCCGTCTGCCCAAGGCCATCGTGGCCAAGGAAGTGGAGAACCTGGAGGCCATGGGCGTCAACATCCAGACCAATGTGGTGGTTGGCAAGTCCGTGTCCATCGAGGAGCTGAAGGAAGAGGGCTATGAGGCCATCTTCATCGGCACCGGCGCCGGCCTGCCCTCCTTCATGGGCATCGAGGGCGAGAACCTCAACGGTGTGTTCTCCGCCAACGAGTACCTGACCCGTATCAACCTGATGAAGGCTTATGACGGCAAGCATGATACCCCCATCTTCCACGCCAAGAAGGTGGCCGTGGTTGGCGGCGGCAATGTGGCTATGGACGCCGCTCGCTGCGCCAAGCGTATGGGCGCCGATGTGTCCATCGTTTATCGTCGTGGCCTGGAAGAGCTGCCCGCCCGTAAGGAAGAAGTCCATCACGCCATGGAAGAGGGCATCGACTTCAAGGTGCTGAACAACCCCGTGAAGATCCTGGGCAACGAAGAAGGCTGGGTCACCGGCATGGAAGTTGTCAAGATGGAACTGGGTGAGCCCGATGCTTCCGGCCGCCGCCGTCCCATCCCTGTGGAAGGCTCCAACTATGTGCTGGATGTGGACTGCGTCATCATGGCTCTGGGCACTTCTCCCAACCCCATCCTGAAGAAGAGCACCAACGGCCTGGAGACCAACAAGAAGGGCTGCATCTCCGCCGATGAAAACGGCAAGACTTCTCTGGAAGGCGTCTATGCTGGCGGCGACGCCGTCACCGGCGCTGCCACCGTTATTCTGGCTATGGGCGCTGGCAAGACTGCTGCCAAGTCCATCGACGAGTACATCAAATCCAAGAACTAAGTGTTCATAGAAAGCGGCGCGGCGGCTTTTCGCCGCGCCCTTTTTCTGTTTTGCAGCAAGAGGAGGAAAAGGGATGCGAGCAGAATATTTGGAGACCCCGGCGATTTTGATCAACCGGCCGGTGTTTGACAGCAATATGGAAAAAATGGCCCGGCTTCTGGCCCCGTTGAAAGTAGCCCTGCGCCCCCACTATAAATCCCACAAAAGCACTGATATCGCCCATCTCCAGGTGCGGGCCGGAGCCAAAGGGATCACCTGCGCCAAGGTGGCTGAGGCGGAGGATCTGGCGCTGGCGGGCATCGAGGATATCCTGATCGCCAATCAGATCACCGAAAAGAGCCGGATCGCCCGGGTGGCCTACCTGGCCAAGGGATGCCGTATCACGGTGTGCGTGGATCAGAGCCAGAATATCCGGGATCTGGAGCAGGCGGCCGCCGTGGAAGGCAGCACCATCCACTGTCTGGTGGAGTATGAAGTGGGTATGGGCCGCTGCGGCGTCACCACCCATGAGGCCTTCCGGGATCTGGCTATGGAGGTGATGGCCTGTCCCCATCTGGTCTTTGATGGCGTGCAGGCTTACGCCGGTCAGCTGTCCCACGAGATGGACGGCACCCGCCGGGCAGAGGAGGCCCAGCGGATTGAAACCGAGCTGCAAAGCCTTCTGGCCGATCTGAAAAAATGGCAGATCCCGGTGAAGGAGGTCAGCGGCGCCAGCACCGGTACCGTAGAGCTGCGGAAAGAGGACACCGTTTATACCGAAGTGCAGGCGGGAAGTTATCTGTTTATGGACGCCACCTATCGCCAGATGGGTCTGCGTTTTGAAAACTCCCTCACCGTGCTGGCCACCGTAGTGAGCACCCGGCCCGATCTGGTGGTCACCGATGCAGGTGTCAAGGCCCTGGGTGTGGATCAGGGGAATCCCGTATGCCCCGCATTGCCTGGCGCTTCGGTGAATATGAGCGAAGAGCACAGTGCCTTCACCTTCCCCGGCCATCCCTTCCATGTGGGAGACAAGATCCGGCTCATCCCCGGCCATTGCTGCACCACCATGAACCTCCATGACTTTTTCTATTTTGAAGAAGAAGGCAAGGTGCTCAACCGTCTTCCCGTCACCAGCCGAGGGAAAAGCAAATAAATACTTATTGTAATTTAAAATAGAAAAACGCCCTTTGGTTTTTACCAAAGGGCGTTTTTTCAATCAAATTGGAAAATTAATAATTTTCGGCCTTGATCTTGAAATAAGCCATGGGATGATCGCACACAGGGCACTTTTCGGGAGCCTTGTTGCCGTAATGGATATGGCCACAGTTGGCGCAGACCCACATCTGGGGCTCTTCCCGCTCAAAGACCTTGCCCTGAGTCAGGTTGTTCAGCAGCTTCTGATAGCGCTCTTCATGCTCTTTTTCGATCTTGCCCACTTCCTCAAAGAGGAAAGCGATTTTGTCAAAGCCCTCTTCCTTGGCGGTCTTGGCAAAACCGGCATACATATCGGTCCACTCATAGTGTTCACCGGCCGCGGCGTCCTTCAGGTTTTCCTCGGTCTTGGGAACGGAACCGTCATGGAGCAGCTTGAACCAGATTTTAGCATGCTCTTTCTCGTTGCCGGCGGTCTCCTCGAAGATGTCGGCGATCTGGTTGTAGCCTTCCTTCTTGGCGGCGGAAGCATAGTAGGTATACTTGTTGCGGGCCTGGGATTCACCAGCAAAAGCGGCCATCAGATTGGCTTCGGTCTTGGAACCTTTCAGATTCATAAAAATCTCCTCCTTCGAGAAATTATTTTGGGAAAAGACGATTAGTCTTCCTTTTCAAACAGCTCTTTGCCAACGGAGCACAGCGGGCAGACGAAGTCTTCGGGCAGATCTTCCCACTTGGTGCCGGGAGCGATGCCGCCGGCCTCGTAGCCTTCAGCCTCGTCGTAAACATAGCCGCAGATGGTGCACTTGTACTTGCTCATGATTGTGTCCTCCTGTTCATTTGGTTGATGATTGGGTGTATGGTGGATGCACCGGGTGCATCGGCCTTGAAAGATGATGTGGTGAAAATCGCATTCCCAACCGGTGGCCTGAGCCACTTGCCGGTCCATTGCGGCCTGATAGGGGACAGGGGCGTCCACAAACCGGCCGCACTCCTGGCAGACCAGGTGATAATGAGGGCCAGTGGCCGAATCGAATCGATCCGGGGCATTGGGCACGGGAATGCGGGAGATGGTCCCCTCTTCCGCCAGCTGGGAAAGGTTGCGGTACACCGTGCCCCGGCTGATGGTGGGGGTTCGTTGTGCGGCGTAGCGGTAGACCTCTTCCGCGGTGGGATGATCGTTTAGCTCCATCACCGCCGAGAGCACCAGCGCACGCTGAATGGTACGGCGTTTCATGGGGATCACTCATTTCGTAGGAAGAATTACTAATTAGAAGTTTATATCAAAATAACACTTCTGTCAACCACTTTTTCGGGGAAAAAAGGAATTTAACACCTTGTTCATTGTTACCTAAAAAACAGGAATTCATACCAAATTCAGGGCATAGGACAAAACAACGGGGAAAGGAAAATATTTAGTTCAGATATTGGACAAATTACCGTTGACATCTGCGGGCTTTTGCCGCACAATAGCAGGGACAAAGGCGCCAGGGCAAGGGCGTCTCTCAGGAGTGAAAGATATGAGCAACGCGGGAAAGAAGAACAAGATTTTTTATGGTTGGTTGATTGTGGCCGGCTGCTTCATCATCATGGGCATGAGCTATGGGGCCATCAACAACTGTATGGGGGTCTTTATCAAGCCGGTGTGTGAAGATATGGGCTTTTCCCGGGCGGGCATGGGGCTGACCCAGACCATTTTGTCGGCATCCCTCATGGTGATGTCCCTGGTCAGCGGACGGATTTTTTCCCGGCTGGATGTGACGCTGGCTTTGCGTATCAGCAGCATTTTTATGGCAGGGGGCTATTTCTGTTTTTCTTTTGCCCGTTCGCTCCCTATGTTTTATGGAGCGGCGCTGGTCACCGGCGTAGCTGAGGGCATGATCACCACAGTGGCCCTGTCCATGCTCATCAATAACTGGTTCCACACCCGCCGAGGCTTTGCCGTGGGTATGGCCTTTATGGGCAGCGGCGTGGGCGGTATGATCTGCAATCCTTTGGCCAGCCAGCTGATCATCCACTATGGATGGCGCACAGCCTATCAGATCCTGGCAGTGATGATCTTTCTGCTGGTGGTGCCGGTGTGCTTTTTCATCATCCGTACCCGGCCTGCGGATAAGGGACTGCTTCCCTATGGAGAGACCGGCGACGAGAAAGAAGACTTCAGCCAGGTGGAAAAACAGGGCGTTTACTATCGTCATGCGGTGCGCACGCCCCAATTCTGGGTGATCTGTATTTGTGCTGCTCTCAATACCATTTGCACCAGCGGCCTGATGCAGAATACTGCTCCTCATGTCAGCGATGTGGGATATTCTCCTACCTTTGCTGCCTCGGTGGCCTCCTGTGGCATGGGTGCATTGGCCATCGGTAAACTGGCGTTGGGCTGGCTGTATGACAAATTGGGGGCGGAAAAGGCCACGGTGGTGGCCCATATTTCCGCCGGTGTGGCTCTGGCTGGGGCATTGATGGCTCCGGCTATGCCGGGCATTGGACTGATTGTGCTGGGCACCGGTCTGGGTGGGGCCTTTGGCAATGTGGCCCATCCCATCATCGCTCAGATCGTCTATGGCAACCGGGATTTTGGCAGCATCCTGGGAATGATTTCTGCCTTTGCCAATATCGGCGGTATGCTCTGTCCTGTGCTGGTGGGCGGTTCTTACGATGCGCTCCACAGCTATAAACCGGCTTTTTCTGCCATGATCGTTCTTTTGTGTCTGATCACACTGGCCTATATGTGGGCCTTCCGCACCCAGGACAAGGCCCTGGAAAAACGGGGATTTGTGGTTGCAAGGGAAGAAAAAAATTGATATACTAATAAAAGCCCTTCGGGGCTATGCCCCCATAGTTAAATGGATATAACAGCCCCCTCCTAAAAATCGAATCGTTCGAATCCTGGAGCCCTGTAAAATTGAATATTTTCTGTATACGCCCCCGTAGCTCAGTTGGATAGAGCGGTCGCCTCCTAAGGTTGCGTTACAACGCTCGCCTGGGGAATTTTACAATCAGGATTGAAGTTCGACTTTCGTCGTGCTATCATCATAAATAATATGTGTCGCAATAGCTCAGTTGGATAGAGCACACGCCTCCTAATAATCAGGTCATCAAAGTCCTGGGAGGCGGATCGCTCCATCCTTG
>CALLCY010000057.1:0-3552 GCA_938000015.1 uncultured Clostridia bacterium
GGATGCGGTCAGCGCCAGCGGCGCACTCCAGGTGGATAGCGGCACCTTTTCCATCGTCACCGCCGGAGGCAGCGAGACGGTCACCATGGACACCGGGGAGGATTTTGGCCAAGGCCGCACTCCTTTCCCCGGCTCCAGCAGTGAGTCTGATGCCGCTTCGGAGGATGCCAGTACCGACACCGCCAGCGCCAAAGGGCTGAAGGCCGACGGCACCATCTTTATCCAGGGCGGCGCATTTTCCCCCGATCCCGCCGATGATTCCATTCACGCCGGCGGGGACATTTCCATCACAGCAGGAACTTTCCTGCTGCAAAGCGGTGACGACGCCATCCATTCCGACAGCAATCTTTTGATCCAGGATGGAGACTTCACCATTCCCTATTGTTATGAGGGTATTGAGGGTCTGTCCATCACCATTGACGGCGGCACCTTCCAAATTACCTCCCAGGACGATGGGCTCAACGCCGCCGGCGGGGCCGACAGCTCCGGCTTTGGGATGCGGCAGCAGGATCAATTTGCCTCTTCCGCTTCTTCGGACAGCTTTATTCTGATCAACGGCGGCACTTTCACCATCACCTCTCAGGGAGACTGTATTGATTCCAACGGCGACCTCACCATCAATGGCGGCACCCTGGATCTCACCTGCAACGGCAGCGGTAACACCGCTTTGGATACCGACGGCTCCTATGCCAACAATGGGGGCACCGTGACCACCAACGATGGTTCGGAGGAAAATCCCGGGGCCATGGGCGGCGGCCAGGGCGGTATGGGCGGCAAAATGGGTGGCGGCCGTCAAAACAGCACCACGCCTCCCTCTTCCACCGCACCTTGACAAGAAAAGAAAAATTTGGCACACTAATGGAAACTCGGTCAAAGGGAGCGATGCTTTGTGGGAAAGATTTATGTGACAAGCGATATTCACGGCCATTATCAAAAATACAAGAAGATTTTTGATGCCCTGCCTCTCCGGGAGGAAGACACCCTGTTTGTGCTGGGAGATGTGGTGGACCGGGGGCCTGAGCCGATGCGCATCCTGCTGGATATGATGGAGCGGCCTAATGTATTCCCCTTGCTGGGCAATCACGAGATGATGGCCCTGACCTGTCTGAAATTGCTGTGCCGGGAGATCACCGAGGATGCTCTGGAGCATCTGGCGCCGGAGGAGCTGCAAGGGCTGCTGGACTGGTTGGCCGACGGCGGCCGGGCCACTTTGGATGACTTCACCGCCCTCTCTCCGGAGCAGCGTCAGGCGGTGATGGAGTATTTCGAAGAATTCTCCCTGTATGAAGAGCTTACCGTGGAGGGAAAGGAATATCTGCTGATCCACGCCGGGCTGGGGAATTTTTCCCCGGAGAAAGAGCTGGAGGAATACGCCCTGGAAGATTTGCTTCTGGACCGACCGGACTATGGCAAGGTCTATTTTCCTGGGAAATATCTGGTCACCGGCCACACCCCCACCCGGCTCATCCCCCAGAATAAGGGGCAGGACCGGATCTATCAGGGAAACGGCCACATTGCCATAGACTGCGGCTGTGCCTATGACGGCCCGCTGGGGGTCTTTTGCCTCAATGACGGCCGGGAATGGTATTTGTAAGAATAAAAAAAGCAGGGCGATTGCCCTGCTTTTTTCTTTCTACTTTGTGATCTGGCCCACGAACTTCTGCACTCGGGGATTGGAACTGGCAAACACCTCGTCCGGTGTCCCCTGCTCCAGGATCACCCCTTCGTCCATAAACAGCACCCGGTCGGACACCTTCCGGGCAAAGTTCATCTCATGGGTGACGATAAGCATGGTCATGGTGTGGCTTTCGGCCAGGCTCTGGATGACATTGAGCACTTCCCCCACCAGTTCCGGGTCCAGAGAGGATGTGGGTTCGTCAAAGAGCATCACTTTGGGATGTACCGCCATGGCCCGGGCGATGCCCACCCGCTGCTGCTGGCCGCCGGACATATGGGCTGGATAGGCGTCCTTCTTCTCCGAAAGACCCACCAGGGACAAAAGCCGCTCCGCTTCCTTCTGGGCTTCGCTCACCGGCATCTTCTGCACCTGGGTCATGGGTTCCATGATGTTTTCCAGGGCGGTCATGTTGCGAAACAGGTTGTAGTTCTGAAAAACCATGGCGGTCTGCTTCCGCAGCTCATAGACGGCACGCCGGTTTTTGGACGCGGCGTCCACAGTGACCCCGCCGATGGTGATGGTGCCTTCGGTCATTTTCTCCAGGCAGTTGATGCACCGGAGAAGGGTGGATTTTCCTGTGCCCGACGGGCCGATGATGGACACCACTTCCCCCCGGTACAGATCCAGGTCGGCCTTTTTCAGCACCTGCAGATTGCCGAAGTTCTTTTTCAGATTCTTGACGGACAAAATCAGTTCTTTTTCCATTATTTCCCCGCCTCCTGTACATAGGCCCGGTTCATTCGTTTTTCCAGCTTGGACTGGCCCCATTCCACCAGGGCCAGAAGAATCCAGTAGATGATGATCAGAGCCACATAGCCTTCCAGATAACGGAAGGTCAGGTTGGTCTGATTCTTGGCATAAGCCGTCATATCCTTGACGCCCACCACAAAGCAAAGCGAGGTGGACTTGAACAGGTTGGCAAAGCTGTTGGACATACCGGGAATGGCAACTCGGGCGGCCTGGGGAATGACCACCCGCTTGATGGTCTGCCAGGGGGTATGGCCGATGGAAAGCCCGGCTTCAAACTGTCCCTTGTCCACTGAGGTGATGGCGCCCCGGATGTTCTCCCCCATGTAGGCGGCAAAACTCAGGGACAGCACAATGATGGTGGCCCAATAGCTGGACATATTCCGCACAAACTCCGAAATCTGGGCAAAGCCATAATAAAACACAAAAAGCTGGGCGATAAAGGGAGTGCTGCGGAAAAAAGAAGTGAAAACCACCGAAAACTGCTTGAGCACCGGGATGTTATAATACCGCACGGCCGCCAGCACAAAGCCGATCAGAACGGAAAAGACCAGGGACAGCAGCGCAATGGATACCGTTGTCCAAAACCCTTCCAGGATGATGGGAAACATATCCAGAAAATAGTTCAGTTCAAAATTCAAGCCGATTCCTCCTCAACAGTAAAACAGGGCAAGAGCGAAAATTCACTCTTGCCGTGTTTTGCTCTTCCTTAGTTCGCTTTATACTCCTTGGCAAACTCGGTGTCCATCACATCGTAATCAAACCATTTTTCGCTCAGCTGCTTGTGGGTGCCGTCCTCGATGATCTCGGTGAGGGCCTCGTCCACCAGCTTCAGCAGTTCGGCACCTCTGTCGGTGCGGGCAAAGGGATAGCCGTTGACTTCCACATAGATGGGGTTCTCGGTGTCTACAGCCTTCAGATCCCAATCCGGGTTGCTTTCCAGCAGATAAGGAATGAGCAGATAGGCATAGGGCATGGCGTCCACCCGGCCCAGAACCACTTCCTGGGGAATGGAGGCAAAGGATTCATAGGTGGTCTTGTTCACCTTGTCGTCCGGGTCCAGAGCGGCCACATATTCGTTCATGGCGCTGCCGTCGGCCAGACCGATGGTCTTGCCTTCCATGTCA
>CALLCY010000058.1:0-3278 GCA_938000015.1 uncultured Clostridia bacterium
TGCTCTGCTCTTCAAACCAGGACAGGGGCTTTCCCGTCTGGCGGAACACCTCCAGGGCCCGCACCACCCGCTTCTGATCCTGGGGGTGGAGTTTCCGGCTCTTTTCCGGGTCCACCTTTGCAAGCTCCTGCCAGAGGGCCTGGGGGTCTTTTTCCCACTCTTCCATCAGCTGGCGGCGCAAAAGGGTGTTCTGACCACCGGGGCCAAAGTCGGTACCCCGCAGCAGGGCTTCGATGTAAAGGCCGGTACCTCCACACACAATGACCCGCTTGCCCCGTTCCAGGATGTCCTCCACGCACTGGGCGGCTTGTTTGGCATAGAGGGACACCGAGTATTCTTCCCCCGGCTGCGCCACATCGATCATATGGTGCCGGGCCTGCTGCTGTTCCTCCTGGGTGGGCTTTGCGGTGCCGATGTCCAGACGGCGGTAGATCTGCATGGAATCGGCGGAGACGATCTCTCCCCCCAGCCGTTGGGCCAGCTCTATGGCCAAAGCGGTTTTTCCCGCAGCGGTGGGCCCTGCCACCACAATGACTTTTTCCATCTTCTAAAGCACCCTCTTGAACATTTTCTCAATCTCCCGCCGGGTTAAGTGGACGATCACCGGCCGTCCATGGGGGCAGGAGCGGATGGCGGGATCGCCGATCACCTTTCTGGCAAAGTCCTCCCGCTCCTTTTCGTCCGTAAAGGTCCCCGCCTTGACAGCGGCTTTGCAGGCGATGCTCTCCAGTAATTCTTCATAGAGCTGAGTACGGTCTTTCCGGTGGCTGAGGATCTTTTCCGCCAGATCGGAGAGCAAAAACCCGGCGTCCTCTTTTTCCAGATACATGGGCACCTGGCGCAAAATCACCGCACCGTCGCCGAAGTCCTCCACCTCAAAGCCCGCCTTCTGGAGCAGCTCCTTTTCTTCCAACAGGGCCTCTTTTTCCCTTCTGGACAGATTGACCGTCTCCGGGGTGAGCAGCACCTGGGGACTGGTGCCCTCTGTTGTGTGCTCCAGACGATTGTAGATCATGCGCTCGTGGGCGGCGTGCTTGTCGATGAGCATCATCTCTCCTTCGGCCTCCACCAGAATATAGGTGGAAAACACCTCTCCCACCACCCGGATGGCGTTGGCCTGTTCCAAGGGGGACTGGGGGTCTTTGTCCTCCACCGGCAAAACCGGCTGCTGCACCGGAGAAGATGCAGGTTCTTTTGCGGTCTCCCCTTCCGGGGCGGAAGCCTCCGAAGCCACCCCCTGCACCAGATCCGGCCCATCCTGGAAAAGCAGACGCCGGGCGCCGTTTTCCTCCGGATTCAGGGTAAAGCTGCGGCTCTTCCAGCCGCCCGCCTGTCCCGGATTTCCCTTGGGGGCAAAAAAAGGGCGGCCGCTTCCCTTTTCTTCCCGCTCATATTCCCTGGCCGGCGGGGCGTAGGAGGGACGGATGGGGGCGTGGGAATGATCCAGGCGCAGCTGGGGCTGCTCTTTTTCCTCCTGGGGCTGCTGGAACAGGGGTTTCAGGCTGGGGCGGTAGGGCTGCTTGGGCACAGGCGGCTCTTCCTCTTGCTCCTGGGGCACCTGCAACAGCACCCCGTCCCCCTCCAAAGCGCCCCGCACCACCTGATAGATGGCGCTGAACACCTCCCGCTCCCGGGCGAACTTCACTTCCAGCTTGGCCGGATGCACATTCACATCCACCGCCCCAGCCGGGACTTTCAGGGAAAGGAAGCAGGCGGGGAAACGGCCGGAGGGGAGGTGCCCCTGGTAAGCTTGCTCCACGGCGGCCCCCAGCAATCTGGAGCGCACCGGCCGCCCGTTGACAAAGAACTGCTGCATGGACCGGTTGGCCCGGGAGAAGGTGGGCTTTGTCACAAACCCCATCACCTCTGCCTCCCGAGCGCCCCCGTGGAGGGTAAGCAGCTCTTTGGTGAAAGAGCCGCCATAGATGGCGTAAAGTACCGACATCATGTTGCCGTCTCCCGGGGTATACAGCCCTTCTTTTCCGTCCTTGATGAATTTCAGGGTCAGCCCGGGGTGGGCCAGAGCCACCTGTTCCGCCGCCTGCTCCACATAGGAAGCCTCGGTGGAGTCCTTTTTGAGGAACTTCATCCGGGCGGGGGTGTTGAAAAACAGGTCCTTGATCACAATGGTGGTGCCGTCGGGGCAGCCGGTCTCCTCCTGCTCGATGATCTCGCCCCCTTCCAGGGCCAGATGCAGCCCCAGAGGTGCCGAACGGGTCTTGGTGAACAGATCCACCCGGGACACCGAAGCGATGGCCGCCAGAGCCTCGCCCCGGAAGCCCAGGGTATGGATGCTTTCCAGATCCCGCTCCCCATGGATCTTGCTGGTGGCGTGGCGGAGGAATGCGGTGGGCGCATCCTCCGGCTCCATGCCGCCGCCGTTGTCGGTGACCCGGATATAGGTGATGCCGCCCTGGCGGATCTCCACCGTCACAGCATCGGCCCCGGCGTCCAGAGCGTTTTCCAGCAGCTCCTTCACCACCGACGCCGGACGCTCCACCACCTCCCCGGCGGCGATCATGTTGGCCACCTGGGGAGCCAGAACGGAAATTTTACCCATTTTCTCAGCACTCCTTGGCAAGTTTACACAGTTCGTACAAAAGTCCCAGCCCTTCGATGGGGCTGAGGGTGTCCGGCTCCAGCTTCCGCAGCCGTTCCAGCACTTCTTCTCCCATGGCGGCTCCCAGGGTCATCTGGCCTTCCGGCGCTTTTTCCTGGGAGGCGGTCTTTTTCCGGCACTCCGCCTTTTGCTGGGGGGCCTGTTCCAGCAGGCTCTCCAGCACCTGCTTGGCCCGCTGGATCACCGAGTCGGGCAGCCCCGCCAGCTTGGCCACCTCGATGCCGTAGCTGTCGTCGGCCCCGCCGGGGACGATCTTCCGCAAAAAGGTGATGTCGTCCCCCCGCTTCTTCACCACCACATTGTAGTTCTTCACGCCGCTCACCTGGCTTTCCAGCTGGGACAGCTCGTGGTAATGGGTGGCAAACAGGGTTTTCGCCCCCAGGGTCTTTTTGCTGGCGGTGTATTCCAGCACCGCCCGGGCGATGGCCATGCCGTCATAGGTGGAGGTGCCCCGGCCGATCTCGTCCAGGATCAGCAGGCTGCGGTGGGTGGCCTTTTGCAGAATGTCGGCCACTTCGCTCATCTCCACCATGAAGGTACTCTGGCCTCTGGTCAGATCGTCGGAGGCCCCCACCCGGGTGAACACCTGATCGCAGATGCCCACATGGGCGCTTTTTGCCGGCACAAAGCTGCCGCACTGGGCCATGACCACGATCAG
>CALLCY010000059.1:0-4462 GCA_938000015.1 uncultured Clostridia bacterium
GTCTGGGCCGTGTCTCAGTCCCAATGTGGCCGTTCAACCTCTCAGTCCGGCTACCAATCGTCGCCTTGGTGGGCCGTTACCTCACCAACTAGCTAATTGGACGCGAGGCCATCTTTCAGCAATAAATCTTTGATAGCAATGGGATGCCCCATCGCTATGTTATGCGGTATTAGCACATCTTTCGATGTGTTATCCCCCACTGAAAGGCAGGTTCCTCACGCGTTACTCACCCGTCCGCCACTAAGCATTCCCTTCCATTGGCCGAAGCCTCTGTCAGGGGTGCTCCGTTCGACTTGCATGTGTTAGGCATGCCGCCAGCGTTCATCCTGAGCCAGGATCAAACTCTCTAAAAAATTATTCATCAAGCACCATAGTGCTTCATGCCTTTTTAGAGCTGTTTATCTCAGCTAAAAACCTTGTTGTTTCAAAAGTACTACTTTCGAAACTCAAATAAATCTCTCAGGGTCCTTGTCTCTTTTGGCGTTGTTTAATTTACAATGTGCTAATTTGTCTTGCACCCTTCGCTCAGGACCGTGTCCCTCGCTATGGTGCTTGATTATCTTACCACACTCACTCGCGTTTGTCAACTACTTTTTTCAAGGTTTCTTTCGGATTCAACCGAGAACCGTTGATTTCGTTGGCGTCCTGCGAAGTGCAGCTTGATAATTCTATCAGATCTGAATCCCTTTGTCAAGAACTTTTTTCGAAGTTCCTGACCGGTTTTCCGATCCTCACCGTCCCTCGCGGGACAGCTTGGTTAGTATACCGCCTTTTTCCCCTTTTGTCAACACTTTTCTGCATCTTTTTTTCTTTTCTTTTTCCAGGGGCGAAAAAGGAGAGGCAGGGCCTACGCCCCACCTCTCCTTTTATAGGGAAAGAGGATGTTATTTCTCCTCTTCGTGCTCACAATCGCAGCCACAATCGCCGCAGTCGCACTCATCCTCGCCGAAATCAAATTCCAGCTCTTCGCCGCAGGCCGGGCACTTGATGCCGCCCTGATCCAGCAGAGACTCGTCCAGATAGATCTCCTCACCGCAGGTGGGGCAGACTACGCTGTAAATATCATCGTCGTCTTCCTCATCCTCCAGCTCGTCCTCATCGGCATAGATATCCTCTTCCAGATCGGTGAGCTCCTCGCCCACAGCATCCAGCTCTTCGTTGATGACATCCAGCTCTTCGTCCATATCGGAGACCGTCATGGCCAGATCGTCCAGGGTATCGATGATGGCGTTAAACAGTTTGCCCTCGTCGGAATCCTTTTTCAGGTTCAGGCCTTCCATCAGACCCTTCAGATAGGCTGTTTTTTCTGTCAGTGTCATAATAACCACCCATTTCTCCGGCAGCCGCGCATGGTTTTGAGACTCTCCCCTGGGCGGCCGCCGGCTCTGCGGAAGGGAAAGCTCATAAAATGGAATTACTCCTTGGATCTCTCCAGATATTCGCCAGTTCTGGTATCGATGCGGATCTTCTCGCCGTTGTCGATAAACAGCGGCACTTTGACCACGGCACCGGTTTCCAGAGTGGCGGGTTTGGTTGTGTTGGTGGCGGTATCGCCCTTGAAGCCGGGATCGGTCTCGGTGATGACCAGGTCCACAAAGAGAGGGGGCTCCACGCCGAAGACATTGCCCTTATAGGACAGCACCTTGACGATCATGTTCTCCTTGACAAACTTGAAGTTGTCGCCCAGCTTGTCAGCGTTAATGGGCATCTGATCATAGGTCTCAGTGTCCATGAAGTAATACAGATCGCCGTCGTTGTAGAGATACTGCATATCCCGGCGCTCCACGAAGGCCTGCTCAAACTTATCGGTGGGGCTGAAGGTACGCTCCACCACGGCCCCGGTGATCACATTCTTGCACTTTGTACGGACAAAAGCGGCACCTTTGCCGGGCTTTACATGCTGGAATTCCACAACCTGCAGAACCTGCCCGTCCAATTCAAAAGTTGCGCCATTTCTAAAATCGCCTGCTGAAATCATTCGTGCTCCTCCATTGTATCAATATTTTAACAGAGACATTCTATCCTACTATGCCGGATTTTGCAAGCATTTCAATGTAAATGCTGTGGTTTTTTCATAACTTTCTCAAAAGGACTTTCTTTTCCCATAGAAAAAGCTACAAAATCAGAAGTTCCTTGGGGGTATTGGTGAGATTTTTCGGGCCGTCGGGGCTGAGCCAGATCATATCTTCGATGCGCACGCCAAATTTCCCCGGCAGATAGATGCCCGGTTCCACCGTAAGCACATTGCCGCGCTCCAGCTTGGCCGTTCCATTCAGGCTGGCCCGGGGATCTTCATGGATCTCCAGGCCAACGCTATGGCCCAATCCATGCTGGAAATACTCCCCATATCCTTCTTTGCTGATGATATCCAAAGCCAACTGATGGATATCCCCGCCGATGCACCCGGCTTTCATCTCCTGACAGCAAGCAACATTGGCCCGCAGCACCGTGTCATAGACCCGGCGCATTTCTTCGCTGGCCTCTCCCACCGCCACGGTACGGGTCATGTCGGAGTGATAGCCTTTGTACAGGGCCCCAAAGTCAAAAGTGATGAAATCTCCCTTCTGCACCTGCCGCTCTCCCGGAACGCCGTGAGGCATGGAGGAATTGGGACCGCTGACGGCGATGATATCAAAGCTCATCCCCTCAGCCCCATGGCAGAGCATCCGATAATTCAGCTCTGCTGCAAGCTGCTTCTCCGTCACGCCTGGACGGATCATGGGCAGCAGCTCCTCAAAGGCAGCCTCAGCCATCCGTTGCGCGATGACAATGCACTCCACTTCCCCTTCTTCCTTCACCTGGCGCACTTCTTCCAGCCGTCCGCCCAGAGGAGTCAGACGGCAGGGTAAAGCCTGCTCATACTGATGATAGGCCGACACCGACATCCGCCGGTCCTCATATCCCAGGGTCTTTACCTGGTGCTTTTTCAGCAAAGCGGCCAGAGGGGTCATATAATCCCCGCCTGTCACCATCTGCACCTGATACCCTTGGGGCGCCGCCGCTTTCTCCGCCGCTTCAATATAGCGGAAGTCGGTGAAGAAATACCCATCCCCCTGCTCTGTGACCAGGCAGGCCCCGGCGCTGGAAGGAAAGGTGGTGGCATACTGCCGGTTTACCGGCGATGTAATGAGCACCGCTTCCACCGGCATCTTTTTCACCATTGTCGCGATTTTTTCCAATCTTGTCTGTTCCATATATCATTCCCCACTTTCCCGTAATGATATCCTTGATTTCAAACATTTTACGCCCGTATGGCCGGTTCTTCTCCCCGGGCCCGGGCCTGATAGATCTGCTGCATCAGAAGCGCATCTTCCGCCTGGGTGCCTGCCGATTCACAGATCACCCGCGGATGCAGATCCAGAGCCAACAGCGCCTGGGCGCAATCGTCGAACCAGGGCCCATATTCCGTATCCTCAAAGGTCAGGTGCCGCACCTCGCCCCCTTTACCATATTCAATGTGGCTGAAATGGACATGGAAGTGGCGCATCCGCTCCTTTCCCAGCTGGGAGATCAAATATTCCAGCAGTTTCATATGATCTTCTGCACATCGGAGGCTTCCCTGCTCCCGGGCGTTCAAATGCCCGAAATCAATACAGGGCAGCAGCCGTTCATCCATCTGGCAGATGGCCGCCACTTCCTCCAGTGTGCCCATTACATTCTGCTTGCCCATGGTCTCCACACACAGGGTAATATCGCCGCAGCCTTCCTGCTCCATCCGCTGGAGAATCTCCCGGAGGCCTGTAAGAGTGTTTTGCAGCGCTTCTTCCCGGGTCAGCTTGGAAAGGCCGCCGCAGTGGACCACCACCCGATCGGCTCCCAGCCAATGAGCTGCCTGGCAGCTTTGCAGAATGTAACCCACATTCTTTTCCCGCCGCTCTGCTTCCCCGCTGGACAAATTGATAAAATAAGGAGAATGCACCGACATCCCAATGCCCGCTTCCTGGGCACTCTGTCCGATGGCCCGCCCGGTTTCCTCTCCCAGGTTCACGCCCCGGCCGCACTGGTATTCCAGAAGCTGCAGGCCCATTTCCTTCAGCCACCCCGGTGCAGCGGTGGATGATTTATACTTTTGGCGGAAGGAATCGCTGTTTCCCGCCGGACCAAATTTGATCATATTTTCCTCTTTTCTCCCCGGTATCTTTCCCATTTCCCTCACATAAAATTACGCCAAGGGAAGTCTCGTCCCCATCGACCGGGATGCTTTTCGCAAATGTTTTCTTCATAAGGATAGTATCACATTTTATGGGCAAATAACAAGGGGGAAGCCATTTTATGTTGACACAAACGCCCGTTTACATCGTGGCGGCTGGAGAGGATCTTTCCCCTGCGGCCGCCTTGTCCATGCCCTGTCTCCACCTGGCCTACACCCTGGGAGAGCAAGGCCAGCTGCGCCGGGACGGACCGGACTCTCAGAGCCCTGGCGGTCTGCTGGGGTTTTACGACAAAGGGCTCACGCCGCCCC
>CALLCY010000060.1:0-14339 GCA_938000015.1 uncultured Clostridia bacterium
CCTGACGATGAAGTGGCCTATCACGCAGGGGACGGCGCCGAAGGAGATGGCAATCTCCACGGCATCGGCGTGGAATTGTGCGTCAATGCAGACGGGGATTTTGAAAAGACCTTTGACAACGCTGCCCGACTCACCGGCTGGCTGATGAACGCCTATGACCTTTCGGCCGATCAGGTGAAAGAGCATTATGATTTCAGCGGGAAAAACTGTCCCCAGACCATCCGGGAGAATGGGCGGATGGAGGAATTTGTAGCGCTGGCCGAGCAGTACGCCCAGCAAGCCAAAGAGCAGAAGGACTAGGACAAGGCTCAGGGACCCTTTGGAAAGAAAGGGCATAGGATGAAGCAAAAACCGGAAAGGGGTTTTGCCTTTGCCTGGATTTGTCCGTCAGGGACTGGAAGCCGGAACCTTGGTGCTGGCCCTGTCTCTGGACGCTTTTTTTGCCAGTCTGGCCTACGGAGCGGGAGAGATTCGCTTGCCGGGAAAGAGCGCCTTGGTGGTGGCTCTGTGCTGCAGCGGCGTGCTGGCCGCCGGGGCCTGGGCAGGAGGACTGTGGCAGCCGTTGGCTGGAGGGCTTCATTGGCTGTGTGCCTTTTTGCTGGCGGCCTTGGGTTTCTGTAAGATCTGTGACAGCCTGCTGAAAAGCTGGGTGCGCAAATGGGGCGGAAGAGGGGAAATGCGGTTTCGTCTGTGGAGCTTTCGGTGTATCTTATGCCTGTATGCCGACCCCTCCCGGGCCGATGCTGACGGCTCCCGCAGCCTTTCCCCCAGGGAAGGTCTTTTGCTGGGGGCCGCTCTGTCCCTGGATGGGGCCGCTGCCGGGGTAGGAGCCGGTCTGGGGGGCATGGACCCTCGCCTGCTGTTTCTTTTTTCCCTGCTGGCCACATTGACGCTGCTGGGCTTGGGGCATTTTCTGGGCCGGCGGATGGGGAAGCGGGGAGAGCGGGAAGTGGGCTGGTGCAGCGGTCTGCTCCTTTTGCTCCTGGCCTTTTTTCGCATGATGGGATAAGAAAAGGGGATTGATTTTCTCCTTTGAAAAAGGTATGATGCAAAAGGAAAAATACAGGAAAGAGACAGAGGAGAACAAGATGAAAACAGACGGCATTCTTTTTGATCTGGACGGCACTTTGTGGGACGCAGTGGAGGGGATTCTGGCGGCCTGGAATCAGGTGATTGCAGCCCATTCCGATCTGCGGGGGCCTTTGGAGTATTCGGAGCTTCAGGGCTATATGGGTCTGCCCATGGACGAGATCGCCCGGCGGATGTTCCCCATGTGTCCGGAAACGGAGCAGCAGCGGCTGCTGGAAGAATGCTGCCAGGTGGAGCATGAGGTGCTGGAAAAGCGGGGCGGAAAGCTCTATCCTCAGGTGGAGGAGACTTTGCAGGCCCTCAGCCGCAAGTTCCCCTTGTTCATCGTCAGCAACTGCGAGGATGGGTATATCCAGTGCTTTTTCCGCTCCATGGGCTTGGAAAAGTATTTCAAGGACATTGAGTGCTTTGGGGCCACCGGCCTTTCCAAAGGGGAGAACAACAAGCTTATCATCCGCCGCAATGGCCTGAAACAGCCGGTGTATGTGGGAGATACCCAGGGGGATTCCCAGGCGGCCCGGCAGGCAGGCATTCCTTTTGTGTTTGCCCGCTATGGCTTTGGAGATACCAAAGATTACGATACCGCCATCGATCATTTTGCCCAGCTTGTGGAGCTGATGGAGGAAATAGAACAATAAAGAAGGGGCCCGCTCTTTGAAGCGGGCCCCTTCTTTATGGGTTGGATTCCTGAAAGGCACTCTTTTGCCATTTTTTCATCCAAAGAGCATATTGGGGCAGGTCCCGGAGGAATGCACACGCCGGGTCTTCCTCCACCCCGTTTACCATCATGCGCAGCATCATTTGCTGGCCCTTGCTGGCGCCTTCCTTTTCTGGCAAGTGACAGTAAAGGGGGGAGTCGGAAAAGGGAGCCGGGCGGTGGATGCTCTGGAAGATCTCCTCCAGCAGAGCCAGGGTTTGAGGGCCGTCCTTTTGCAGAAGAGCCAGCTGGAAGGGAAGAGAAAGACGGGAAGCAGCAGGAAGATGAAGGGCTTCCGCTGCACCCTGGGAAGCGGCAGCAAAGGCTTCTGCCCGATCCAGGTCTTCTTCCTCTGCGGCCAGATCCATCAGGTAGCTCAGCACCTCCAGAACGCCATTTCCACGGGTGAAGAGTTCCTGCTCCAGCAGCGTCCATGCAGCTGCAATGTCCCCCTCTTTTCGGGCCAGAGCGGCCTGGAGAAGCTGTTTGTTTTTGTGGGACTGGGGAAGCTGTTCCAGCAAAGGTCTGGCCTGCTCCAGTTGGTTTTGGGAAATGTAGCGGCTGGCCAGAAGAGCGCAGGCCCATTGGCTGATCTGGGGATCATGGCTGTTTGCAGCTCGCTCATAAAGCTGCAGAACTTCCTGGTGGAAGAGTTCGGCTTCTTCTTCCTTTGGAGGGAAAAGGTTTAGAATCCCCTCCAGCAATGGGGCCATGGTGTAGGTCAGAAGATCACAGGCGGGAAACTCCTGCATCTTTTTCTGGGCCAGCTGGAAAGCAGCAGCACAGCCTTGCTCCTGGGCCACCATGGTAACTTGTTCTGAAAAGCGTCCGATCTCTTCCGGGGTCAAATCATCCTGGAAGGAAAGTAAAGTATTCAGATCCACGCCCAAAGCCCGAGCCAGGGCGGGAAGCAAGGTGATATCGGGATAATTCAGCCCTTTTTCCCATTTGTTTACCGCCGGAGCAGAGACCCCCAGAAGCTGAGCCAGGGCCTCCTGGGTCAATCCCTGGGCAGTGCGGCGGGTGCGGATGATTTCGTTGATTTTCATGAAGCTCCCTCCTTTGGCTCCATCATAACAGAGGGGCATCGGAGACGCAACGGAGGGGTGCGACAGAAAAAGGGCAAAAAATTAACCCCTGGTTAAGGGGCGAGAAAATTAAAAATGCCCAGACGCTATTGCATCCGGGCATTGGTGGGAGAGGACGGATTCGAACCATCGAAGCGAAACGCAACAGATTTACAGTCTGCCCCCTTTGGCCACTCGGGAACTCTCCCATATGAAATTGGAGCTGGTGGACGGATTCGAACCCCCGACCTGCTGATTACAAATCAGCTGCTCTACCAGCTGAGCTACACCAGCTTGTTTGCCACCACATCTGGCGCGAGATATAATATACCACAGCTTTTCCCCTTTGGCAAGGGGTTTTTGCAAAAAAGTTTGAGAAATTTTTTGACCCCTATTCCTGGTCAGGGGTCATCTTCTCCAGAGACTCGGACACATTGTGGAGCACCGACAGCAGAGCGGGGGCCAGATTGGGATATTCCTGGCTCAGCCCGTCGATGGAAAGGTCGGGGAACTCCAGCGGCTCCCGGCTGTCCTGGTTGGAGGAGGCCAGAGCACGCAGGCGGTACTCCCGCATTTTCATTTCGGCGTCGCACAGATCGGAAAACAGATGGGCGGGCACCGGGAACATGGTGTCGGAATATTTCCCCGAGATCATATACACATAGCGATAGGCCTTGTAGATGGCGGCGGACAGATAGGCCGACACATCGCCGATGAGGCCTTTGTGGCCCACTTTGCCCAGAATGTCCAACAGGATGCCGGAGGAATTGACCAGCAGCTTCTTTTGGAGCATGGCAGAAACACTGCCCCGCAGCACATTGCCCTTTTCTTCCGAAAGGTCCCCCAGCTCTTCCACCGAGATGGCGGCCCCTTCCCGGGACATGGTGCGGCCCAGCAGATAGTCGCAGGAAACGCCGTAGAAGTCAGCAGCCCGGACCACAAAGCTCAGTCCCGGCTCCCGTACGCCGTTTTCATAATGAGACAGCAGCGCCTGGGAAATACCCAGTGCCTCGGCTGCCTTTTTTTGGCTGAGTTTTTTCTCCTGCCGCAAAAGCGACAGCGTCCGGGGGAAATCGGTAACCATGTGGCCTCTAACCTCACGAATGAATTTGTAGAATGTGTAAAGAAGTAAAGATACTTGCTTATAGTATAATCCGATGAATACCCTTTGTAAAGGTGCATTTTGTCACAACTATGGGTAAAACAGAGAAAAATCCAAAAGCAGGGCGAAAAAACACCCCTGGAAAACAAATATTTTTCCCCTCGCCGTTGCGCAACCGGCGGGGATGTGTTAAATTATAGAGAGGAAACAAACAATTTGTCCCGATAGAACAAAGAACAAAGGAGATAGAGAACAATGGCCAATGTGATCATCGAAACCTCTGCAAGACATCTGCATCTGAGCCGCAAGGATCTGGACACCCTCTTTGGCGCCGGCTATCAGCTGACCCCCAAAAAGGACCTGAGCCAGCCCGGCCAGTTTGCCTGCAACGAAAAAGTCAAGGTGGAAGGACCCAAGGGTTCTTTGAACATGAGCATCCTGGGGCCGGAAAGAAGCGCTTCCCAGGTGGAAGTTTCCTTCACCGACGCCCGTGCTCTGGGCATCCAGGTTCCCGTCCGTGAAAGCGGCGACATCGAAGGCTCCCCCAGCGTCAAGCTGGTCGGCCCTGCCGGTGAAGTCACCATTCCCTGCGGCGTCATCGCTGCCAAGCGTCACATCCACATGACCCCCGCCGACGCTGAGAAGCTGGGCCTGAAGGACAAGGATGTGGTCAGCGTCAAGACCTCCGGCGAGCGTTCCGTCGTCTTTAACGAGACTGTGGTTCGTGTGTCCGACAAGTTCCTGCTGCGTATGCATATCGACACCGATGAAGCCAACGCTGCCGGCATCGCCGGTGAAGTGGAAGGCGAAATCATCCGCTAACAACCAAAACTCAATGGGCCGGGGCGCAAATAGCGTCCCGGCTTTTCTTTTTGGAATCGTTCCGGTGGAACGGATGCCGGAAAATCTGTGATTTACTGTAAATATGCCATGTGATATAGTGGGAAAACGATGGATTTCTCAGCGGGAAGGAATGAGCGGATGAAACAAGTTTATGTGCATGGATTGGGGCAAACACCTGCAAGCTGGGACAAAGTGCTGGAAGCTCTGGGAACGGCTCCGTCTGCTGTGTGTCCCCATTTGGCAAAACTGATACAGCATCAGGAAGTAAGCTATGATAATCTGTATCGGGCCTTTGCCGATTTCTGCGATGGATTGGGAGAGCCGATGGATCTGTGCGGCTTGTCGCTGGGTGGTGTATTGGCATTGAACTATGCAGCGGAGCATCCGGAAAAGATCCGCTCCCTTGCGCTCATCGCCGCTCCATATAAGATGCCGAAAAGGCTGTTGCGGTTACAGAATGTGATTTTTCGCTTGATGCCGGAAAAGGTATTCGGGCAAATGGGATTGGGGAAATGGGATTTTATCCGCTTGTGCCGGTCGATGATGGATCTGGATTTTACTCCGGTTCTTGAGAAAATATCCTGCCCTACTGCGGTGATCTGCGGAAAGAAAGATGGAGCAAACCGAAAAGTGTGCAAAGAACTATCAACCAAATTGAGAAATTCTCAGCTTTTCTTTGTGGACGGGGCAGGGCATGAGGTGAATACACAGACCCCTGAAACGTTGGCAGAAATCCTTGCTCAGTTCTGCTTTTGAGGGTCTTTACAGTCCGTTCATTGACGAAGCCCGCTCCGGGTGGTAAAATAAATTGATTATGGGAACATCCGTCTTTTCATAGGGAAAGAATGGATCTTTTCGGCGGAATGGCGCCGGGAGAAAATAGAGAAAATTGGAATCGAGAGGAATAAAATTATGTGGTCTGCCGATGGCTGGAAGGAATATGAGCTGCTGGATTGCGGCGGCGGAGAACGACTGGAACGATGGGGGGAGCATATCCTCGTCCGTCCCGACCCCCAGGCCATCTGGGACAGGGGCGGGCATCCTCTGTGGAAAAAGCCCGATGCCGTCTATCACCGCTCGGATAAGGGCGGCGGCCGGTGGGAGATTTTCCATCTGCCGGAGAGCTGGCGCATTCATTATAAAGATCTGACTTTTCAGATCAAGCCCATGAGTTTCAAACACACCGGCGTCTTTCCCGAGCAGGCGGCCAACTGGGATTTTATCCGCCGCCAGGTGGCAGAGCGAAAAAAGAAAAAGCCGGTGAATGTGCTCAATCTGTTTGCCTATACCGGAGGGGCCACGCTGGCCGCCGCCTCGGCGGGAGCCAGCGTCTGCCATGTGGACGCATCCAAAGGCATGGTGGCCTGGGCCAGAGAAAATGCTCGTCTGTCCGGCCTGGGTGAGGCTCCCATCCGCTATATTGTGGACGATTGCAAAAAATTTATTCAGCGGGAAGTCCGCCGGGGCCGGAAATACGATGCCATCATCATGGACCCGCCCTCCTACGGCCGGGGCCCTTCCGGGGAGATCTGGAAGTTTGAAGAGAGCATCGCGCCTTTCCTTCAGTTGTGCATGGAAGTGCTCACCGACGATCCCTTGTTTGTCATTATCAACTCCTACACCACCGGCATTTCCCCTTCGGTGCCCGTCTATCTGTTGGGCATGACCATGGCCCGCCGCTACGGTGGGGAAGTGGAGGGCGGTGAACTGCTGCTGCCGGTGACCCAGACCGGTTTGGGCCTGCCCTGCGGCCACACCAGCCGCTGGATTGCCCGGTAAGGCCGGATAAGGAGGACTTTTTTCAGTGGAACAGATCATTCAGGTAAAAGACCTTTCCTTTGAATACACAAACAGGGAGGATCAGCCCGATCTGCTGGCCCTGGACGGGGTGAACCTGGAAATAGAGCGGGGGAGCTTTGTGGCGGTGTTGGGCCACAACGGTTCGGGGAAATCCACCCTGGCCAAGCATATCAACGCCATTTTATTGCCCACCCGGGGTCAGGTGCAGGTGGCCGGGATGGACACCCGGGAAGAAGACAAGCTCTTTGACATCCGGGAAAAGGCAGGGATGGTGTTCCAGAATCCGGACAACCAGATCGTGGCCACCGTGGTGGAAGAGGATGTGGCTTTTGCTCCGGAGAATCTGGGCCTGCCTTCCCAGGAGATCCGCCGCCGGGTGGATGAGGCTCTGAAGGCCGTGGGCATGGAGAACTTCAAGCGCAGCGCACCCCATATGCTTTCCGGCGGACAGAAACAGCGGGTAGCCATCGCCGGTGTGCTGGCCATGGAGCCGGAGGTGCTGGTGCTGGACGAGCCCACCGCCATGCTGGACCCGGGAGGACGGGCCGAAGTGATGAACACCATTCGCCGCCTCAACCGGGAAAAGGGAATCACCGTGCTGCTCATCACCCACCATATGGACGAGGCCGCCCAGGCCGACCGGGTGGTGGTGATGGAGGACGGCCATGTGATCGACGACGGCCCGCCCCGGAAGATCTTCGCCCAGGTGGACAAGATGCACCGGACCGGCCTGGGAGTTCCCCAGACGGTGGAAGTGCTGGAGGAGCTGAACCGGAGGGGCTGCTCCCTGCCCATCGACGCACTGACGGTGGAGGAGTGCGCCCAAAGACTGATGGCCTTTTTGGAGGACTGACCTGTGGAAGAAATTTTGCGAGCCCAAGGGCTCACTTATGTATATAGCCCCGGCACCCCCTTTGAAAAGACGGCGGTGGACAATGTGAACCTGTCGGTGAACAAAGGGGAGTTTCTGGCCCTCATCGGCCATACCGGTTCGGGGAAATCCACTTTGATTCAGCATTTCAACGCTCTTTTGAAGCCCACTCGAGGCCAGGTGTTTCTCCATGGCCGGGATATCTGGGAGAGCAAGGAAGTGACCCGCAAAGCCCGGTTTCAGGTAGGGCTGGTGTTCCAGTATCCGGAGCACCAGCTTTTTGAGGAGACCATCGAGGCCGATGTGTCCTTTGGTCCCCGGAACATGGGCCTGGAGCCGGAAGAAGTGCGCCGCCGGGTGGTGGAATCCCTGGCCGCCTGCGGCATGGGAGAAGAAATGCTGCCCAAATCCCCCTTTGATTTGTCCGGCGGACAAAAGCGCCGGGTGGCGCTGGCCGGTGTGCTGGCCATGGAGCCGGAAGTGTTGGTGCTGGACGAGCCGGCAGCCGGGCTGGACCCTCGGGGCCGGGATGATATTTTCCGTTTTATTACGGAATACCATGAAAAACACGGCACCACGGTGATTTTCGTCACCCACAGCATGGAGGATGCCGCCCGTCTGGCCAGCCGCATCGTGGTTATGCGAGACAGCCATGTGTTTATGGATGGCACGCCGCCGGAGATTTTCTCCCGGGCAGGAGAACTGCTGGAAGCAGGGCTGGATGTGCCTCAGATCACCCGGGTCTTTTTGAAACTGCGGGAGATGGGCGCGCCGGTGCGGGAAGGGGTCTACACCGTGGAGCAGGCCGCTCAGGAGATCCTTCGGTGCAAAAGGGAGGGCGTATCATGCTGAAAGACATCACCCTGGGCCAATATTTCCCGGTGGAAAGCCCGGTGCATCACCTGGATGCCCGCACAAAGCTGATCCTCAGCTTTGCCTTTATCATCGTGCTTTTTCTGGCCCACGGCTTCTGGGCCTATGTGCTCTGCGCCGCAGGGGTCATCGGAGTCACACTTCTCAGCCGTATCCGTTTTCGGATGCTGCTCAAGAGCCTGAAACCCATCGCCTTTCTGGCGGTGTTTACCGCTCTTTTGAATATGCTTTACACCCCAGGGCAGATTTTGTGGGAGTTCTGGATTTTCCACATCACCAAGGAAGGGCTTGTGACCGCCGTTTACATGGTGGTGCGCATCATGCTGCTGGTGGCTTCCACCTCTCTTCTGACCTATACCACCTCGCCGGTGGCTCTTACCGATGCCATCGAGAATCTGTTCCGGCCCCTCAGTCGGCTTCATTTGCCGGTTCATGAGTTTGCCATGATGATGACCATCGCCCTGCGTTTTATCCCCACCCTCATCGAGGAGACCGAGAAGATCATGAACGCCCAGAAGGCCCGGGGCGCCGATTTTGAAAGCGGCAACCTGCTGAAACGGGCCAAGGCGTTGGTGCCAGTGCTGGTGCCTTTGTTTGTGTCGGCGTTCCGCCGGGCCGATGAGCTTTCGGTGGCCATGGAGTGCCGTCTTTACCGGGGCGGCAGCGGCCGCACCCGGCTGAAAGAGCTGAAAATGGGGAAAAATGATGGAGCGGCCTATGCCGTGACCTGTGTGTTTTTTGTTTGCGTATTTGTTTTGACAAGGATGCTGCCATGAAAGAGATCAAAGAACGAAATATCGCCTTCCGCCTGGCCTATCTTGGCACCGCCTATCACGGCTGGCAATACCAGAACAATGCCATCACCGTGCAGCAGGTGCTCCAGCAGGCCATCGGCAAGGCCACAGGCTGCCAGGTCAGCCTGTCCGGTGTGGGGCGCACCGATGCCGGTGTCCACGCCAGAATCTATGTGGCAAATGCCCGTATGGCCACCAGTATTCCGCTGGACAAGCTGCCCTTGGCCATCAGCGCCTATCTGCCGCCGGATATTTCGGTGAGCCGGGCGGTGGAAGTGCCCTGGGATTTTGACGCCCGCTTTCAATGTCAGAAGAAAGAATATACCTATCTGATTCACAACAGCCGGGTGCGGGACCCCTTCTATCACAATCGGGCTTATTTCTGCCCCTCCCGTTTGGATTATGACGCCATGGCGGAAGCGGCGCCCTATTTTGAGGGAAAACAGGATTTTGCCGCTGTGCGCAGCGAGGGCACCCCGGTGCGCAGCACCGTGCGGACCATGTATTATTGCCGCACGGAAAAAGAGGGGGATCTGATTTCGATCCGGGTGTGCGCCGATGGATTCCTCTACAATATGGCTCGGGCCATTTCGGGAACGCTGCTCTATTGCGGGCTGCACAAAATTGAGCCCCGGCAGATCCCAGAGATCCTGGCTTCCCGGGACAGGGAGCGGGCAGGCCCCACAGCCCCGGCCTGCGGCCTTTATATGACGGCGCTGACCTATGGGATGGAGGAACTGGATGGCAGAGCGTGAAAAAATGCCGCCTCAGAAAAATAACATCACCAAATTTCGTCAGGACCGGCGGGGACAGATCTGCGGCCTGTTCAAAAGTCTGGCGCTTTTGGGGCTTTTGTGCTCCATGGTCTATTGCGTCTGGAATTACCATGAACAGCTCACCCTCAGCAGCCTGCGGCGGATGGCGTCCTATTTTTCCGCTGTGTGGGCTTCGGGGGATGCGGATTTTGCCGGTTATACCTTTGAAGACGGCATCGACAGTGTGTATGACGAGTTTGGCAACGGTCTTGTGGTGCTGGGGGGCGATACCCTCAGTTTTGTCAGCACCCAGGGCAAAGAAGAATTGAGCATTCCCTTGCAATATTCCTCCCCGGCTCTCAGCGTGGCCGAGGACAATATGCTGGCCTATGACCGGGGCGGCCATGGTTTGTGCCTCACAAACCGCTATACCGCTTTGTGGCAGAAGGACTTGGAGTCGGAGATCATTTCGGCTTCGGTGAACCAGAACGGCGCCTTCAGCGTGGTCACCGACGAGCAGGGCTACCGGGCCGCGGTGACTCTCTATGACAACCAGCAGAAGGAGCGTTTCCGCTGGAACACTTCGGAATATTATATCCTGCTGTCCTGTGTCTCGCCGGATTCCCAGCATCTGGCCGCCTTGTGCATGAGTGAGGAAAACGGCAAACGGGTATCTATGATCCGGGTCTTTTCCATTCATCAGGAGCAGCCGCTGTTCGATCTGCCTTTGGGAAGCATGACGGTCTATTCCATGGAATATTATGAAGATGACTCTTTGATGATCGTCACCGACCAGGGGGTGTATTCCTACGACGACCAGGGGAAGGAGCGAGGCGTCTTTTCCTATCCGGATGGGTCTTTGGTCACCTTTAGCCACAAGATGGGCCAGCGGCCTGTGGTGGCGCTGGAAACCGGCGACCAGCAGGAACGCACCCAGGTGGTGATGGTGGGGGAGAACGGCCAGACGGTGTTTGAAGCCCGGTATTCTTCGGCGGTGCGCACCCTTTCCGCCGCCGGGGATCACATCGCCATTTTGCTGCGGGATTCCATGGTGTGCACATCCATCATTCCTGGCGCATCGGCCCGTCAGGTGCGGGAGATCACCGCCCGGGATGTGATTCAGCGCAGGGATGGGGATGTGATGCTCATCTATGCCGACCGGGCAGAGCTTTTGGATAAGGGCGCCGGAGAGCAGATAGACCGGGAGTGACCCGGCGAAAGGACAGTTCATGATCGATTTGATTTTTTTGGTACTCTTTTTGCTCATGTGCTTCTGGGGCGCTCGCAAGGGCATCCTGGGAGCTTTGATGGGCCTTGTGGGCAGTCTTTTGTCCTATGTGGGCGCACGGATGCTGGTACCGGTGCTCACCTCTCCCATTGCGCAGCTTTTGCAGCCTTTGGTGAGGAAAGTCCTGGAGAAGGCAGCAGAGGGGCAGCTGGAAGCGGCTGGGGCCACGGTGGAGGAAAGCATCCGCAACCTTCTCAGCGCTGTGCACGCCCCGGAAAGCCTGATGGAAGCGGTGCACAGCCAGGTGGAAAACGGCGGCGGAGAAGTGCTGGAAGCCGCCATACAGACGGTGAGCCAAAGCCTGGCTCCTGTGATTGCCTTTTTGGTGGGCTTCGCGCTGTGTAAACTGGTGCTGTGGCTGCTGGTGCGGGTAGTGGGAGGAACGCTTCCTCTTTTCCGCACCGTGAACCATGGGGCCGGGCTGTGCCTGGGCGCTTTGGGAGGCATTGTGATGATCGCCCTGTTGTGCCTGGGATTGCGCTCTTTTGCTCCCGAGGGAGTGGGCGGCTTTTTTGCCCAGGAGGCCCTGGCAGAAAGCAGAGTAGCTTCTTTTGTCTATCAGATCTTCCCGCAAGGGTAGGTCTTTTGGGATTGATACCCCTTCCAGGCCGGTCCGCCCGGCGGCGGGAAGGAGCAAACCTAGACTGGGCGGAGAAATGGATGGAATGAAAACGCCATGAATATGCCTCTTTGTTCCAGGTGCAAAAAGAATGTGGCCGTTATCTATATCACCCGGCTGGAGGATGGCAAGGCCCACAACGAGGGCCTTTGCCTCAAATGCGCCAAGGAGCTGAATATCAAACCGGTGACCGACATGATCGAGCGGTTCGGTATCACCGACAGCGACATTGAAAATGTGTCCAAAGAACTGGAGAACACCAACCCGGAAGAGCTGATGCAGGGGCTGTTCAGCTCCTTCCAGATGCCCACAGGGGCAGAGGAGGAGGGAGAAGGAGAGGAGGAGCCGGACGAGGAAAATTCCTCTCAGGTGCCGGTGATCCCCTTCTTTTCCATGCGCTCACAGGAGAGCAGCGCCAAGCAGGAAGAAGAGCCGGATAAGCCGGAAAAGCCCCGGGGCAAGAAGCGGGAGAAAAAGAAAAAATTCCTCAGCAATTACGCCACCGATCTCACCCAGAAGGCCCGGGATGGAGGGCTGGACCGGGTGATCGGAAGAGACAGCGAGATTGAACGGGTCATTCAGATCCTCAACCGGCGGCAGAAGAACAACCCTTGTCTCATCGGTGAGCCGGGCGTGGGCAAAACCGCCGTGGCCGAGGGACTGGCTCAGAAGATCGCCCAGGGAGAAGTGCCCTATAAGCTTCAGGATAAGGAAGTCTGGCTGCTGGATATGACCGCCATGGTGGCAGGCACCCAGTTCCGGGGACAGTTTGAAAGCCGGATGAAGGGGCTGATCGATGAGGTCAAGCGCCTGGGCAATATCATTCTGGTCATCGACGAGGTGCACAATCTGGTGGGGGCGGGGGACGCCGAAGGCTCCATGAACGCCGCAAATATTCTCAAGCCCGCCTTGTCCCGAGGAGAGGTGCAGGTGATCGGTGCCACCACCTTCAAGGAATACCGGCAGCACATCGAAAAGGATTCGGCTCTGGAGCGCCGGTTCCAGCCGGTGACCATCACCGAGCCTTCCTTGGAGCAGACGGTGGAAATCATCAAGGGCATCCGGCCCTATTATGAGCAGTTCCACGGGGTGAAGATTGGCGATGAAGCGGCTCGGCAGGCGGTCTATCTGTCGGAGCGGTATATCAACGACCGGTTTTTGCCCGACAAGGCCATCGATTTGATCGACGAGGCCTGTTCGGAGATCAACCTGAAGAATAAGGACATCAACGAAAAAGCCCAGCTGGAAGAAGAGCGGAACACTTTGCAGGAAGAACAGGAAGAGTTGATGCAGGACCCGGAGGAGACTGGTGCTTATCAGCGCCTGGCCTATCTGCGCAGCCGGCTGCTTCAGATCGATCAGCGCCTGACAGAGCTGCGGGACAATCCCACCCCTCAACTGACGGTGGACGACTTGGCCCAGGTTATTGAGCTTTGGACCAAGATCCCCGCCAGCAAGGTGAAGCGCCAGGAATTCGAAAAGCTGATCTCTCTGGAAGAGCGGTTGGGCAAAAGAGTCATTGGCCAGGATGAGGCCATCCAGGCGGTGGCCGCCGCCATTCGCCGCAGCCGGGCGGGTGTGTCTCCCAAACGGAAACCGGTGTCTTTTATCTTTGTAGGCCCCACTGGCGTAGGGAAAACCGAGCTGGTCAAATGTCTGGCCACCGATCTGTTTGACACTCCTGACGCCCTCATTCGCCTGGATATGAGCGAATACATGGAAAAGCACAGTGTGTCCAAACTGATTGGTGCCCCTCCGGGATATGTGGGCTATGACGAGGCCGGACAGCTTACCGAAAAGATCCGCCGCCGTCCCTATTCGGTGGTGCTCTTCGACGAGATCGAAAAGGCCCATCCCGATGTACTCAATGTGCTGCTGCAAATCCTGGACGATGGGGTGGCTACCGATGCCCAGGGACGAAAGGTGTCCTTTGAAAACACCGTCATTATCATGACCTCCAATGCCGGTTCCGACCGGAACCAGGGGGCCATGGGCTTTGGAGGCACGGTGACCCAGCAGAGCCAGGAAAAGGCCATGAAGGCCCTGCAGGAGATCATGCGGCCGGAATTCATCAATCGGATTGATCAGGTGGTGGCCTTTAACCAGCTGAATGAGCAGGATTTTGCTGCCATTGCCCGGATCATGCTGGGAGACCTGCAAAAGACTTTGCAGGGCAACGGCATCGATTTGAAATTTGATGATTTACTGGTTGACTTTTTGGTGAAAAAGTCGTATTCTATAAAATACGGAGCGAGAAATCTCCGACGGTTTATTCAGAAGGAGATCGAAGATCGGGCGGCCAGCGCGATTATCAGCGCTTACCAAAAACCCATCACCAGCATCTCCCTTTCCTCCGATGGGGAGCAGATCCTCATGGAGTGTCATTAGCCACAAAAGTCCCCGGCCCGATAAAAAAATCGGGCCGGGGCATGAAAAAGACCTTGACAAATCTCGGAGAACATGATATACTCGTTAAGCTGATTACTTTGCGGGTGTAGTTCAATGGTAGAATTCCAGCCTTCCAAGCTGGCTACGTGGGTT
>CALLCY010000061.1:0-5000 GCA_938000015.1 uncultured Clostridia bacterium
TAAGAGGTGTAAACAATGAACAAGGGAAAGAAACATCTGATCAGTGTTGGGACGGTGCTTTCCATGAGTCTGTCTTTGCTGGCTGGATGTAGCCAGCAGGATGGAGGCACAGACAAGGGAGGATCGGCGGATACCGGCAAGGATAGCCTGGTGGTGGCCACCATGAGCGAAACCCCCACCCTGGGAGCCTATGACCACAACTCGGTGGCCGGTGACTATATGAACAAGCTGACTTACAGCACACTCTTCCGCACCGATGCCGACTTGAACCCGGAACCCAGCCTGGTGGATACATATGAGAATGTCAGCGATACCGAGTGGCTCTTCCACCTGAAGCAGGGCGTTAAGTTCCACGACGGCAGCGAACTGACCGCCCAGGATGTGGCGGCTTCCATCACCTATTCCAAGACCTGCCCGGAAGTCAATCTGTATAACCGGTGCATCCTCACCGTGGAGGCTGTGGATAATTACACCGTCAAGATTGTCACCGACGGCCCGTCTGCAACCCTGCTGTATGATCTGTGCCACCATGCCAATGCCATCCTGCCCAAGAAGCTGCTGGACAATGGCAACGACTTCAACGAGAACCCCATCGGCTCCGGCCCCTTCCAGTTTGTAGAGTGGAAGCGGGGCGATAGCGTGGAATTCAAGGCATTTGAGGACTACTTCGGCGGCGCTCCGGCCATCAAGAGCATGACCTGGAAGATCATTCCCGAAGGCTCCTCCCGCACCATTGCCCTGGAAGCTGGTGAAGTGGATATGATCATCGAAGTGGAAGCCATGGATGTGGAGCGCATCGAAAGCAGCGATGAGTTCACTCTGCTGAAGCACGATTCCACCAACATCAACTGGCTGATGCTGAACAACGAAAAGCCCGGCCTGGACAACCAGAATGTGCGTCATTCCATCAACTCGGCCATCAACCGTGACGATATCATCGCTGCGGCTCTCAACGGTATTGCCACCCCGGTGTATTCGGCCAGCCCCATGGGAATGCTGGGCTCCACCGATGAAGGCGCCGATACCTTTGATGTGAAGAAGGCCAAGGAGTATATGGACGCTTCCGGTGTGGACCCGGCTTCGGTGGAAATGAGCATCATCTGCTCCAATGACACCAAAAAGCGGGCAGCCGAAGTGATCCAGGCCAATCTGAGCGAGATCGGCATCAACTGCGAGATCGAAAGCATGGATCTGGCCACCTATCTTTCCGCCACAGCGGACGGCAACTACACCGCTTCCATCGGCGGTTATTCTCCCAGCGACATGGTCTCCTACCTGGTGGGTGTGTACCACAGCAAGTCCATCGGCGGAGCCAATACCACCCGGCTGAACGATCCCGAGGTGGATGCCCTCATCGATCAGGCGGCAGCCACTGTGGACCCCGAGGCCAGAGAAGTGGTTCTGAAGCAGGCCACTGTGCGCCTCAACGAGCTGTGCTCCCAGGCCACTTTGTACCAGAGCGTGCTGCTGCGGGCCTATGACAGTGACCTGCAGGGCGTGGCCATCAATGCCGGCGGTCATATCCGGTTTGAGGATATCAGCTGGAAGGCCTGATCCCAAAAGTTATAATGATGATAAAACCCTCCCCGAAACCCAAGGTTTCGGGGAGGGTTTGTTTTTTATTCCGGTACGGAGTTTTGCACCTGGATGGGGATCTCCGGCATCAGCTCCCGGGAGATCACCTGGAGCATTTCCTCCAGCTTCTTCACATCTTCCGGAGGAAAGCGTTTTTCCACCCGCTGGAGAACGGTGGACAGATAGGTGTAACTCACATTGTAATAGTCCATGTATTTCTGGGTGGGAACGATGTGATATTCCCGCCGGTCACTTTGGGACTGGACCTTTTTCAGATAGCCTTTTTGGATCAGGCTGTTCACCTTATAGGCGGCATTGGGAGGAGAAATGTGCACAAAACTGGCAAATTCGTTGACGGTGGGAGACCCCATGGCCTGGATGATCTCCATGCAGAAGGTCTCCACCGTGGTGAGGGTGGCTTCCCGGCTGCCGAATTTGCTGAAGACCTTCTGATAAAAATGAAGCTTGAATTTGGTATACACTTCGGAAAAACTTTGCTGCAGCATGCCCTATGGCCCCTTTCTTGTGAACCTTTTTTAACTATATCAGATTTGGGGCAAGGCATCAATGGGCCTTATTCCACAGCGAAGAGAAGTTCTGCTGTGGCGGCCAGCTGGCCGTCCACCTTGGCCGTGGCCTGGCCGATGCCCACCGAACCCCGGATCTGGGTGAGAACGCACTCCAGCTCCAGCACATCCCCTGGCACTACCTGGCGCTTGAAGCGGGCTTTTTTGATGCCGCCGAACAGGGCGATGCGGCCTTTGTACTCCTCTTCGCACAAAAGGATGACAGCGCCCACCTGGGCCATGGCTTCGATGATGAGAACGCCGGGCATCACCGGTTTCTGGGGAAAGTGGCCCTGGAAAAAGGCTTCGTTGCCGCTGACACATTTGCGGCCCACGGCCCGCACCCCTGGCTCCAGATGGGTGATCCGGTCCACCAGCAGAAAGGGGTAGCGGTGGGGCAGAATTTCTTTGATCTGATTGATATCCAGTTCCATTATTGTTGTTCCTCCTCAAGGGCGTGAAAAACCAGGCTGGCGTTGTGGCCGCCGAAGCCCAGCGAGTTGGACATGGCATAGGAAATGCTTTGGCTCCGGCCGGTGTTGGGCACGATGTCCAGATCGCACTGTTCATCGGGTACCTGATAGTTTATGGTGGGGGGCAGGAAGCCCTCTTTCAGAGCCATCAGGGTGAAGATGGCCTCCACTGCGCCGGAAGCACCCAGCAGATGGCCGGTCATGGATTTGGTGGAGCTCATGGCCAGCTTGTAGGCGTGATCGCCAAAGGCCTTTTTCACCGCCAGGGTCTCACCGGCGTCATTGAGGGGGGTGGAGGTGCCGTGGGCGTTGATGTAGCCGATCTGTTCCGGTGTGATGCCCGCATCTTCCAGGGCCATGGTCATGGCCTGGGCAGCGCCCCGGCCGTCGGGGCAGGGGGCTGTGATGTGGTGGGCATCGCAGGTGGCGCCGTAACCGGCCACCTCGCCCAGAATGACGGCTCCACGGGCTTTGGCGTGTTCATAGCTTTCCAGCATCAGCATACCGGCGCCTTCGCCCATGACAAAACCGCTGCGCTCTTTGTCAAAGGGAATGGAGGCCCGGGCGGGGTCGGGATTGGTACACAGGGCTTTGAGGGAGGTGAAACCACCCATGCCCAGAGGGGTGATGCTGGCTTCGGTGCCGCCGCAGAGCATCACATCGGCATAACCGTGGCGGATGTAGCGCATGGCGTCGCCGATGGCATTGGTGCCCGAAGCGCAGGCCGTGACCGAACAGGAGCACATCCCCTGGAAACCCAGTTGGATGGCGATATGCCCGGCGCTCATGTTGGCAATGGACATGGGGATAAAATAGGGGGATACCCGGTCCCAGCCCTTTTCATTGCCCTTGAGACACTCGTTTTGGATGGTGGTCAGTCCGCCGATGCCGCTGGAGACCAGCACACCGCAGCGGAGAGGATCTTCTTTTTCCATATCCAGACCACTCATCTGAAATGCTTCCTGGGCGGCGGCAATGGCCAGCTGGCTGCACCGGTCCATTTTCCGGGCTTCCCGTTTGTCCATGTAGTTTTCCGCATCAAAGCCGTGGGCCTCGCCAGCCAGTTTGACCTTCTGGCCCTCGGTGTCATACAAGGTGATAGGGCCGATGCCGCATTTTCCCTCTTTGGCGCCCTGCCAGGAGGCTGTAAGGCCGCAGCCCAGAGGACTGATAATGCCCATGCCGGTGACGACCACTCTTCTATTCTGATCCATGGTGTTTTCCTCCTTTAAACGGCCATGCCGCCATCGACGCACAGCACCTGACCGGTGATGTAACCGGCTTCCGGCTGGGCGAAAAAGACAGCCGCCCGGGCCACATCCTCCGGCTGGCCCAGCTTGCCCATGGGGATGGAGGACAGCAGACCCTCCCGGACCTTTTCCGGCAAAACGGCGGTCATATCGGTTTCGATAAAGCCAGGGGCCACCAGATTGACGGTGACGCCCCGGGCGGCCAGCTCTTTGGCAAAGGACTTGCTCATGCCGATGAGTCCCGCCTTGCTGGCGGCGTAGTTGGCCTGACCGGCGTTGCCCCGCAGACCAACGATGCTGGACAGGCAGATGATCCGTCCAAAGCGCTGCTTCATCATGGGACGGCAGGCGGCTTTCATGCATAGGAAAGCCCCTTTCAGGTTGGCGTCCAGCACGGCGTCAAAGTCCTCTTCGCTCATGCGCATGGCCAGATTGTCCCGGGTGATACCAGCGTTGCACACCAGGATGTCCAGCGTGCCCCAGGTCTTGAGCACTTTGTCCACCATGGCTTGCACATCGGAGGCCTTGGACACATCGCCCTGAATGGCTTCGGCTTCCACGCCCTTTTCCCGGCAAAGACGGACGGTCTCCAGAGCGGCTTCTTCTCTCCCGGCGTAGTTGACCAGCACATTGGCACCCCGGTCGGCCAGTTCCAGGCAGATGGCCCGGCCGATTCCCCGGCTGCCGCCGGTGACCAGGGCGTTTTTTCCCTTGAGATCCATGTCAATTCTCCTTTTTCAACAGTGTCACGGCGTCCTCCAGCTGCTGGGCTGTTTCCACCGGGATGGTTCTGATCTGGGGGGCGGTCTTTTTCACAAAGCCCGACAGGGCTTTGCCCGGCCCCACTTCCACAATGGTATCGATGCCTGCATCGGCCATATGGCGGATGGTGTCCTCCATGTAGACGCTGGTCTGCACCTGGCGCACCAGAAGCTGAGGAATGGTTTCCTCTGCTGTTTTGGGACGGCCCAGGCAGTTGAAATAGACGGGAAAGGCCATTTCACCAAAGGAAAGACCGGAAAAATGCTCTTCCAGAGCCTTTCCCGCAGGGGCCATGAGAGGGGTGTGGAAGGGGCCGCTGACCTTCAAAGGCAGACAGCGGCGGGCACCGGCTTCCAGCGCCAGGCGACAGGCCT
>CALLCY010000062.1:0-2237 GCA_938000015.1 uncultured Clostridia bacterium
CGCAGTGAATTGGGCCCAGTCCAGCGGCCTGACCGAGGGTCTGAACTTTACTCCCAAGGCCAGCTGCCCCCGCTCCGATGTGGTCTACTGCCTGTGGAAACAGCTGGGGGCCGCCGCCTGATCTGATATCCACCTGGTTTGATTTGCCCGAAGGCCGGCCCACCTCTTTACAGGTGGGCCGGTTTCTGTTCTATGGCCCGGGTGCTTTCCAAACTTTTTCAAAAAAGCCCGCCGGATGGTTTCTTTTTGATTCCATATCCTGTACACTATTTATAGAAGGGAATGTGCTGTGCCCCAGGCCATTTTTGCAATAAGAGAGGGAACCTATGAAAATTGATGAGGAAAAGCTGGAGGAGTTGATCCGCCGAAGCATCCAGGGGGAGGAAGAGGCCCAGGAAGCCCTGGTGCAGGTGGTGCAGAATAAAGTGTATTATCACTGCAAAAAGATGCTGAAAAAAGAAGAGGACGCCCAGGATGCCACCCAGGATGTGCTGATCGTCATGCTGAGCAGTCTTTCCAAGCTGCGGGAGCCTGCCGCTTTCTGGGGCTGGGTCAACGGCATCACGGCCAACCGCTGCCGCCATCTGCTTTCCGCTCCCCACAAGGAGTGGCAGATCCCGGAGGATGAGGAAGGCGTCTCGCTATTGGACAAGGCCCCGAACCTGGATGAAACGCTGGTGCCGGAGCAGGCCCTGGACAACGAAGAAACCAGCCGGATGATTCTGGAGCTGGTGGACAACCTGCCGCCGGAACAGCGGATGTGCGTGCTGTTCTATTATTACGATGAAATGAGCGTAAAAGAAATCGCCCAGGCCATGGGTACCAGCGAGGGCACGGTGAAAAGCCGGTTGAACTATGCCAGAAAATCCATCAAAGCAGGGGTGGAGGAGCACGAACGCCGCGGCGTCAAGCTCTATGGCCTTAGCCCTGTGCTGCTTCTGCTGTATTTCCTGCGGCGGGAGGCGGAAAGCACCGCTTTGGATAGCGCCGCCGCTGCCGCCATGGCCAGCCAGGTGCTCTCCCAGGCCGGAAGCGCCGCTTCGGGCACAGCGGCCGCCGCAGCAGAAACGGCCGCCGGTGTTTCCGCCGGAACCGGGGCGGCTGCGGGCATCTCCGTGAAGGTGGTGGCCGCCGTATTGGCCGGGGCCGTGGTCATCGGCGGCGCAGCTCTGGAGCTGATTTCCCGTTTCGGACAGAAAGAAGAGGCGTCCACTCCGCCAGAGAACTCCCAGGCGGAACAGGAGGACACCTCTTTTGGCGCCCTCCATGGCTTCACCCTGGTAGACCCCCGGGCCTATGAGGATATCCCTTTGACCACCCAGACCGGGGATGCGGCCCTGGAGACCGTTTCCTCCACCGGCAGGCTGAGCCAGCCGTCTATCACGGTGAGCGAGCCCGATGGGGAAGGGTATGTGACCTATACCATTCGTTACAGCAACACCGCCCAGGTTCTCATGGGCAATGCGGGCAATGCCTCTCTGGCCTTCACCATTGTTACCCAGGAATACAGTCTCTACGACTGGTACACCGGCCAGCTTTATTTTCCCGATCAGCGGTCGGATGGCGGCGGACAGATCCAGGCCAAAGGGGAGGCCCAGGTGGAGCACGAGGGAAAGACCTTCTCCATCTCCTATGAGAAGGTGTGGCAGAGCGGCATGGACTACGGCGACTGGCAGGAAAGCAGCCGACCTGGCCTGAACCGGGAGATCACCATTGACGCCTGGCAGGATGTGACCTATACCCTCCGGGTGCCCCAGGATTATGACGGGGTGCTCCTGGGAGTGAATATCGTCGATCCGCCGGATCTGAACCGGACGATCCAGATTCCATGGGATCTGGCAGTAGACGACCCGGCCCACTATGAGTTTGTCCGCATCAGCGACCACGCATCCTGATTTGTAGGCCCTTTTGCGCCGCTGTTCCATCATAGAAGGAGGACGGGAAGTCCTCCACCACATGACCCTGTCTTACATGGGGAACCGGCTTTCAAAGGTTCCCTGGGAGAAATAAAAGGAGGTATTTGCAATGAAGAAGATCAAACAAGTTTTTGCCCTGCTGTTGGCCCTGGTGCTGACAGCAGGCATCCTGCCGGTGGCAGCTGCCAACACCGGCTTTCACGATGTGCCGGAGGGCGCCTATTATGCCGACGCCGTCGTCTGGGCATCGGAGGAGGGGATCACCCTGGGCACTGGAAACGGCGCTTTTTCACCGGAGAGCACCGTCACCCGTGGAGAAGC
>CALLCY010000063.1:0-2048 GCA_938000015.1 uncultured Clostridia bacterium
GTCGGCGATCTTGCCCAGACGGTCGGTGTTCCCGGTCATATACAACAGGCTCTCCACCAAGGAGGTTTTGCCATCCCCGCCGTGTCCCAGCAGGCAGATATTCCTGATTTTTTCAGTTGTGTAGGCCATAATTGAATCTCTCCTTTATGTGAATATGAACTGCTCATGTTAGTCATTATACAGTATATTTAACACTTTTACAATGAATTTCTTTGGGCATTTTCACATAAAAATAGAGCGATTTTTTTAATATCTGGACAAAAGGGAGCTGTAAAGCCACACGGGGATATACCACAAAATCAGGTACAAAAGCACATTCCAGGGCCCCGCAGCGTGAAGATTGCCTGTGCTGGACAGATAATACATCAGTGCAATGCCAATGACGGCGCACAGAAGGGACACCGTCAGATTGAACCGGACAGCCCGATGGAGACGCCGGGCTCCTGTAACACATTCGCAAAAACTCAGCATGGTATTTCGTGACAGCAGCGCCAGGGGTTTTCCTTTGCCCCGTCCCTCCTGTGCCAAAGTCACCCGCTCCTCCACATCGGGAAAATCGGTGCGGCCGGGGCGGAGGTCAAATTTGTCCTCCACCATCAAAGGAGTCACATTGAAATCCCGGGTGGCCAGCAGCGGGCGCAGCCGCCCTACCCGCAGCACCCGAAAGGCGGAATAGCTCTGGGGCGGAGTGCTGTACTTCAGGGCAAACACCCCGGCAAAAGCTCCATTCACCGCCACAAAGACGCCGCTTTTGATGCTGCGGCCTTCGCTGACATGGATGCCCATGCGCATCAGAAAGCTGGCAGTGCCGCACAAAACGCTGTCCGGGCCGATCTGGACCGAGATGCCCCCTGTTTCAAAATACTGCACCCGGGCAGGCTCCGGCACGAAGATATATTGCTGCTTGGCAAACTCCAGGAAAGCATGGCTGACGCCGCCTCCCACGGCCCGCAAAGCACCGGCGGCAAAAGCCACCACCTTTTCCATGCTCATGCTCCGGGCGATTTTCATGCCGCTGATGGCCACACTGCCCGGCGGGAAAATATCGCTGTCGGTGATGACAGCCAGTTCACCCCAGTTCAATTCCCTGGCGCTGCGGGCGCCAAGCAAAGCAGAACCGCTGGTGAACAACTTTTTGGAAATACGCACTCCCGGTGTTGCAGTGGACAAAAGCAGTCCCATGGGGGCCAACATAGCGGTGATCGCCGCCAAGGCAGGGAAAAACTGCTCCGGTGCTCCGGTTCCCAAGGACGCCATCACCGAAAGGGCCAAAGTGGCCACAATAGCCAACGGGGCATAGATGCAGGAAAAAGCCATGGTGGCGTCAAAGGATTCCACCTGGGACAGGTCAGCCTCCTTGGTGCCTTTGGCTTTGTAAACCAAAGTGCGCTCTTTCCGGTTTTCCTTGGTGCACACGGCGGCCGGATCGGTGCTCAGGCTGGCGGCCTTATAGGCGCGGCGCAGCATCAAAAGCCGTCCCCGCTTACTGAGGATCGCAAAAAACAGCGCTCCCTGCGCCACGCAGATATAGGGCATAGCAACATCTTTTTGCCCGATGCTCCACAGACCATGGGCCAGAGCGGCCAAGGCCGAAAGCAGCACCGCCGAATCCAATGTGGGACGCAGACGGCACAGCCGGTACAGTCCGGCAAAGACCACATCCTCGGCAGCTGCCATCGAAAGAACCAGCAGCACACATAGGGCAATCAAATAAAAATGAGGTACAGCCCTGAAAGAATAGGCTTCCGGGATGGGAAGGGCCAGATCGGGCAAAGCGGTGACAGCCAATCCCAACACCCAGAAAAAGAAGGCCAGCACTGACCGAAGCCGCAGCCGACGCAGCTTTTTCCCCAGGTTGGTCAGAGTTTTAGGGATATCTTCCAGATCAGCGGCAAAGAGGAAGTCATAAGGTATCGGCTCCTTTGGCGGCTCTTCTTCGTATTCGTAATCTTCGTAGTCCTCATATTCCGGCTCTTTCGGCTGCTTTTTCCTCCAACTTTTGAAGCGAGAAGGCTTCTCCTTGGTCTTTTCCGGCGGCACCTGCTGTT
>CALLCY010000064.1:0-3473 GCA_938000015.1 uncultured Clostridia bacterium
CGGTGAAGAGGTGGGGAGACTGGAGCACATAGCCGATGTTACTGTGCAGCCAGCCCACGCTCCGCTCCCTGTAATCCACCCCATCGATGAGGATTTTACCCTCTGTGGGTTCATAGAACCGGCAGGCCAGGTTTACCAGGGTGGATTTTCCCGCGCCGGTCTCCCCTACAATGGCCACGGTGGAACCAGCCGGAATGTGCAAGTTGAAATGCTCCAGTACATTGACCTCCCCGTCGGGATAGCGGAAGGTCACATCCTGGAAGGTGATGTCTCCCTGGATGTTTTCCCAGTTTTCTTTTTTGGGATGGAAGATGTCCCCATACTTTTCCTCAATGGCAGGCGGGTCCTGGATGGCAGGGACGGTTTCCAGCAGACGGTTGACCCGCTCCACATTGGCCTGAACGGCGATGGCGTCGGCCAGGACACTGACCACCATCTGGATGGGCTCCACAATGTTCATGGTGTAGGAAATGAACACCGCCAGGGTACCCAGAGGGATGCCCCAGGGACCCACCATCACGCCGCCTGCGGCCATTACCAGGGCCAGGGACACAGACCCTAGAAACATCACCAGGGGCTGGAACAGGGCGTGGAGGGTTTTAGCGTGCATGGCCTTGCGGCGCATATCCAGGTTGATCTCCTGGAACTCACGGCACACTGTGTCTTCCACCGCCAGCGCCTTGATGGTTTTGGCGCCGGAAATGTTTTCGTTGAAGGAAGCGGTCAAAGTGGAGTTGGCCCGTCTCACCTGCCGGTTGGCCCGCAGAAGCCGCCGCTGGAAAAAGGAGCACACCAGGGCAATGGGCGGCACCACGATGAGCACCAGCAGCGCCAGCTTCCAGGACAGCAGGAACATGGAGACGACCACGAAGACCAGATAGCAGCCGTTCCACACAAACTCCGCCAGCCGCCAGGAGAAGATGGAGCCCAACTGGTTTGTGTCGCTCATCACCCGGGCTACCAGGTAACCCACTGGGGTTACATTGAAAAAGGACAGCGGCAGCCGCTGCAAGTGTTCAAAGCAGGCATCCCGCAGGGCTTGGCCCACCTTCATTTCGATGACGATGCATTGCTGGCAGTAAATCACATTGGCGCCGGTTTGCAAACCAGCGGCTAGAGCATAAAGCAGAGCGAAAATCCCCAAGCCCTCTGTGGTTTGCAGGGCGATGAAATGGTCGATGGCGTACCGGCTGAAATAGGGAAAGATGGCATCGAAAAGAGCGGTGGCCATGGCCGCGAACAAAAGCAGGACAAAGGGGGTCTTGAGAAACCGGATATACCGGAACAGCTTTTTCCACTGGGAAAAATCAAAGGATGTGGGATAGCCATATTCTTCTTTCTGTTTCATTTACCCACCACCTCGCTTTCGTTTTCCGCCTCTTCGGCCGCCAGGCTCTGGAGTTGGAAGATCCGTTGATAAGGCCCTTCCTCTTTGATCAGTTGCTGGTGGGTGCCGATTTGCTTCACTCTCCCCTTTTCCAGCACCAGAATGCGGTCGGCCTCCATCAATGTGGTCACCCGATGGGAGATCAGAATGGTGGTGGCCTTCTTTTCCCGGGCCTTGAGAGCCTTTCGGATGCGCTCATCGGTTTCGGTGTCCACAGCAGAGAGGGAGTCGTCAAAAACTAGCACCGGCGGAGCGCCCGCCAGGGTGCGGGCGATGGCCAGACGCTGTTGCTGGCCGCCGGAAAGGGTGACGCCCCGCTCCCCCAACATGGTGTCATACCCTTGGGCAAAGCCCAGGATGGACTGGTGTACCGCCGCAGTCTCTGCGGCCTTTTGCAGCTCCTCCTGGCTTTTGTGAGGAGCGGCTAGACGCAGATTCTCCAGAATGGTGCGGGAAAACAGGAAAGGTTCCTGGAGCACCAGGCCGATGTTTTTCCGCAGATGATCCCGCTGAATCTGCCGGATATCCACCCCGTCCACCGTGATGCTGCCGTCTTTTTCCGGCAGTTCATACAGCCGGGTGAGCAGATACATCAGGGTACTTTTGCCGCTGCCAGTGGCCCCCAGAATGGCCAGTGTCTCCCCTGGCGAGACCGAGAAGGACACATCGGTCAGCACCGGATGGCTGCCGTAGGAAAAATTCACATGGGAAAAGGCGATGGCTCCCTGAATGGGAAAAATCTGATCGTCCGGGGAATCTTCTTCCGGTCGGGCCAGAAGGATCTCCCGCAGACGGCCGATGGAGACGCCCGCCTTGCTCATTTCGCCGATGATCCGTCCCAGACGGCGGGTGGGCCAGGCCAGCTGGCCGTTGTACATAATGAAGGTCACCAAAGCGCCGCTGGTCATGTGGCCGTGGACAGCCAGCCAGGCGCCGAAGATCACCACCAGAGCACCCTGGCATACGGTGATCAGATCGCCCAGGCTCCAATAGATCGCCAGAAGGTTTCCCACCTTGATCCACCGGCGGGAAAATTCCTGGTTCTGCTCCTGGAACCGGTCCAGGCTGTACCGCTCCCGGCCAAAGGCCCGCACCACCCGCACGCCGGTGAGGTTTTCCTGGGTCATGGCGGTGAGCTCTCCTTCGGCTTCGTCGGCTTTCAGGAAGCGGCGGCTGATATACCGGTAAAAGACGCCGGAATAGCCCATGACAATGGGCACGCTCACCGCGGCGGCTGCGGCCAGAGGCACATTGATAGAAAACATCAGAACAAAAGCGCCCACCAGCATGGTGAGGATGCGCAGCAGGTCGGCCAGCTGTCCGGCCACAAAATTGCGCACCATGTCCACATCGGAGGAACACCGCTGCATGATGTCTCCGGTCTGCACACTCATATGCCAGGCATAGGGCAGATGCTGGATGTGGTCAAACAGCCTTTGGCGCAGGCCAAAGGCCAGGCTTTCGCTGAGCTTTGAGGCCAGATACTGGCGCAGCATGTTGAACAGGCCGGAAAGGGCCACGATCACAAGAAACAGCCCGGCCAGAAGGGTCATGTGGTCAAAAAGCCACTGCCGCCCGCCCAGGTTTTCCACATATGCAGTGAGGGGCCCGGGCAAATCGATGGGTTCGGTGCCGATTACCGAATCGATGATGAATCCCACCAAAGCGGGGGACAAAAAGGAAAAGGCCACCCCGCCGGTCATGGCGGCAACGCAGCCCCAGAAGTATTTCCAGCTGCCCTCCATCATCTCCCAGATGAAGCCGCCGCTGCTTCTGGAGCGGGTGCCAGTGTATTCTTTCTTTTCCATATGCTCTCCTCCTCCCACTGTTGTTTCCAGATAACTTCATTGTATCATAGCCCCTGGTTTCCCCGCAAGCAGAGGCAGGGTGATGCAGGCCGCCTTTAAGGTAAACAAAAAGCGGGGCCGAAGCCCCGCTTGAGCGTGTCGAAAAAGTGGCTTTGGCCACTTTTTCGAGTTTTTGCAAGGGGCTGCATGCACGCCTTTGGCGTACACTGGCCCCTTGAGAAGTGCAAAAAGCCACGCACAGGTCGCGGCTTTTTGCGGATTGATGAGAAGTAGGGCAA
>CALLCY010000065.1:0-7470 GCA_938000015.1 uncultured Clostridia bacterium
ATTTTCCCTACATAGAGGCTTTTTTGTGCTGTCCGCATAATCTGGGGCGGTTCACAAAGGAACGATTGCTCATTTTCTTGTCGATGAACATAAGACCCCTCCTTTCCAAAGGGCATCCAGACGGTAAGAGTATTCTGTTTGATTCATTATATTACATTGATAAAAAATAAGCAAGTCATGCAGATTTAAATGGGTAAAATGAATAATAAAATAGAAGGGAAAATGTTTATATTGCGGGTGACCGATGAGAAAATAAAAAAACAGACGAACCAAAAGGTTCGTCTGTTTTTCTGGCGGAGAAGGAGGGATTCGAACCCTCGAACCGCTTTTGACGGTTACACGATTTCCAATCGTGCGCGCTCGACCAGCTACGCGACTTCTCCAAGTCAACTGGCAGATTCTCTGAACGGTGTCAGCTTTATCAGTATAACAGACGAGGAACAGATATGCAAGTGTTTTTTGCAAAAAATTTTCCGGCGGTGTTTTCCGCCGGAAAAGAGGAGGTCAAAGGGTGGGGCCGTCGTAATAAAATCCGGCGGCTTTGCCGCGGAACAGATGGCCGGGTACATCCCGATCGGGAGCAGTACCGGTGAGTTTGCCGCTTTGCAGATTCCGGGCATCCTGCAACAGTGTGGGCAGGGTGGAACCGGGCAGCGGGAGAGGTCCGTGGGAGGGGAGAATGGTCTGGATGCCTGTGCAGCGTGTCATCAGTTTTTCCAGGCTGGCAATCAAGGCGGGCAGATTGCGCCCTGGGCCAAAGAGATAGATGTTTCCTGCTTGGACACTGTCGCCGCTAATCAGGGTTTTGTGTTCTTCATCCCACAGCACGATGCTGCCGGGGGTATGACCGGGGATGAGGATCACTTCAAAACGCCGCTGCCCCAGCTCCAGTACCTGGCCTTCCCACAAAGGCTGAAGTGGCAGGTCTTTGCCGTGAGGTGAACGGGCGCACCGGTCGAAATCGGCGGGATGCATCCAGGCCGGAGAGAACTGGCCATTGCAGCCGATGTGATCCCGGTCGGCATGGGTGTTGACCACAAAGACGGGAAGGGAAGTGAGGGTCTGGACAAAGGCCTTCAGATCTCCGGTGCCGAAACCGGTGTCCACCAGCATGGCCTCCGTTTCCCCTTCCACCAAAAAGCAGCGGACGCCGTTTTCTTCAATGCTCCAAAACTTGGGCTCCAAAAGTCGGGCTTGGTATACCGTGTTTTCCATCAGCGCGCCTTCTTTCTTTTTTTATCAGTTTATCACAAAAAGACAGTTTTTGTCGATACGGTTAATCTTCCGGTGATAGGGTCAAAATAAAGACAGAAAGGGTGAAGAGCAAAATATACAAAAATAAGACATCTCTTTGGTGCAAAAAAGCAAATTGCCCTGTCTTGCGCATTGGTCCGGGATTGTTTATAATAAAGACAGTTTCCAGTGCATCTGCTTACGCAAAGGCAAAAGCAGCAGTTTGCACAAAAATGAAACATAAAATTTATGCAAGAAGGTGGGATAACCTATGGGCACCGACCGCAATCCCTATGAGAATTTTACCCACAATGTGGACGAGGCCGCCCAGCAGATGGGTCTGGACCGGGTGGCATATGAATTTGTGAAATACCCGGAGCGGCAGCTGAAAGTTTCCATCCCGGTGGAGATGGACGACGGCACCGTGCGCCTGTTTGAGGGCTATCGGGTGCAGCACTCCTCTCTGCGGGGCCCCTGCAAAGGCGGCGTACGCTTTCACACCAGCGTCTGCGAGGATGAAGTCCAGGCTCTGGCCGGACTGACCACTCTGCAATGCGCTCTGGTGAACATCCCCTATGGGGGAGCTTATGGCGGCGTCAATGTGGATGTGAACGAGATTTCCCACAGAGAGCGTTGCCGCCTCACCCGGCGGTATACCGCTATGATCCTCCCCTTCATCGGCCCCAACGAGGACATTCCCGCCCCGGATATGAACACCGATGAAGAGATCATGGGCTGGATCATGGACACATACAGCATGATGAAGGGGCATGCCGTCCAGGGCATCGTCACCGGTAAACCTCTGGATCTGGGCGGTTCCCAGGGCATGGAAGAGGCTCCGGCCCAGGGCCTGACCTTTGTGGCCAGAGAAGTGCTCAAGCGGCTGAAAAAACCGGTGGACCTCACCACCGCCGCCGTGCTGGGTCTGGGCAAAGTGGGCTCCAGCGTGGCCCGGCTGATGTATATTGCAGGTATCCGCATTATGGCCGTGGGAGACATCACCGGCGCCCTCTATTGCCGCAGCGGCCTGCATATCCCTGGGGTGCTGGAACACCTGGCCCAGGGCGGCACGCTGGATAATTACCAGGAGGACGGCGTGCAGCATATTTCCACGGAGGAGCTGCTCCGTCTGGAGTGCGATATTCTGGTTCCTGCCGCCGTGGAATGCCAGATCCACGAGAAGAATGTGCAGGAGATCGGGGCCCGTATTATTATTGAAGGGGCCAACTGCCCGGTCACCTGGAAGGCCGACGCTGTGCTGCGGGAAAAGGGCGTGCTGGTGGTTCCCGATATCCTGGCCAACGCCGGCGGCATGATCGTTTCCTATTTCGAATGGGTGCAGAACATTCAGACCCTGGTGTGGGATGGGGACGAGGTCAGCCGTATGCTGCGGCAGATCATCCTCAAGGCCTTTGACGATGTGTGGACCAAGGCCCAGGAAGATCACATCACCCTGCGTCAAAGCGCCTATGCTCTGGCCCTGGAGCGGGTGTGCCGGGCCAAGAAGATCCGGGGCATTTTCCCATAATCCCGTAAGCGCTCAGGAGGAAAAGGGCAATGAGCATCAGTATGTTCGATATTTTAGGGCCCATCACCGTAGGGCCCTCCAGCTCCCACACCGCGGGAGCGGTACGGCTGGGCTTGGCCTGCCGCACCATTTTGGGTGAAGAAGTGAAAAAGGCGAAAATCACCTTTTATGGCTCCTTTGCCGACACCTACCGGGGCCATGGTACCGACAAAGCGGTGATCGGCGGCCTGCTGGGCTTTAACACCGACAATGTGAAGATTCGGGAAAGCCTGCAGCTGGCCCAGTTCCGGGGAATGCAATATGAATTTTTCACCGGGGAAGAAGGCAGGTACCATCCCAATACCCTGGCCATCGAGGCCAGCGGCAAAAACACCACCATCTCCCTGCGGGGAGCTTCCATCGGCGGCGGACAGATTCGTATCCAGGAGCTCAACGGCTTTCCCATGGAGGCGGCCTGCCTGATGGATACCCTTTTGGTGGTCAACAAAGACTCCCCCGGCGTGCTGGCCAACATCGCCATCACCCTCAATGTGGCGGGGTATAATATCGCCAATCTCCGCCTGGCCCGTACCAAGCGGGAGGGGGATGTGATCACCGTCATCGAAAGCGACGCCCGAGTGGACGAGGCCACCATCAAAAATCTGATGGGGGTGCAGGATGTGCTCCGGGTGATCTCCATGCCGAAATTCTAGGCGGCGGAAAATCTCACGAAGAAAGCGGGGGTATTCCCCGTCAGGAGGAAGGTCTATGGACATCCCAAGCATTGATTATATTCTGGATGAAGCGGCCAAAAACAACATGGCCATCTGGCAGGTGGTGCTCAAGGAGGAGCAGGCCGAAAGCGGTATGAGCGAAGAGGACATCCGCGCCCGCCTGGAAGAATCCTATCAGGTGATGAAAAACGCCGCCATGGGCGGCATCTCCTCTGAGGTCAAGAGCATCAGCGGCCTCACCGGCGGCGATGCGGCCAAATACTACCGCCATTACCGCAACCGGAAAAACCTGATGGGTTCTCTGGAAGCCAAAGCCATGAGCTATTCTCTGGGCACATCGGAGTATAACGCCTCCATGGGCGTGATTGTGGCGGCTCCCACCTGCGGCTCTTCGGGCATTCTGCCTGGAGTGATGATCGCGGCCCAGGAGGAGTTTGGCTTTACCGATCGGGAAGCCGTCAACGGTCTGATCACCGCTGGCGGTATCGGCGCTGTCATTGCCACCCGGGCCACTATTTCCGGCGCGGCGGGCGGCTGCCAGGCCGAAGTGGGTTCGGCCGCGGCCATGGCGGCTGCTGCCCTTACCGAAGTGATGGGCGGCACAGCCAAGCAGTGCACCCATGCAGCGGCCATCGCTCTGAAAAACTGCCTTGGCCTGGCCTGCGATCCGGTGGCCGGGCTGGTGGAAGTGCCTTGCGTCAAGCGCAACGGCATCTATGCCACTTTTGCCATCGCCGCAGCGGATATGGCTCTGGCCGGGATTGAAAGCTTTATCCCACCCGATCAGGTCATCGATGCCATGTATCAGATCGGCATCAATATGCCCTCCGCCGTGCGGGAGACCGCCGAAGGCGGTCTGGCCATCACACCCGCGGGACTCAGTGCCAAGCGGCGGCTGCAATATTAAAATCCATTTACCCAGGAAGCCTCATTCTTGAAAGAGAATGGGGCTTTCTTTCCGTTTGGTCAACCTTTTTCCCTTCTCCGCCGTCAAAAGAACAGGAAGAACGGAAACAAGGAGGACCTTACATGATACATGGAAAAAAAGCTCTGTTGGCACTGGTGCTGGGGCTTCTTTTGATTTTGGGTGGCTGTGCCGGAAACCAGGGCACCTTTACCGGACGGGTGGAGCAGATCAGCGACTGGAGCCTGGTGGCCCGGGAGCCGGAAGAAGGGAAGGCCTACACCTTTTGGGCCAGGGAGACCAAATTGGATTTTCTCGGATTGGGTGACATGGTACGCATCACTTATCGGGGAAAACTGGAGGAAAACAAGCCTTTGTCCATTGTGTCGGTGGAAAAAACAGAGAAAGAAGAAAAGGGATAAAAGTTCTTTCCTTTTGAAATCGGCCTGTGATATGATAAAAACACGGGAAAACACAGGAGATCAAAGGAGGAAACACCATGAAATTGGGAATCATTCGATGTATGCAGACCGAAGATTATTGTCCGGGTACGGCGGACTTTAAAGCGGCTCGGCTCCATATGGGGGCTTTTGCCCAGGTGGAAGAGGAGATCGAAATCGTGGGCTTCACCAGCTGTGGAGGCTGCCCGGGCAAAAAAGCAGTGCTGCGGGCCAGAGAACTGGTGAAGCGAGGGGCGGATGCCATCGCCTTTGCCAGCTGTATCCAGAAGGGAACTCCCATTGGCTACCCCTGTCCTTTTCACCAGAAAATGCAGGAGTTAGTGGAAAAAGAAGTGGGAGAGGATGTACGCATTCTGGAATATACTCACTGACAACAAAAGAGCGCGCCGTATTTGCGGTGCGCTCTTTTGTTGTTATATAAGGAAGAGAAGTTTTAGTTCAGGCATTCCTGGAGTGCTGCCAGGGCCTGGTCGATATCCTCCCGGGAAATGTCGTTGTTTGTGACAAAACGGAAGTGTCCCTGATCCTCGGGGCAGATCTTGACGCCCTTCTGGAGCATGGCCTGGGGGAGATTGTCCCGCAGGGACTGAGGCCGGTCGATGGTGAAGAAGACCATGTTGATTTCCACCGACTGGGGATCGCAGCAGATGCCATCCATGGCGCTGAGCTTCTGAGCCATATACCGGGCATTTTCGTGATCCTCTTTCAGGCGGGCGGGCATTTTGGTCAGGGCGATGAGGGCGGGAGCCGCAATGACGCCGGCTTGGCGCATACCGCCGCCCAGCATTTTACGGTTTTTCCGGGCACGCTGGATGAATTCCCGGCTGCCGGCCAGCAGGGTGCCGATGGGAGCGCACAGACCTTTGGACAGGCAGCAGGACACCGAATCGGCGTACTGTGTGATCTCTTTCACATCCACACCCAAGGAAGCGGCGGCGTTGAACACCCGGGCACCGTCCAGATGGACGGGGATATGATGGCGCTGTCCCACCTGATAGACTTCTTTCATCACGGAAAGGGGCACCACCCGGCCGTTGGACAGGGCGTTTTCCATACAGATCAGAGTGGTTTCCGGGAAGTGGATATCCACGCCGCGGATGGCTTTTTCGATCATGGATGCATCGGGGATACCGCCGTCAAAATGGAGGGTGCGCATGTTGGCGCCGGCCAGCACCGCCACAGCACCCACTTCGTGCTCATAAATGTGGCAGCCGTCGGAGACGATGATCTCGTCTCCCCGTTTGCACCAGGTCATCACCGCCACCTGATTGCTCTGGGTACCACTGGACAGATAGAGGGCAGCTTCTTTCCCCAGGATGCGGGCGCCTTCTTCTTCCAGACGATTGACGGTGGGATCGTCCATGTACACATCGTCTCCCACCGGAGCTTCCAGCATGGCCTGGCGCATCTCCTCCGTGGGCTGGGTTACCGTGTCGCTTCGCAGATCGATGTAACGCATCATAAAACCCTTCTTTCCTCAGGATGGCTCCCGGCCTTCCTGATCAATTTAGACAAACAAAGTATACCAAAGGCCTGGGATTTTGTAAACGGCGGGGAAGCATTTGTACCCTTCCTTCCATTGACATCCTTTCATGGAAATTATAAAATAAATCTATCAGATTCCGCAATTTGGAAAGGGCTTTGACCCTTTAGTTTAAAAGACCGGAGGTCTCTCTTTTATGGATCAGATCGAATTGTTTCGGCAGATCGTCGCCAGCTGTGACGAGGCTTTGAAGGATGTTTTCCTGCGCCGGATGGAGGCTTCTGTCCGTATTGCCCAATCCAAATTCCAGGAAGGGGTGCCGGTCTATTCGGCCCGCCGGGAGGAACAGCTGCTCAGCAGCATTTCTATGGGCCTTTCTCCTGAACTGCAGATGAAAGCCCGGATGCTCTGGAAGTCCCTGCTCCGCATGAGCCGCAACCGGCAGTACCGGGTGTTTCTGGAGCTGGATGAAGCTTTGCGCCTCAGCCATGAGAAGGATATCGTATCCGGCCGTCCGGAAGGGGAGGGCTGCTGTGATGGAGCTTTCCTGCCTGCGGCCCAGAAGGCGCTGGGGCTCACACTCCATCCCATGGAAAATGAGGAAGATGCCCTCAGCGCTGTGGAGCGGGGAGAATATCCCTTCTGTGTGGTTTCTCTGCGGGGTGTTTATAAAACCGACGAGCTGTTCGATCAGCTGGACAAACGCAAGCTTTATCTGAACCACACCGAAGAAACCGAGGATGGCCGTCTGGCTGCAGTGATCTCTCCCAAGCTGTATCACCAGAAAGGCCAGGAGGGACTGATCAGCGCCGTATTTTATATGCCCTCGGAAAGCGGTTCTTTGGCCGGAGTGCTGTCTGTGCTGGCAGACAACAAGCAGAACATGGAGTTTATCCACCTGGAGAAAAGCGACTGGGCCGACGAGCTGCACCAGTTCCATCTGTATGTGGATTTCGACGGCTGCCTGGACAGCCTGGACACCCGGGCGGCCATCTACCAGCTGGAGACCGAGCTTCCTTATTTCCGCGTGGTAGGATCCCGCAAAGCGCTGAAAAACAAAAAATAATGCAATGAAAAAAGCCCTTTCCTGGAACTGAACTGGACCAGTAAAAACGGACAATAGACAAAAAGCCCCCTAATGTAGGAGA
>CALLCY010000066.1:0-4306 GCA_938000015.1 uncultured Clostridia bacterium
TGCAAAGGGGGGACAGACCGTCGCAGACGGTCAGGGGGGATTGTAAAGCTGGGCAAACCCACTCAACTTGGTTCTATAATCCAGCGCGGCAGCGCAGTTTGGCCGTCCGGCCCACCGGATCGGCGTTCGCCGACAGCTCCCTTTGCACAAGGGAGCCGTCTTTGCTGCTCGGCATACAACCGGCCACCCCGAGTGGATAACAAAAAACTCCCCCGATGGGGGAGTTTTTTGCTTTTCACTTGGTTCTATTGCCCAGCGCGGAAGCGGTCCGGTGCCCGGACAGTCGTTCCTCTCTTTGCTTAAGTGGACACAACCGGCCTGGTTCTATTGCCGGACCGGCCCAAAAGAAAAAGCCCTCCTGAATAGGAGAGCTTTTTTTCTTTGCACGCTGCCAGGATTGCACAATAGCCCCTTCCGGCGGAGCCGGAGCATCGAGGCCCGCAACCCATACAGCCGGGGAAAGTATGGGTGCAGCGTCACGCTGCCGGGGAGAGTTTGGCTGCGGCGGCTCGCCGCTGGCACGGGACCTACCGTCTGAGAGCCTTTGGATAATGGTTTTTGGCCTGGCCGCCGGAGACCTTGCTCCAGCCCAGAGGGAAGCCCGAGAGTCGCACCGGCTGCCAGCCGGTTTCCCCCTGCCAGGGGATAGCCTCGCCGCGGAGAAATGCCTCCGCCCAGCTGTCCTCCAACGCAAGAGCCACCCCATTTTCGCCCCGGGGCAGAGCCAGCGCCAGAGCATGGGCCGGCTCCAGCCGTCCCTTCCGCAAAGTGCCCAAATGCAGCCCGGGCCGCAGCACCCGCAGCCCTTTCAGCTGTGGCGTGCCCTCGGGCATCTGATAAAGCTCGCTGCCAAACAGACAAAGCCGCCCTTCCTTCTCCGGAAAATCCGGCAGGGCACTCTGGCAGAACTCCAGCCACTCCCGGGGCGCTTTCACCCCCGGCTCTTCCGGCAAAAGGGCCGCCGTCCCTTCCCCTGCCTTCCGCAGCTTTGCCATGAAATGCCCTTCACCCCGGATTTTGTGGGGCCAGAGCCGGGCGGTTTTCCGAAGTTCTTCCCCGCCCCCTAAAAAATCCGGCCTTCCCCGGTCAAAACCGGGGAAAAAGCAGGCGTCCTCCAGGGTGTAGTCGTGATTTTCCAGGAATGCCGCCACCGTGCCCTCGTTTTCCTCCGGGGCAAAGGTGCAGGTGGAATAGACCAGTACCCCGCCGGGGGCCAAAAGAGCATCGGCCTGCTCCAGAATCTCCATCTGGCGGCTGTGGCACAGGCGGATGTTGTCCATGCTCCACTGCTCCAAAGCGGCCGGGCTTTTGCGGAACATCCCCTCGCCGCTGCACGGAGCGTCCACCACCACCCGGTGGAAAAAGCCGGGCAGATGCCGCCGGAGATCCTGGGGGGCCATGTTGCACACCAGGGCGTTTGTCACCCCCATGCGCTCCATGTTCTGGCTGAGCACCTTGGCCCGGGCGGGATGGATCTCGTTGGCCACCAGAATCCCCTGGTTTTCCATGGCGGCGGCCAGATAGGTGGCCTTGCCCCCGGGGGCGGCGCACAGATCCAGCACCCGCTCTCCCGGTCTGGCTCCGGCCAGCACTCCCACCCCCATGGCGGAAGGCTCCTGGATGTAGTAAAGGCCCCCTTCGTGGAAGGGATGCAGCCCGGGCCGGGCCGGGTCTTCATAATAAAACCCTTCCGGGCACCATTCCACCGGCGTCAGAGGAAAGGGCAAAACCTCCCCCAGCTCCTGGGGGGTGATTTTCAGGGTGTTGGCCCGCAGGGCCAGATGCCGCCCCTCCTGCTCATATTGGGCAAACAGCTCTCCGGCCTCCTCTTTTCCCAGAAAACCTTCCATCCGTTCTTTGAATCCTACCGGCAGCTCCATGGCCTTTGCTCCTTCCTCTTATTTGCTTTCGTAATGCCGGGCGATCTCTTCCTCCAGATCCCGGCAGATCACATTCCCTCGAGGGCTTTGCTCCACCCAGACGCCCTGGGCGTCCTCTGCCCCCTCTTTCCCGTCGGCCAGCAGCTGGCCAAAGGGAGCGCACACCATGCTTTTGCCCAGAAAATCCGCCTGAAGCTGAGGCAGGCTCTCCTGCCCCACCCGGTTGCACAGCACCAAGGGCGTGCTGTTCTCCAAGGCCCGGGCCTGAGCCAGAAGCCAGCTTTGCCGGCCGCCAAAGTTCCCCAAGGCGCACAAAAGCCGGGCGCCCTGCTGGATTTGCTGCCGGGCCACCTCGGGAAACCACAGATCAAAGCAGATCTCCACGCCGATGGTCCAGCCCCGGAGGGAAAACACCGGGTTATTCTGTCCCGGGGCGAAAAACTGCTTTTCCCAATCGGAAAGGTGGATTTTCCGGTATTTCCCCACATATTGGCCCCGATCCACCAGCACCGCCGTGTTGTAGATCTTCCCGTCCTCGCCTTTTTCCGCAAGGCCGAAGAGCAAGGCGCCGCCCTGTTTCCGGGAGAGGGCCGCCATACGCTGCACGCCCTCCCCCTGGGGCACCGGCTGGGCAATGCGCTCCAGGGCGGTTTTGTCGGGAAAAAGGTAACCCCCCAGGCAAAGCTCGGGCAGCACGGTGAGGTCCCAGTCCTTGCCCTCCAGATGCCGCCAGACGGTCTCGATATTGGCATCCAGTTCCCGCTGCACATCCCATTGAATGAATCCTACTTTCACTTTGCTCCCTCCCGTTTTGCTCTTCTGTCCGGTGTCCGGACGGCCATACTGCGCTCCCGCGCCAGGCAGATTCAAATGGTAAAGAAAGTATGGGTGCAGCATGATGCTGGTCCGGTGTCCGGACAGGCAAGCGGTGCTCCCGCACCCAATCATAGCGCCAAGGCCCATTCTATCGCTCAGCACGGCAGCGGCCCGGATGCTAGACCCGTTTTGCTCTTTGCCTGGGCCAATGCGGTAAAGAAAAATATGGGTCCAGCGAAACGCTGGACCCGATGATAACAACTTAATCCCGTTCTATTGCCTGGCGCGGCAGCGGCCCGGTGCCCGGACGGGCCCAGTGCCTGGGCAGTCGTTCCGCTCTTTGCTGCTCAGCATACAACCAACTCTGGGTGCTATTGCCTAGCGCGGCAGCGTAGTATGGCCGTGGCGGCTCGCCACACGCTGCAAGGGCTTGCACACGGCCACGGCCACCACAGCAGCGGCCAGCATTTCCAGCAGGCAGTTGACGCCGATGAGGGAAGCCAGCACCGCCTTCAGGGGCAGGGACTGGAAGAGCACCGACAGCAGCACCAGCACCATCATGGAGTGGCAGAAAGTGGCCACCACGGCGCTGATGCCCATGGACAGAGCGCCGCTTTTGATCTTCTTGGAAAGCAGCAGATAGAGCCCACCGGCGATGACGCCCAGCAGAATCCGGGGGATGATGCACATCACAATGGAGCTCACCGGCTCGCCGCTGAGGAAGGGAGAGAAGGCCATATCCGCCGGGCTGGCCGCAGCGGTGGAAGCCTTAATCATGCTGAAAACGCCGAAGCTGAGGCCCAGGATACCCCCGTCCACCGGGCCCATGAGCACAGCGCCCACGATCACCGGGATGTGCATTAGCGTGATGGAGATGGGCGGCACCATGATGAAGCCCAGAGGGGTGAAGGTGAGCACCGCTTCCAGGGCGATCAGGATGGCCAGCTGGGCCAGCCGCAGGGTCTTCTGGTTTGTGTTTCTCATAAAATTTTTCCTCCTTGCTGCCGCTCCGTCCTTTTGCCGGATGCGGCGCAGTCATGTATTCGCAACGCCTCACAGGGCGTGGCGTTCTGTAAAAAAGCCCTAAGACCAATGGGTGAAAAGGTGGATAGCTTGCCAGTTATTTTACGCCTCTTTCCCCTCGTTTTTCCCGATGGCGCTCATAAATCAGGCGCAGGCCCTCCAGAATCAGGTCAGGTTCGGTGCGGCACTCCCGGCGGCACAGTGGGGCGATCAGGGGCGCAAAAGTGCCGGTGAGGATCAGGGACACATCCTCCCCCAATTCTTCTTCCATGCGCTTTGTCATGCCCTCCACCAGGCAGGCCGTGCCCAGAAGCAGGCCGCTTTTCATGCTGTCCACCGTGGTTTTTCCCACGGCGCCAGGGGGCGGCGTTTCCAGGTCGATCCAGGGCAATTGGGCGGTGTGCCGGGCCAGAGACTCCAGGGAGATCTTCATCCCCGGGGCGATGGATGCCCCCCGCACGGCCCCTTGCCCGTCCATGAGCACGAAGGTGGTGGCGGTGCCCAGGCTGCACACCACCGTGGGGCCCAGTTTCATTTCCCGTGCGGCCACGGCCTGAGTGACCAAGATCGGAAGAGCGTCGTGTAGG
>CALLCY010000067.1:0-12141 GCA_938000015.1 uncultured Clostridia bacterium
TCTCTTCCAGACGGCCGGACATCTCACGCAGGGCCTCGGCCCAGCGGGAGGTGGAATCGGCCATCAGAGCCACATGATAACCCATATCCCGGTAATATTCCGCCATGGTCATGCCGGTGTAAATGGAGGCCTCACGGGCGGCCACCGGCATATTGGAGGTGTTGGCAATGAGCACCGTCCGGTTGAGCAAAGGCTTTCCGGTGCGGGGGTCCTGCAGCTCGCCGAACTCCTCCAGCACCTGGGTCATTTCGTTGCCCCGTTCGCCACAGCCCAGATAGATAATGATGTCGGCATCGCACCACTTGGCCAGCTGGTGCTGGATGATGGTCTTGCCTGCACCAAATGGGCCAGGCACGCAGGCGCAGCCGCCTTTACCGATGGGGAACATGGTGTCAATGACCCGCTGGCCAGTGACCATCAGCTGATCCACCGGCCGACGCAGTTTCACCGGGCGGCTCTGGCGGATGGGCCACTTCTGGGAAAGGGTCAGGCTGTGTTCCTTGCCGTCGGGCGTTTTGAGAAGTGCAATCTGATCCCGCACGGTATAGGCTCCATCGGGGCTGACTTCTACGATCTCCCCCGAAAGGGTGGGAGGCACCATAATCTTGTGCATGATGCTGCCCTTTTCATCGCACTGGGCGATGATCTGTCCTGGCTGCACCTGCTCCCCTTTTTTCACCAGCACCTGCACATCCCACTTGGTCTTTTCGTCCAGGCTGGGGATGTCCAGACCGGCGGGGATAAAAGCGCCGCCCTTTTCCTGGATGGCCTTGAGGGGACGGGCAATGCCGTCAAAAATACCACCCAGCAGACCGGGGCCCAGTTCCAGCGTCAGCGGTGCACCGGTCTGTTCCACCGGTTCTCCGGGAGCAAGGCCGGTAGTGGATTCGTAAACCTGCACGGTGGCATGGTCCCGCTCAATGCCCACCACTTCGCCGATGAGGCGGCTTTTGCCCACATAGACCATGTCCTGCATGGCAAGGCCCCGGCCGCCTTTGACGGTGACCACCGGGCCATTCACCGAATACACACGATAATTTTCCTCGTTCATATGCTTCACCTCCCGGGCCTATTCCAGACGCAGGCCCAGATATTCGGCGATGTGCTCCTGGGTCTCCTGGGCCGCGCTGTCCAAAGTGCAGTCCACCGCCATATGGCTTTCCGGGCACTCCAGACGCAAACCGCCCATGTGGATGCTCTCAGAAACCGCCAGCTCCCAGGAACGCTGGCACTGCTCCATGCAGCCTTTCAGATATTCTGCATCCTGGGTGCGGCAGAAAAGATAGACCTTCTCCTGCTCCCCCGGCAGCGCCTTCAGGGCCTTTTCCAGCTGACGGCTGAGCCAGGCGGTATAATCGCCGCTTTTCGTCCAGCTCTCCACTTTTTCTGCCAGGTCATCATAGATCTTCCGGGCCACCTGGGCTCTTTTTTCAAACAGCCTCCGCTTGTCTTCCATCATCTTCTGGGAGACAGCCTGGCCGGTTTTGCTCTTCACCTGGGCAATGCCCGCTTCCACCTGCCGCTCCATGCGGGCTTTCAGCTCTTTTTCTGCCGAATTAAGCCGAGCCTTGCGGGCTTTTTCCACACTCTCCAGGATCTTCTGGCTTCGCTCATCCGCATCCCGCAGAATGGTTTCTGTAAAATGTTCCAGCTTGTTTGTATCGTTTTCCATCCAGTCTCCTCCCTTCAGATCTTCACGCCAATGGCTTGGCGCACATATTGGGTGATGGAGTCGGGGGCCCGATGGGTGCCGTGCCGGTCGGGAATCTCCACCAAAAGGGGCGTATGCATCCGCAGTTTGATGTCATCCACCCGGCTCTGGCACAAAGGCACCAGCCCTTCGGACAAAAGGATCACGCCGATATCCGGTGTGTTCATGGCGGTGGAAAGAGCTTCTTCCACCTCCTGGGCTTTGTGTACCACCACGCCCTCGATCCCCGCCAGGCGGAAGCCTGTCTGGGTATCCACATTGTCTGCTATGAGAAAATAGCGCATGGTCTCACCCTTTTCTTCGCCAGATTACAGGCGCAGCATGATGAGGATGGAAACCAGCATACCGTAGATGGCGATGCCTTCGGCCAGGGCCACGAAGATCAGGGCCTTGCCGAACACCTTGTCATTTTCCGAAATGGCGCCGATGGCTGCGCTGGCGGAAGAGGCCACGGCCACGCCGCCGCCGATGCAGGCCAGACCGGTGGAAAGAGCCATAGCCAGGTAGCCCCAGCCGGCGGAAGAGGAAGCAGCCGAAGCGGCCTGCTCACCAGCAGCCAGCACATGGCCGCCGATGCCCATGCCGGTTGTCAACAGGCACAGGGCGAATACCGAAACGATGTTGAGAGCCATAGCACCCTTGGGGTTTTTCCCTTTCTGATGACGGCGATAAGCGACGAGCAGCGGGGAAAAGGCCAGAGCGGCCAGAATGGTGACGATCATGATTTCCATAAGTTTCTCCTTGTCTCCGGCGGTGCGAAATTTTTATGATAAGGGCCTCCCCGCCGCCGGGCGGGGCTGATTGTATTTTTTGTCTGTATGTTCTTCCAGGGGATCAGCTTTTCTTCTCCCGCCGGAAATGCACCGTAAAGGGCTGATAAGGCACACCGGTGCCCGAATAGAACCGGCCGAAGAGCTCATAGAACTCCAGCCGCAGCACCTGAATGCCCACGATCAGACCTTCCAGGCACATGACGAACACATTGCCGATGATAAACACAATGGGACTGCCGATGGTGCCCACACTGTCCATCAAGGCAAAGACCACCATCATCATGCCCACATGGTTCAGGGCAAAAGCACCGATACGCACAAAGGACACGGTGTTGGACACAAAGGACAGCAGAATTTCAAACAGCTCGAAGAAATTCTCCACAATAAAGCCGCCCTTTTCCTTGGGCATCCAGTCTTTCCGCCGGGCTACCAAATCTCCCAAAGGCTTTTGGGCAAAGATCAGAAGCAGGGGCAGCAGGATAAGCAAGGCGATATACACCGGGCTGAGCAGCTTGATGTTGGTGAGCAGGGTGCACAGAACCCCCACGATCACCGCCCAGTAAAAGATGAAACCGGCCACACCGTTCTGGGAAAACAGGGCCTTTCCCAGATCTTTCTGGCGGATACCGTTATAAATGTTGTAGATCATGGCAATGGAGATAAACAAAAGACCCATGGCCACCGAACAAAGCAGGATCTTGTTGGTGTTGTCCACGCTTTCAAAGACTTTGAAACCGGGAAGCAGATCTTCGTTGCCGAACACACTGCCATAGACAAAACCGAATACCACCGAGGAACATCCCACCACAGCGATGATCTTGCCCAGGGAGAGCTTCAAAAACCGCCAGGCCAGAAGTCCGGCCAGAATGAGCACTGCACCTTGCCCCACATCGCCGAACATCACTCCGAAAAACAGGGTGTAGGTCAGAGCCAGGAGCGAGGTGGGGTCAGCTTCGTTGTAAGCCGGCAAACCGTACATCTCCACAAACTGCTCGAAAAAGCGGATGGGACCCCGGTTTTTCAGCTTGGTGGGAGGGGCCACCGCCGCAGTGGGCGGCTCTTCCAGCACATACACCGAATCCCGGAAGGGAGAAAACCGCTTCTCAAAAGCGGGCAGATCCCGCTGAGGAATCCAGCCGCACAAATAGAAGGTGTCGTTGGTGTGTGCAGCATACCGGCGCAGGTCATAGGTATCCTTGTCATATTTCAGCATGGAATAATAGGTCAGCAGCCGGTCCTGCTCGCTGTCCCGCAAGGCCTGCATCTGCCGGTCGGCCTCTTCCATCTTCTTTTTGTATTCCTCCATCTCCTCTTCCAGCCTTTTTTTGGCCTCATCCGGGCTGCCGTGGACCCGGTCGGAGATGTGAATGCGTTCAAAATGGAGAGAGGAAAACAGAGCGTCGCTCTTTCCCTCTGCTGCGGCAGGGGTGATGTACATCCCGTAGACATAATCCCCGCTTTCACCGGTGGTGAAGAAAAAGATATCCGGATTTTGCTCCACATACCGCACATAGTTCACATAAATATCCCGAGGAATCCGTCCCACCCGCAGTTTGGCATAGTGGAGATCAAACAGATCGTCCAGATTGGCCTTCACATCCATGATGTGATCCAGCTGGCCCAGGATCTGCTCATCTTCCTCCAACGGCCTGCGGCATCCCTCTTTTTGATCCACAATGGCCTGATAGCGCCGGGTCAGATCGTCGAAATAACCGGTCATTTCCGTTTCTCCGAACCCTTCTTCCGGGAAGGGCCGGTATTCCGGCTCGATGTTCAGCTTATCCAGAAGATTTTCACTCCGGGAAAGAAGGGCCCCGTTGGGATTGCGCAAGGTGAAAGGCAAAAGCCCGCCGCCGCTGCCCACAAAATCCAGCACGCTTTCTGGGGCAAAGCCGCTGTCCACCAGGCTTCCCCGCACCACCTGGTCAAATAGTCCCAAGGGGCCCACAATGTTGACCAGTTTCATTTTTTCAATGGCCATGATCCTCGCCTCCTTTGCTTCAAATGATCTATGGCCGCAACTTTAATAAATGGGGGTCAGATAGGCGGCCCTGCGGTTTTCCGGCACCTGATAACGGACACATTCCACCACATTGATGATGTTTTTCAGTTCGTGTTCCTTGATATCCAGGTAAATGATGCCATCAAAGGCCGATGGACGCCCACGCCGTATCATCTGGCGGCCTTTCTGGAAAAAGGAAAAGGCATAATCCTCAATTTGCCGGTGCTCTTCTTCCCGGAACACCGGTCCATAGGGCCCTTCCTTCAGAATGCTCATGGCCTCATCCCAGGTGGGAGCCTTGATCAGCTCCTTCAGGTAACCGTCCTTTAGCTTTAAGGAGAAAGGCAGCAATCCCCGAAGCACTTCTTCGCTCTCCACCTTGAAGTACCGCTTCATCCGCAGAATGCGCACAATGTTCTGAAAATCACACTGGCGCAGGAAATATTCCTCCAGTCCCCGCCGGTCCTCCCCGTGGAAAGCCCGCTGGATGCTGGTGAGCACCCCCCGGTAATAGGCGCTTTGCACAGCCGCTTCGGCCATGGTGTAATCAAAGCCATTTTCTCCCGGCTGGGTCTTTTTCAGGGAAGGATAGAACACCGTTCCCTCCACCGCCTGCAAAAGGCCCTGGTAATCGGGCCGGGCGGCCAATTTGTCAAACCGGATATGACTGCGGCGCAGAAGCCCCGCCGGGAGACTCACAGCAAAATCCGCCGGGTGCCCTGCGGAAAAATACCGGAGAAAGCGAAGCAGTTCCACCGCTTCAGCTTTTGCGGCCATGGCCCGCAGAAGCTGGCGCATCCCCTTGGAAGCAAAGGTGGCCAGCCGGTCATATTCCCCCGCAAGGCCCATGCGCAGCCGTTTTTCCAGCTCGCCCCGGTGCACATGCTCCACATCCATCCCCTGCAGGCAATTCCCCCAACCAGGGGTATTCAGCAAAAAGGCTGCGGTTTCCGGCACGGTGTGCATCTGCATCAGCTTGTCAAAATCCTCCTGCCGCAGCCGGTTTCCCAGCATGGCATGGACCTTGCCGCCTATGGCTGCATAGTCGAACAGCTCTCTCAGCACCCGCCGTCCCCCCGTTCTGCTTCCTCACCTACAATATGAGAAAACAAGGCGTCTACCCAAGCATCATGTTGGATCTGGCTTTTCTTTTCCAGATCGTCCATGGCCGATTGCAGACGCCCTTCCAGCTCGGCCAGAGACCGCTGCCGCAGGGCTTCCTCTTCCCTTTTGGCCTGTTCGATCCGCAGCTTTGCTTTTTCTTCATATTCTTTTTCCATCTGGCACACCGCCTGGGCTACTTCCTCGTCCAGGTGACGCCGCTTTTCTTCGGCTTTATCGGTGATCTCCCGGGCATGATGCTCGGCTTCCACGATGCTGTTGATCATGTCGCTGTGGCGCATTTTCCTCTTCCCTCCTCGCTTCCATATTCTCCCCGAAATACTGCTTTCAGGGGCCTTTTGCTTTCATTATAACACGCTTGGCAAGGGGGACAAGGTCAATTTTTCACATCAATTCAGCATCTTAACCAAAAACTCTTGTGCAAATTTGTAGTATTTTCCCTATTTTTCCGCTTTCTCCCCGTAACACCAATGGGTGTGATATAATGAATTTATCTCAACTCCGATTTTATGGTTATCCTATTTTTACAAAAAAACAGGAGGAATATCCCATGCTTACCCTGATCAAAAATGCCCGCATCCACACCATGGATGACCGGCGCCCTGTGGCCCAGGCCGCTCTCATCGAAGACGACCGATTTGTCTTTGTGGGTTCTCTGGAAGGAGCCCAGGTGGAGCTGTGCCGCCGTGGCCAGCAGGCCCAAGAAGTGGACGCCAAAGACCGGCTGATGCTCCCCGGCCTCAACGATTCCCATATGCATTTCATCCATTTTGCCAAAGGCCTGATGAGCGTCAACCTCACCGGCACCCATTCTATTAAAGAAATTCAGGAGCGGATGGCCGAAGGCGTCCGCCTGCGTCCCGCCGGCCCCGATGCTTTTGTGGAAGGGGAGGGCTGGAACCAGGACTATTTCACCGAAGGCGAGCGCCGCTTCCCCCTGCGGGCCGACCTGGATGAGGTGTCCTCCACCGTGCCCATGATGATCATGCGGGCCTGCTTCCACATCGGCGTGCTCAACTCCGCCGCCCTGAAAGCACTGAACATCACCCGGGAGACCGCTCCTTCCTATGGCGATCTGGTGGAAGTAGACGAAAACGGCGAACCCAACGGCATCATCAAAGAAAGCCTGCTGGATGACACCAAGGCCCAGATCTCCAGTCTGAACCTGGAGACGCTGAAAAAGATCATCCTCTCCGCCCAGGAGCAGGCGCTGAGCCAGGGCATCACCTCCCTGCAAAGCGACGATGTGGGCTACACCCCCAAGGCCGACTACCACCTGCTCTTCCGCGCCTTTGCCCAGCTGGAGGCCCAGGGCGCTCTCCACATCCGGGTGAGCGAACAATGCTTGCTGCAAAAGGAAGAGCTGATCCAGGAATTCTTCGACGCCGGCTATGACGACCAGTGGGGCTCTGCCTGGTTCCGTCCCAGCTGCATCAAGCTGCTGGCCGACGGCAGCCTGGGCGCCCGCACCGCCGCCATGCGCCAGCCCTATGCCGACGATCCCTCCACCAAGGGTCTGGAGATGTTCACCCAGCCCCAGCTCAACGGCCTGGTGCTGTGTGCTCACCGCCACAATATGCCGGTGGCCATCCACGCCATCGGAGACCGGGCAGTGGAAATGGCCCTGGATGCCATTGAAAATGCCCATCTGCTCTGCCCGGAAAACCATCCCCGCCACGGCATCGTCCATTGCCAGATCACCGACCAGGCTCTGCTTCGCCGGTTCCGCACCCTGGATGTGCTGGCCTTTGTCCAGCCCATCTTCATCGATTACGACATGAATATCTGCCAGAGCCGCATCGGGGAAGCCCTCACTTCCACCTCCTATGCCTGGCGCAATCTGTATGAAAACGGCGTTCATGTGAGCTTCGGCACCGACTGCCCGGTGGAAAAGTTCGATACCATGCCCAACCTGTATTCCGCCGTCACCCGGCAGAATGTGTCCGGAGAGGAAAAGCGGGCCTTCCTGCCCCAGGAGGCCATGACCATGGAACAGGCCCTGAAATGCTACACCATCGAAGGTGCCTACGCCTCCGGGGAAGAGCATCTGAAAGGCTCCATCACCCCCGGCAAACTGGCCGACTTCATTTTGCTGGACCAGGATCTGTTCCAAATCGACCCGGAAGAAATTCTCCACACCCATGTGGATGAAGCCTGGGTCTCCGGCGTCTGCCGCTACAAAAAAGCATAAGATAAACCACCGAATCCCCGGGATTTTTCCCGGGGATTTTTTCTTTTTCCCCAGGATACGGCAAAAAAATATGACCAGTTTGTAAAAATATTTACGATACGATTGACTTGTTTCTCTCGCAGGACTATACTATCGAAGCGAAATATCATGGAGGGAGTTGATGCCATGTACCATATCCACAGCGACAAGCGGGTGAACCAATCGGTGGAATCCATCGGGAAGGCTCTGCACCAGCTGATCGCCGCTACCCCTTACCGTCAGATCTCGGTGACCGCTCTGGCCAAGGAAGCCGGAGTGAGCAAGGCCACCTTTTACCGCAGCTTTGACACCATCGACGATGTGCTCCGCTATGAAACCGACCAGGCCGTGGAGCAGATGATCGCCTATATGATGGATCAGCGGGCTCTGCGGCAGGCCACCGGGGAAATGGGGTTTTTCCACGCCTTTTTTCTCTTCTGGACGGCTCACTCCCAGGCCGCGGAAGTGCTGATGGCCACAGGCACCACCAATCTGCTCACCGATGCCTTTGCCCGGGCCCTTCACCGCAACATGGAATTTTTCCGCCGCCATATTCATATAGACGACAAAGCCGCTCCCTATTTTATCGCCACCCGGGCCGCCACGCTGTCGGCGGTGCTGGTGTGCTGGCTGGAGGAAAAACCCCGCACCCATCCCGATGAGATGCCCGCCATCATGGCCCAGCTCATCCGTCCCCAGGGACATCCCCTTTGCCCCACCCATCTTTGAACTCTGCCTTCTGGAGGAATACCATGCTCAAGCTATTGACACATTTAAAACGCTATGCCGGCTGGATGCTGCTGGCCTTCGCCCTGCTCTTCGGCCAGGCCATGGCCGAGCTGGCCCTGCCCGATTATATGTCCTCTCTGGTTTCCCAGGGTGTGGCCGTGGGCGATATGGGCTATGTACTGCAAAAAGGCGCCGTCATGCTGCTCATCGCCCTGGCCAGCGCCGTATGCGCCATTCTGGTGGGCCTTCTGGCCGCCCGCATCGGCTCGGGGGTGGCACGGGACCTGCGAGGACAGGTTTTCGACAAGGTCACTTCCTTTTCCAACCCGGAATTTGACCGTTTTTCGGTTTCTTCCCTCATCACCCGTTCCACCAACGACATCACCCAAATCCAGATGTTCTGCACCGTGATGATCCGCCTGGTGTTCTATGCTCCCATCATGGGCGTGGGTGGCATTCTGCGGGCCCAGGCCAAAAGCAGCAATATGCCCGGCATGACGGCCACCATCGCTGTGAGTATCCTGGTGATGCTCCTTTTGATCGGCACCCTGATGGCCATCGTCATCCCCCGGTTCAAAAAGGCCCAGAAGCTGCTGGACCGGCTGAATCTGGTGTCCCGGGAGCGGCTCAGCGGCCTGCTGGTCATCCGGGCCTTCGGCACCGAGGGCTATGAGGAAGAGCGCTTTGACAACGCCAACCGGGACCTGACAAAAAACCACCTCTTCGTCAACCGCACCATCTCCCTGATGATGCCTGTGATGACCATGGTGATGAACGGTGTCTCCCTGGCCGTGGTGTGGATCGCCTCCCTCACCGCCTCCAACATCGCCGATGTGGGCAATATGATGGCCTTTATGCAGTATGCCATCCAGATCATCATGAGCTTTATGATGATCGCTCTGGTCTTTGTCATTCTGCCCCGGGCCTCGGTGTCGGCCAACCGGATCTGTGAGATCCTGGAGAGCCCGGTGGACATCAAAAACCCGGAGAAACCCCAGGTGCTGGATCTTCACAAACCCTGCCCTGTCACATTTGACCATGTGTCCTTCCGTTATCCCGGCGCGCCGGGAGATGTGCTGACCGACATCTCCTTTACCGCAAACCCCGGTGAGACCACCGCCTTCATCGGCAGCACCGGCTCGGGCAAAACCACGCTCATCAGCCTGATTCCCCGGCTGTACGATGTGAGCGAAGGCCAGGTGACCATCGGTGGCACCGATGTGCGGAATCTGAACCTCCATCACCTCCACGAGCTGATCTCCTTCGTTCCCCAGAAGGGTGTGCTCTTCAGCGGCACCATCCAAAGCAACATCCGCTATGGCGCTCCGGACATTTCCCAGGAGCAGGTGGAAAAGGCGGCTGCCGTGGCCCAGGCCACTGAATTCATCCAGGAAAAGCCCAAGGGTTATGAGGACCCGGTGGCCCAGGGAGGCTCCAATGTGTCCGGCGGCCAGAAACAGCGGCTGTCCATCGCCCGGGCCCTGGCCAAGCAGGCCCCGGTGCTGATTTTTGACGACAGCTTTTCCGCCCTGGACTTCAAGACCGACGCGGCTTTGCGGAAGGCCCTGGCGGCGGAGACGAAGGATGCGGCGGTGCTGATCATCGCCCAGCGGGTCAGCTCCATCCGCCACGCGGACCAGATCGTGGTCCTCCACGAGGGCCACATGGCCGGCATCGGCACCCATGAGGAGCTGATGCAGACCTGCAGGGTCTATCAGGAGATCTATGAATCCCAGACGAAGGAGGGTGAGGCGTCATGAGCCCCAAAAAGAAGATCGCCGGCATCGAGCGTGAGGTGCCCCAGGACACCCGCAGCACGGTGGTGCGCCTGTTCAGCCAGCTCCACGGCCAGCGGGTCCGTTTGACGGTGGTGGCACTGTCCATCGTCATCTATGTGGCCCTGTCCATCTGGAACCCCATGTACAGCGCCATCGTCATCGACCACCTGTGGAGAAGCGTCCAGGCCGCCTGGAATGGCGGCACGCCCTTCTCGGTCACCGCCACCATGGGCCGGGAGCTGATCCAGCTGACGGTGCAGTACCTGTTCACCTGGCTGTTCTACTATCTCCAGTCCTGGCTGATGGCCAGCGTGGCCGAGAGCCTGACCCTGGAGCTGCGGAGCCAGGTGGCCCGGAAGCTGACCCGCCTGCCCCTGCGGTTCTTTGACCGGAATCTGGCCGGCGAGATCCTCAGCCGGGTCACCAGCGACCTGGATAAGATCGCCGAGGTGCTGCAGACCGGCCTGCTGAAGCTGATCGTGGCCATCGGCACCATCATCGGCTCCCTGGTCGTCATGTTCTACTACAGCGTCCCCCTCACCTGCCTGTTCCTGGTGTTCATGGCCATCAGCATGGTGGTCACCAACATCGTGGCCCGGAAGAACCTCCGCTGCGCGGCGGAGCGGCAGGAGACCATCGGCGTCCTCACCGGCATCGTGGAGGAGTATTACAACGGCCGGGACGTCATCAAGGCCTACAACCACGAGACGGAGAGCATCCAGAAGGTCTCCGAGGCGGCCGAGGCCAACCGCGTGGCCAACCAGAAGGCGGACTTCCTCACCAACTGCGTGAACCCCCTGATCCGCCTGCTGACCCGGCTGGCCCAGGTGGTCATCGCCGTCATCGCCGGCCGGGCCATGCTGAACGGCACCATGACGGTGGGCGTGGTCCAGGCGTTTTTCCAGTATGTGAACCAGACGGCGGAGCCCCTCACCGAGGCCTCCTACATGATCAACTCCCTCCAGGCGGCCCTGGCCTCCGCCGAGCGGACCTTTGAGCTGCTGGACGAGGAAGAGGAGATCCCCGACCCCGCCTCCCCCGCTGTGGTGGAGCACGCGGTTGGTCATGTGGCCTTTGAGCACGTCAGCTTCGGCTACGACCCGGACCGCCTGCTGATGAAGGACATCAGCTTCGAGGCAAGGCCCGGCCAGAAGATCGCCGTGGTGGGTTCCACCGGCGCCGGCAAGACCACCCTCATCAACCTGCTGATGCGGTTCTATGAGGTCAACGGCGGACAGATCACACTGGACGGGGTGTCCACCGCCGCCATGACCCGCTCCGGCCTGCGGAAGAACTTCGGCATGGTCCTCCAGGACACCTGGCTGTTCGGCGGCACGGTGGCGGAGAACATCGCCTACGGCCGCCCGGACGCCACCCGGGAGGAGATCGTGGCCGCCGCCAAGGCCGCCAAGGTGGACTACTTCATCCGCACCATGCCCAAGGGCTATGACACGGTGCTGGACAACGAGGCCAGCAACCTCTCCGCCGGCCAGCGGCAGCTGCTGACCATCGCCCGGGTGTTCCTGTGCGACCCGCCCATCCTGATCCTGGATGAGGCCACCTCCAGCGTGGACACCCGCACGGAGGCGGAGATCGGCAGGGCCATGAAGGACCTGATGCGGGGCCGCACCAGCTTCGTCATCGCCCACCGGCTCTCCACCATCCGGGACGCGGACAACATCCTGTTCATGGAGAACGGCAACATCATCGAGCAGGGGGACCACAAGACTCTGCTGGAGAAAAAGGGCGCCTATGCGGCCCTGTACGACTGCCAATTTGAATGAGGGAGAACGGCTGGGCCGGGACGGGTCGTCCCC
>CALLCY010000068.1:0-4734 GCA_938000015.1 uncultured Clostridia bacterium
TTGATTCCTACACCGGCAACGCCGAAAGCCATGACGAGCTGTTCATCGGTGAGCTTCCCGAACCCACCGTCTGCCTTCTGACTACCACCAGCACCACCAGTTCCACCTCTACCAGCACCAGCACTTCTACCAGCTCTTCCACCAGCTCTTCCACCACAACTTCCAGCAGCACCAGCACCTCTTCCACTTCATCTACCACTTCCAGCAGCACTTCCACTTCTACCAGTTCTTCCACTACGACCACAACAACGACAACCACCACGACCACGGCTTCCTCCACCTCCACTTCCACAACCACCACCCAGGTCCCCATTCCCCGGAGCCTGGCCATTTCCGACCTGATGGAATCGGTGGCCATGCAGCAGGCCGCCCTGGCCCACATTCTCAATGCCGAAGGTGAAAAACTCCAGCGGGTGCTGGCTTATGAGACCATCGCCGCTGAAACCATTCTCCAAACCAACAAATCGGTGGAATCCATGGTGGATTCTGTGGCCCAGCTGGAAACCGTTCTGAAACAGAAGCTGGACCTGTTCGGAGGGTGCAGCTGTCCCAACCAGCCTTCCGTTTAAGTCCATCCACCCACTTTGCGGCGCGGCCGAAAATGGCCGCGCCGCATCCTTGGAAAGGAGCACCCTGTGAAAGTTGCCATTCTCACCATGTTTGCCGGGCTGTCCTCCACCTATTCTCTGGTGAATGTGGTGGCCGATCAACTACAAATGCTGCTGGACGCCGGATTTTCCGTCAAAATGCTGGTGAGCGAAAACTGTCCCGACAGCGAACGCACCGGCATTTTTGCCGACCCCCGGCTGCAATGGGTGAAGATCACCAATACCCTGAACGGACAGCCCATCCATTGGCGGGATTACTCCGCCCCTACCGGCTCGGTGCATCCCACTTTCTATCAGGAGGCCGACGCCATTGCCCAGGACTTTGTCCGCCATTTGCAGGATGTGGATGTGTGCATCCTCCACGACATTCTGTACCAGGGCTGGCATCTGGTGCACAACATCGCCCTGCGGAAGGCTCAAACGGAGCTGCCCCATCTTCGCTTCCTTTCCTTCACCCATTCCCTGCCCGTCCCCCATCCGGAAAGCATGGAATGGCCTTTTTCTGCCCGCTTCACTCCCATGCCCAACACCATCTTTGTCTATCCCACCCAGTCGGGCCTGCCTGCCCTTTCCCGGCAGTACGATGTTCCTTTGGATCAGTGCGCTGCTGTGTATAACTGCCTGCCTCTCCTTTCCTCCATGAGCCAGGATGTGCCGAAAGTGGCCCGGCATATAGATCTGCTGGGAGCCGAGGTGCTGGCCATCTATCCGGCCCGGCTCACCACCGGCAAACGGCTGGAAAAGGTGGCCGCTTTGTGCGGCGCCATCCAAAAGGTATCCTCCCGCCAGACCCGGGCGGTGTTCTGCGACTTTCCCTGCGCCGACATTCCCCCGGATCTCTACAAAAAAATAATCCGCACCGAAGGAAAAAAATACGGTCTGCCTGCTGACAATCTGCTCTTCACTTCCGATATCGGCTATCCTCTGGGCTTTCCCCGGGAGGGTGTGATGGAGCTGTTTCAGCTGTCCAACCTGTTCATCTGCCCTTCCTATTCCGAATCCTTTGGCCTGACAGTGCTGGAAGCCGCCAGCCGGGGAAATTTCCTGGTGCTCAATCAGGCGGTGCCGGCCCTGCAGGAACTGGGGGAAAAACTGGGGGCCTACTTCCTCCGCTGGGATGCCCGGAACTTCGGCTTTGACACCCGGGAGACCTACAATCCTTCGGAACAGGCCTATTATGAGGACCACGGCCGGGATATTCTGGGCCGGATGGACAGCGATCCCGCTCTTTTGGCCAAGACCCTGGTGCGCACCCATTACAGCCACCGGTGGGTGATGGAAAACCAGCTGCTTCCTTTACTGAAAGGCTAGAGGCTCTTGTTCTGGGAATGAGAAGAGGGTATACTGAAAACAAACACGCCGGAAGGAGATTCCCATGCCCTCATTCCCTCTTTATCCCTATACCCTTCTTCGCAGCAAACGGAAAACACTGGCCCTCCAGATCACCCGGGAGGGAGAGATTGTGGTACGCTCCCCTCTGAAACTACCGGAAGAAGAGATCCGCCGTTTTGTGGCGGAAAAGTCCCTCTGGATTCAGAAGCATCTGGAGCAAATTTCTGCCCGGCTCAGTCAGGCCCTGCCGCCTCTCTCCCAGGAGGAACGGGTTCGGCTGGGAAACCTGGCTTTGCAGGAGATTCCCCGGCGGGTAGAATATTTTGCCCCTCTGGTGGGAGTGGACTATGGCCGCATCACCATCCGGGCCCAGCACACCCGGTGGGGCAGCTGCTCTTCCAAAGGGAATCTGAATTTCAACCTCCTGCTGGTGCTCTGTCCGCCGGAAGTGCTGGACTATGTGGTGGTACATGAACTGTGCCACCGGCTGGAAATGAACCACTCCTCCCGCTTCTGGAAAGAAGTGGAGCGGGTGCTGCCCGATTACTGTTCCTGCCGCGGGTGGCTGCGGGAACAGGGCGGCCTGCTGCTGGACAGGCTGAAATAGTCCTCACTCCCCCTTTTATTTTCTTCTCCCCCTGGATACAGTGCAGATCGCTGCATCCAGGGGGAGTTTTGTTTTTACCTCTTCCCTCTGTTCTTCTCTTGACAAACTAACAGTGTTAGTGATAGCATAACTAATGCTGTTAGTTTTGAAAGGAGCAAAGTCTATGGGTTCAAAAGGACTGACCAAAGAGATCATTGTGCAGGAAGCCGTGGCGCTGATCGAAGAAAGCGGCCAGTGGGTCATTTCCCTGCATGAGCTGGCCAGACGGCTGCAAGTGAAAACGCCGTCTTTGTATAACCACATTGCAAACACAAAGGATTTGCAGCGGGAAGTGTTCCGCTGCGCCATCCACCGGTTTGTGGAAAACCAGAAGGCCGCCATCGCCGGAAAAGAAAAGGATGAAGCCATCCGGGCCTTTGCCCGGGCCTACTTCGCCTTTGCCGCTGAAAACAAAGGACTGTACCGGCTGATTATGTCCATGCCGCTGAACAATGACGAGGCGGAAAAGGAGATGGCCGTGCCGCTGCTGGAAACCGTGATGGAGCTGCTGGCCGGTTACGGCCTGAGCCGGGAAGCCTGCGCCCATTGGCAGCGGGTCCTTCGCGCCATTCTCCACGGTTTCATCTCCCAGGAAGATCTGGGGTATTTCTACTATTATAAAGACACCGAACTGGAAAAGAGCCGGGAGGTTGCCATTCAGTGTTTTCTCAATGGCCTCCATGCAGAAACCAGCCATATAGAATAGGAAGAGGCAAAAAGAATGCAGAAAAACAACAATGAACTGTTTACCACCATGCCCGTGGGCAAGGCGGTGGCCAAGCTGGCCATCCCCACGGTGATCAGCCAGATCGTGGTCATTTTATACAGTCTGGCGGACACCTTCTTTGTGGGACAGATCGGCGACCCCAACCAGCTGGCAGCCTTGTCCATCACCTTCCCCATCTTTACCCTGCTCACCGCCGTGGCCAACCTGTTCGGCATCGGCGCCAACAGCGTGATCGCCCGAAGCCTGGGCAAAAACGATCAGGACACCGCCAAAAAAGCCTCTGCCTTTGGTTTCTGGGCCAGCTTTGGCGTGACGGCCATTCTGGCCATTGTCCTGGGACTGTTCATGAAACCCATCCTCACCTTTTTCAAAGCCGATGAGCTGACCTTCAGCTTTTCGGCCCGGTATCTCCTTTGGGTGTTTGTCATCGGCGGTCTGCCCACAGTGGCCGGGCTGATCCTGGGCCATCTGGTGCGGGCCGTGGGCAAAACCAAAGAGGCGGGCATCGGCCTTTCCCTTGGCGGCATTATGAACATCATTCTGGACCCCATCTTCATCTTCGAAAAGGGGGATACACTGTTCAACGGCGCCCTGACCATGCCTTTTGGCTTTGGCATGGATGTGTCCGGTGCAGCAGTGGCCACCATGCTTTCCAACACCATTTCTATGGTGTATTTCTTTGTCATTCTGGCAAAAATCCGCAAGCACACCGTTCTGAGCATCAATCCCAAGCGCTTCTCCCTGGAACGCAAGGTGGCCTTTGACACCTGCGCTGTGGGCTTCCCGGCCGCCGTGTCGGTGCTGCTGGTGTCGGTGTCCATTGCCGTGCTCAACGGCCTGCTGTTGGGGCATGAAAACGGCAACATTCTCTCCGCCGCCTACGGCGTTACCTCCAAATGCGGCACCATCGCCCTTCACATCAGCATCGGCATCGCCCAGGGTGTGATGCCCTTGATCGGCTTCAGCTACGGCGCCAAGAACCACAAGCGGGTTCACCAGGTATGCAGCCTTTCCTTCAAGATCCTGTGGATCTTCTCCATTCTGTTCCTCATCATCGTGCAGCTGATGCCCGAAGCCATTGCCGGTATCTTCACTCCCCATGCCGAAACCATCCAGGTGGCCGCTACCTTCATGCGGTGCTGGAGCTGGTGCGTCATCGGCATGAGCCTGTTCAATATGTATAACTCAGTGTTCCAGGCGGTGGGCAAATGGAAGGCCTCCCTGCTTCTGGCCGTGCTTCGTCTGGGAATCATCTTCACTGTGCTTTCCTTTGTCATGGATGCCATCTGGGGCGTCAAGGGCCTGATGTGGGTGCAGGCCGTCACCGATACCCTGGCCTTTGTCATTGCAGCAGTGCTCTACGCCCGCTTCAAAAAATCCCTCCTTCAGGAAGTGAAGCAGGCCCCCGTTGTACCGGCCCC
>CALLCY010000069.1:0-4731 GCA_938000015.1 uncultured Clostridia bacterium
CCTTTGGCCGAAATAACACGCCGCCAGGAACAAAAGAAACAAGCCCGATTGGAACATCGTTCCAATCGGGCTTGTTTCTTTTGCAAGCCTTCGCCGCAGCGAAGGCTCTGGCTCGTCAGTGGATATATTCAAACTCGAAGCCGCACACATTGACGGTGTCGTGCTCCTGGACGCCCTTTTCCTCCAGCTTTTCAAACAGCCCGGCTTTCCGCAAGGCCCGCTCGAAATACATCCGGGATTCGTAATCCGACAGATTCACCGAAGCGAAGATCCGCTCGATGTGCCGCCCGGTGACATAGAAGGTGTCGTTTTCCCGGCGGATGATGATATCCTCTTCCGGATCGGCTTCCTTTTCCGGGATGATCTCGGCTTCGTAGACCTCGATGGGAGGCAGCTTCTCCAGCTCCTGCCACAGGGCATAGACCAGCTCCCGCACGCCCATCTGGGCCGCTGCCGAAATCTCAAAATAGGCATAGCCCAGCTCCTGGGCCTTTTCCCGCAGACGGCGGGCGTTTTCCCCATCGGGGGCAATGTCGGTCTTGTTGGCGGCGATGATCTGGGGCCGGGAAGCCAGGGCAGGGCTGTATTCCTTCAGTTCCCGGTTGATGGTCTCCAGGTCCTCCACCGGGTCACGGCCCTCCGAGCCGGACACATCCACCAAGTGGAGCAGCAGACGGCACCGCTCAATGTGGCGCAGGAAGTCATGGCCCAGACCGGCGCCTTCGGCAGCACCCTCGATGATACCCGGGATGTCGGCAGCCACAAAGGACTCTCCTTCACCCACATACACCACGCCCAGGTTGGGGGTGAGGGTGGTGAAGTGGTAATCGGCGATTTTGGGCCGTGCCTTGGAGATCACCGAAAGCAGGGTGCTCTTGCCCACATTGGGGAAGCCGATCAGGCCCACATCGGCGATGAGCTTCAGCTCCAGAGTGACCATCCGCTCTTCGCCGGGCAGGCCGGGCTTGGCAAAGCGGGGAGCCTGACGGGTGGGGGTGGCAAAGTGGCAGTTGCCCCAGCCGCCCCGGCCGCCTTTGGCCGCCACAAAAGGCTCGTCCCCGGACATATCCTGAAGCAGCGCTCCGGTTTCCGCGTCCCGGATCAGAGTGCCACGGGGCACTTTGATGAGGATGTTTTCTCCATCCTTGCCGCTGCTGCGCTTGCCGGTGCCGTTGGCGCCGTTCTGGGCCACATATTTCCGCTTCATGCGGAAGTCCAGCAGGGTGGAGAGGTTGTCATCCACCTGAAAGACAACGCTGCCGCCCTTGCCGCCATCGCCTCCATCCGGCCCGCCGGCGGCGATGTATTTTTCCCGGTGAAAGGAGACGGCGCCATCGCCCCCTTTTCCCGCCTTGATAAAGATCCGTGCAACATCAACAAACATAATTGTAATCCTCTTCTCTGTGCTTCGCTTCATGCCTATGATCGGGTGCGGCGGCTTGCCGCTCCAGTCTTATTATACCATTATACCATACGGAGTTATAAGAAAGACCCGGGCCAAAAGGCCCGGGTCAAAGAAGCAAAACAGATGTGGGCCAAAATTTGTGTATCCAACCCTTCATCAATTTGCAAAAAGCCGCGACCTGTGCGTGGCTTTTTGCACTTCTCAAGGGACAAGTGTGCGCCGCAGGCGTGCATGCAGGCCCTTGCAAAAATACAAAAAAGCGGCATAAGCCGCTTTTTTGAGAGAGCCCGGGCCAAAAGGCCCGGGTCTTGGGGTTCTTACTGTTCCACCTTGATGACCGAGACCTTCTTGCGGTCGCGGCCGAAACGCTCAAAGCTGACGCGGCCGTCAGCCATGGCGAACAGGGTATCGTCAGAGCCGATGCCCACATTCAGGCCAGGATGGATCTTGGTGCCCCGCTGGCGAACCAGGATGTTGCCAGCCAGCACATACTGACCGTCGGCGCGCTTGACGCCCAGGCGTTTGCTTTCGGAATCGCGGCCGTTCTTTGTGGAGCCGACACCTTTCTTATGAGCCATGAGTTACACCTCCGATTGGTTTAGGATGAAAAAAGGGAAGAACTTAAGCCTGGATGGCTTCGATGGTCACCTTGGTGTAGGGCTGACGATGGCCCTGGCGGCGACGATAGTTCTTCTTGGCCTTGAACTTGAAGACCATGATCTTCTTGCCCTTGCCGGTCTTGACGACCTTGCCGGAGACCTTGGCTCCCTCAACATAAGGAGCGCCAACGGTCATAGCCCCGTCCTTTTCCACAGCCAGAACATTGTCAAAGGACACGGTTTCGCCATCGGCGGCTTCCAGTTTCTCGATGTAGATGGTGTCGCCTTCTGCGACCTTGTACTGTTTCCCGCCGGCTACGATGATAGCGTACATGCGGTTTGCACCTCTCTTCTTTGTTAGAGTCTCGCTCTCGGGGCGGGGACAAGCCCACTTCTAGCCCGGTCGATGCGGCGAAGCTAGTATACCATCCCTTTTTCCCAAAGTCAAGACATTTTTCTTTCCTTTTCGGTCACCGGGCCTTTTTCATAGTATTCTCCCGGGGAAAAGGCGGTGGGGTCTTTTAAAAACAGGCTCCACAGCCGGGCACAGTCCCCTTCCTTCTGAAAGGCGGGGATGCTCTTTCCCTGGGCGGGTTTGGTGATGACCGGCAAAGCACTCTGCTTGCGGGAAAGGGCCAGGGCCTGCCGCCCCTTTTCGCCCACGGCCAACACCTTTATATAAGAAGGCGGACTCTGGCACTCCTGCTTGGTCAACCCCAGAAAACCGCACAGAGCCATACGCCGCAGCCGAGAAAGAGGATAGCGGCGGGTCTTGGTCTCTTCCAGCGCCTGTGTCAGATTTTGGTTTTTCTGCAAAGCCCGGGCAAACCGGTGCTCCAAACCCTCGGCCGCCCCGGGAAGGGCGGAAAGATCCGAAAGGGACAGGCTCCAGAGCTTACCCAGCATGGATTTTTCACCCAGGGAGGGCAGGGCCAGACGCCCGGCCTTTTGCTCCCGGCGGAAAATTTCCCGGCACTCCGGGGGCAGGTAGGAAAGGGCTTCTTCGGTTTCGCCTGCGGCGATCTTCTGCCGCAGGAAGGAGGCCGAAGGGAAGCCATCTTCCGGCTGCATGGCGTCGTGGCCCGCCCCTTTCCGGGGAATGGCCACCGGCTGGATGGGGGAAGAAAGCTGCAAAAGGGCCTTGCCATATTCGGTGGCCAGAATCACATTGGGCAGGCGCAGAAGAGCGGATTCTTCTTTGATTTGTTCATAGAGTGCCCGCTCACGGGCAGCGGCATAGGAGATGCCGCTTTTCAGATGGAGCAGGGTATTTGCCGCCGTTTCGTGATCCAGGAGCAGCCGGGAAAGCTCCATGATCTTTTCTTCTCCCACCCCTTCGGTGCCGAAGGACAGGTGGGTGACGCAGCCCAGGGCGGACAGGATGCCCACCGCCCCACGGGCAAAGCCCTCTGCCGAGGAAAGGGCGTAGGGGGCGGGGAGGGAGAGCACCAGATCGGCCCCCTGGCTGAGAGCCATTTCTGCCCGGGCGTGAGGGGACAAAAGAGCCGGCTCCCCCCGCTGGACAAAATAGGAGGACAGACACACCACAAGCAGGGTGTCTTCCCCCAGTTTTTGTCTTGTTTTTTCCAGATGATACCGGTGACCCCGGTGAAAGGGATTGTATTCCGCCACGATGCCGCAGATGTTCATAGGGATTTTCTCCATTTTGATGGTTGTACTTTTAAAAAATATGGTGTAAAATAGATTCGGTCTCATTTTATAACAAAAATAAGAGATTTACAATCATAAGGAGTGCTAGAGAATGAAAGTACTGGTTATCAATGCGGGCAGCTCCTCGCTGAAGTATCAGCTGATGGATATGTCCAACGAACATGTTCTGGCCAAGGGCCTGTGCGAGCGCATCGGCGTGGACGGCCGGATCAGCCACAAGACCGCCGACGGCGTGAAGGTGGAGTATGATGTGTCCTTCCCCACCCATAAGGAAGCCTTTATGGAGCTGGTGAAGGTGATGAGCTCCGGCGAGGGCAAGGTCATCGATAGCATGAGCGAGATCTCCGCCATCGGCCACCGCGTGCTCCACGGCAGCGAGAAGTACAAGGTCTCCACCGTTGTCACCGATACCGTCATCGACGACATCATGTCCTTTAAGGATCTGGGCCCCCTCCACAATCCCCCTCAGGCCATCGCTATGAAGGCCTGCCAGGAAGTCTTCGGCAAGGACACCCCCATGGTGGCCGTGTTCGATACCTCCTTCCATCAGACCATGCCTCCCAAGGCTTATATGTTCGGCGTGCCCTATGAGTACTATGAGAAGTACTCCATCCGCCGCTATGGCTTCCACGGCACCAGCCATCGTTATATTGCTCATCGCCTGGGCGAGCTGAAGGGCTCCCTGGAAGGCAAGAAGGTCATCAACTGCCATCTGGGCAACGGCTCCTCTCTGGCTGCTATCCAGGACGGCAAGGTTGTGGATACCTCCATGGGCTTCACTCCTCTGGACGGCTTCCTGATGGGCACCCGCTGCGGCGGTATCGACCCCTCTGTGGTCACCTTCATCATGAAGAAGGAAGGCCTGAACCCCGATCAGATGAGCGACCTGATGAACAAGAAGTCCGGCTTCCTGGGCATCTCCGGCGTCTCCAGCGACTGCCGTGACCTGAACGAGGCTGCTCAGAAGGGCAACGAGCGCGCTCAGCTGGCTCTGGATATGTTCGTCTATCAGATCAAGAAGTTCATCGGCGGCTATGCTGCTGCTATGGGCGGCGT
>CALLCY010000070.1:0-17380 GCA_938000015.1 uncultured Clostridia bacterium
AAAGAGGAGAACGCTATGTGGACTTATATTCTGAGAAGATTATTGCAAGCTATTCCCACACTGCTCATCATCTCCCTGCTCATTTTTTCTCTGCTCTATGTCACCCCCGGCGACCCGGTGGACCTGATTCTGGGTACAGAAGACGGCACCGTCTCCGAAGAACAGCGGGCGGTGGTGGAAGAGCAGTGGGGACTGGATAAACCCTTTTTGGTTCGTTATGTGGATTTTGTTGTGAATGCCTGTAAAGGAGACTTGGGCACCTCCTATGCCACAAACCAGGATGTGTTCGACAGTGTGATGGTCCGTATGCCCGCCACATTGAAACTGGCCGCTTTCTCCATGCTGCTGGCCCTTGTGGTTTCGGTTCCCTTGGGCATTCTGGCCGCGCTCAAGCACAACAGCATCTGGGATTCGCTGGCCACGGCGCTGGCCACTGTGGGCGTGTCTCTGCCCAAATTCTGGTTCGGACTGGTGCTGATGATCTTTTTCTCCCTGCGCTTGGGCTGGCTGCCCTCCACCGGTTCCGCTGAACTCAGCGAGGGCCTGGGCACCTTCCTCAGCTACATTATCATGCCGGCTGCTTCTCTGGCTTTGGGCATGGCCGCCACCCAGACCCGTATGATCCGTTCCAGCATGCTGGATGTGCTGAACCAGGATTATGTGCGCTATGCCCGCAGCAAAGGTTTGCGGGAGCGGGTGGTCATTTGGGGCCACGCGCTGAAAAACGCCATGATCCCGGTGATCACCGTCATTGGCGGCGAAGTGGGCGGCCTGTTGGGTGGCGCTGTGGTCACCGAGTCCATCTTCTCCTGGCCTGGCGTCGGGCGGCTGATGATGAACTCCATCTCTAAGCGTGACTATCCCATGATCCAGGGTATCACCCTGATGCTTTGTATCAGCTATCTGCTGGTCAATCTGTTGATCGACATCGTCTATGCCTGGGTGGATCCCCGGATTCGCCTGGATAAAAAATCCTAAGGAGGGCCTGTTATGCGGGAGAAAAAGAAAAAAGTCGACCCTGTGCAAAAGGGCGCCTCTGGGGAGATCGGTCTGGAATCCTTGCCCGTCACCACTTATTGGACCGATGTGGTGCGCAGATTCCGCAAAAACAAGATCGCCGTAGTGGGACTGGTGATGCTGCTGATCATCGTCATTCTCTGCGCCGGTGCTCCTCTTTTCACAAAGTATGATCCCATTTTGGATATGGACTTGCTGAATCAGCTGAAACCTCCCGGATCGGAAGGCCATATTCTGGGCACCGACAACCTGGGGCGTGATATCTGGAGCCGTCTGCTGTACGGCGGGCGCACTTCGGTGCTCACCGGCCTGACGGTGGCGCTGATCACCGGCGTCATCGGCGTCGTCATCGGTCTTGTCAGCGGTTATTTCGGAGGAATCGTGGAGACCATCCTCATGCGCATGACCGACATCATGCTGTCCTTCCCCTTCCTGATCATCGCCATTGCCATCATGGCCGCTCTGGGTTCCAGCCAAAAGAATATCATCCTGGCGCTGGCCATTGTGGGCTGGCCACGGTTTGCCCGTCTGACCCGTGGGCAGGTGCTGGCGGTGAAGAACTCCGAGTATGTGGAGTCGGCCAAGGTGGCAGGTTTCGGCAATGCCCGGATCATTTTGAATCACATTCTGCCCAACTGCATGGGCCCCATCATCATCCAGGCCACTTTGGCTGTGGGCAGCGCCATTTTGTCGGCGGCCAGCCTGACTTACCTGGGCCTGGGAGCCGATGCCGCGGCTCCCGACTGGGGCGTCATGCTCAGCCAGGGGCGGCAGTATCTCCAATCGGAAGCGTATTTGACCATCATCCCCGGCCTTGCCATTTCGGTGACGGTTTTGGCCATGAACTGGATCGGTGACGGCCTGCGGGACGCCTTCGACCCCAAGATGAGAAAGTAGGTGCAAAGATGACAGGCGAAAAATTCCTTGAAGTGAAAAATCTTCGCACATATTTTGATACCCCGGAAGGTATGGTCAAATCGGTGGACGGCGTTTCCTTTTCCATCAACCGAGGGGAGACATTGGCTTTGGTGGGCGAATCGGGCTGCGGCAAAACGGTGACTTCTCTGTCCCTCATCCGGCTTTTGGCCGACACCGCCCGGGTACAGGCCGACTATATGGAAGTGGACGGCCAGAAGATTCTGGAGCTGACAAAGGAGGAAGCCCGCAAACTCAGAGGCTCCAAGATCTCTATGATCTTTCAGGAGCCCATGACCTCCCTCAACCCGGTGTACCGCATCGAACGGCAGCTGGGGGAGGTGTTCCGGCTCCATGAGCCCAACCTGACGAAGGCTCAGGTCTTTGAAAAATCGGTGGAGATTTTGAAAAAGGTGGGTGTGCCCAATCCGGCGGAACGGCTGAAGGTCTATCCCCACCAGCTGTCCGGCGGCCTGCGTCAGCGGGTGATGATCGCCATCTCTCTGGCCTCCAATCCCCAGATGCTCATCGCCGACGAACCCACCACCGCCCTGGATGTGACCATCCAGGCCCAGATCATCGATCTGATGAAGCAGCTGCAAAAGGATTTGAATATGTCCATTCTGCTCATCACCCATGACTTTGGCGTGGTGTCCCAGATCGCCGAACGGGTGGCGGTGATGTATGCCGGAAAGATCGTGGAAGAAGGGCCGCTGGAGCAGATTTTTGAAGACCCCTGGCATCCCTATACCAAACTTTTGATCCTGTCCATTCCGGGCATCAAGGTGACAAGAGGCGGACGGCTGGAGTCCATTTCCGGCACGGTGCCCAATCCTCTGCATTTCCCGGAAGGGTGCCGCTTTGCCCCTCGCTGCCCTTATGCCATGGACATCTGTCACAAGCAGGCCCCGGAAGAGCTGGTGGTAGGAAAACGGAGAGTGAGCTGTTTTTTGAAGCGGGGTGAAAATGCCAATGAATAATCAAAATTCTATTTTGAAAATAGATGATCTGCAAGTTCATTTTCCCATCAAAACTGGTTTGATGCAGCGGACCGTGGGCGTGGTGCGGGCGGTGGACGGCGTCAGTCTGGACATCAACAAGGGCGAGACGGTGGGCCTTGTGGGTGAGTCTGGCTGCGGCAAGACCACCATCGGTCGGGCCATTGTGCGGCTGAACCAGCCCACCGGCGGCAGCATCGTCTTTGACCAAAAGGACGATATCCTGAAGCTGAAAGGCAATGAGCTGCGGCAACTGCGGAAAAAGCTCCAGATCATCTTCCAGGACCCCTATTCTTCCCTCAATCCCCGGCAGACGGTGAAACGGCTCATCAGCGAAGTGCTGACGGTGCAGATGGGCATGAACCAGAAGGAAGCCTTTGATAAAACGGCGGAGCTGCTCACAGCGGTGGGTCTGAGCCCGGTGTATGCTCAGCGGTATCCCCACGAATTTTCCGGCGGCCAGCGTCAGCGGGTGGCCATTGCCAAAGCCATTGCTTTGCAGCCGGAGTTCCTGGTGTGCGACGAAGCGGTGTCGGCCTTGGATGTGTCCATCCAGTCCCAGATCATCAATCTGCTGATGGATCTGAAGGAAAATTACGGCAACATGACCTATCTCTTCATTTTCCACGCCCTCAATGTGGTGGAGCATATCTCCGACCGGGTGGTGGTGATGTACTTGGGCAAGATCATGGAGACAGCCAAAACCGAAGAGCTGTTCGATCATCCCCAGCATCCCTATACCCAGGCTTTGCTTTCGGCCATCCCCATTTTGTCTGGCCGGAAGAAAAGAGAGCGCATCGTCCTCAAGGGCGAGGTGCCCTCGGCGGCCAATGTGCCCCCCGGATGCCGGTTCCACACCCGCTGTCCCTATGCGGAAGAGCGGTGCAGCCAGGAGGAGCCCCAGCTGCGGGAAGTGGCCCCTGGCCATCAGGCCGCTTGCCACAAAATATAGCGAAATCAGGAAAATTCTATTGTACAGCCAAAAAGCGACGGGTTTCTCCCGGCGCTTTTTGGCTGTTTTTGCATAGGAAGTTTGTATAATCCTTTTTTAGTGTATTTGATTTTCAAATAAAATGGAGAAATTTATGGAAACAAGTCGAATATTTTCTATAAAGGCTGGATAAAAAAATAACGATATGTAAAAATAAGGATAAAAATTTTCACACTGCATCTATAATTTCTTTCTGTCAAGGGGAAAAAAATAGACAATATGACGGAAACAGCCGAAAGATTGACAAAAAAAGAACAGGCTGTTATAATCGGGCACGAAATTTGGAGCGCCCAATATATGACAGAAAGGATGACAATATGAGACATTTTTCCCGTATCCGTATTGCCGCGCTGGCGCTGAGCGTGATGACGCTTCTCACCGCTTGCAGCGCCCCCAAGAACAGCAGCGGTTCCGGAGACAACAATTCCAAGGATCAGGCGGATTCCTCTCAGAGCACCGGCTATAAAACCGAACTGAATGTGGCCATCGCCGCAAATCCCCCTTCCATGGACCCTCATGGCATCAATTCCAACATCGTGGGTGGCATCGGCATGCACATCTATGAGCCCCTGTTCTCCCTCAATGAAAACTACGAGGTGCAGCCCGTTCTGGCCGAGAGCTACACCGTCAGCGACGACGGGTTGGTCTATACCATCACTTTGCGCCAGGGGGTTAAGTTCCACAACGGCCAGGAAATGACGGCCGATGATGTGGTGGCCTCTATGAACCTGTGGCTGGAGCGGTGCTCCAAGGCTCAGCTCATTGCCGGCTCCACCTTTGCCAAGGTGGATGACTATACCGTCACTCTCACAGTGCCTTCGGCATCTTCCGATATCCTGATGGTGCTGGCCGCGCCGATCCAGTTTGCTGCGATTTATCCCCAGTCTGTGGTGGAAGCGGCAGGCCCGGATGGCATCACTGAGTATATCGGCACAGGCCCCTATCAGCTGGATGAGTGGAAGCAGGATCAGTATGTGAAACTCACCCGTTTTGCCGATTATCAGTCTCCCTCCGGAGAGAGCAGCGGTCTCACTGGTGAAAAGACGGCCGCCACCGAGACCATCTATTTCCGTGTGGTGGCCGACAATGCCACTCGGGTTGCGGGTTTGCAGACCGGACAATATGACATCATCGAAGATCTGCCTCTGGAATACTATGAGGATCTGTCCGCTGACAAAAATCTGACCATGGATGTGCGCACTGGCGGTACGCTGAACCTGTTTTTCAATACCACCCAGGGCCCTCTGAAGAATGAGACTCTGCGTCAGGCTGTGCTGGCCGCCCTCAACTGTGATGACATTCTGCTGGCGGCTTATGGCGATGCCAGCCTGTACACGCTGAACCCCGGCTGGTGTCCCCCGGATGACGCCGTATGGGGCAGCGAGGCCGGCAGTGATTATTACAACCAGAACGACCCGGAAAAGGCGAAAAAGTTGCTGGAGGAAGCTGGTTACAACAACGAACCCATCGTGCTGGTCACCACTCCCGATTACAGCGAAATGTATAACGCTACCTTGGTGGTACAGGAACAGCTGAAGCAGGCCGGCTTCAATGCCGAAGTGGAGCAGTATGACTTCAGCACCTTTATGGAGCATCGGGCCGATCCCGCTCAGTATGATCTGTTCATCACCAGTAACTCTTATAACCCCCTGCCGGTGCAGCTTTCCGTGCTCAGCCAGGAATGGGCCGGGCTGGACGCTCCGGAAGTCACGGAAGGAATCAACGCTATCCGCAGCGCCGCCACCACCGAGGAGGCTTCGGCCGCCTGGGAGGAGCTGCAGGGCTTCTTGTATGAGTATGGCGCCGCCACCGTTCTGGGCCATTACACCGGTGTGTATGGTCTGAGAAACGGTGTGGAAGGGTTCGATTATCTGCGCTATCCCATCTACTGGAATGTGAAAGTTCCGGAATAAATCGGACTGTTCATCATACTGGTTCTACGCAATGAGCAATCTCCCGGCCTCCCTTGGGGGAGGCGGGAAATTGCATAGGACTGCGAATGGGCTGTTCCTTCGGCAGGATCGCTGGCTGGAGGGACGCTAAGGCCGGGAAAGGCAACCATCTTTCCGAAGGCCAGCGGGGTGCATTCGCACCCCGCTTTCTTTTTCATTTCAAGCATCAAAGGGGTAACGCCATATGCTTTCCTACATTCTCAAGCGGATTCTTTCCCTGCTGCCGGTGATGTTTGTGGTGTCGGTGGTCATCTTTCTGGTGGTCTACCTCATCCCGGGCGGGCCGGCCACCGCGATGCTGGGCCTGGAAGCTTCCCCCCAGCAGATCGCCGAACTCAATGCCCAACTGGGCTTTGACCGGCCGTTTTTGGTTCAGTATGCCGATTGGCTCACCGGAGTCTTCCGGGGCGACTGGGGCCAGTCCTATTTCCTGGATATGCCGGTTTTGCAGGCCATCGGCGAATATTTTATCCCCACCCTCAGCCTGGCCGTACTGGCCCAGGTGGTGGCGCTGGTCTTTGCCATCCCCATGGGAATGCTGGCCGCTTACAAACGAGGCACAGCGGTAGACCTGGCCACCGTATCCATTTCTTTGCTGGGTACGGCCATTCCCGGCTTTTTGCTCAGTATGTTTTTTATGCTTTTCTTTGGCGTACATCTTCAGTGGCTGCCGGTGGCAGGGTATGAGCCGCTCAGCCGGGGCCTGTGGGAACATCTGCGCTATTTGATTTTGCCCGCTCTGTCCCTGGGGGTGGTGCAGGCTGCCTATATCACTCGGATGACCCGCTCGGCTTTGCTGGATGTGCTCTATAAAAATTACATTCGCACGGCCCGCGCCAAGGGACTGCGGGAAAGCGCCGTTTTGTTCGGACAGGCTTTGAAAAACGCCGCTCCCACCATCCTCACCGTAGTAGGCCAGTCCTTTGGCAGCTTGGTCACCGGCACCATCGTCACCGAGACCATCTTCAATATTCCCGGCCTGGGTATGCTCACCATGAGCTCTATCAACCAGCGGGATGTGTTTGTCATCCAGGGTGTGGTGCTCTTTGTTACAGTGATTTATGTGCTGGTCAATCTGGCGGTGGACATTCTCTATGGCCTGGTAGATCCCCGGCTCCAGCTGGGCCGGCAGTAAGGAGGGAGGCAATGATGTCAAATAAAAACAAAACCTCTGACCTGGGAGCTTCCATTCTGCGGGAGCAGCGTCTGCTGCGCCGGGAGCGGCTGTTGAGCAACCCTGGATTGATCATCGGGGCCTGCGTGTTTCTGCTGATCGTTTTGGCGGCCATCATCATCCCGGCTGTCAGCAAAACGGACCCCAATGCCATGACCGTGACCCAGCGGTTACAGCCTCCCAGTGCCCAGCATATTTTTGGCACCGATGAGTTTGGCCGGGATTTGTTTATCCGGGTGCTTTATGGCGCCCGCTCTTCCTTGATCGTAGGCGGAGCTGTGGCGGTGCTTTCCTGTTTGCTGGGCACCATCATTGGGGTGTACGCCAGCTATTTCAAGGTAATGGATCACATTCTCATGCGTATTTGTGACGGCCTGATTGCCATCCCTGGCATTTTGCTGGCCATCGCTCTGATGGCCGCTCTGGGCGCCAGCAACTGGAATGTGATTTTGGCACTGACCATTGTGTATACACCCAGCGTGGCCCGGGTGGTACGCTCCAGCGCCATGGTGACCAAAAACCAGACCTATGTGGAAGCGGCCAAAGTCCAAGGGGCAACCAACCGGCGGATTCTGTGGAAACTCATCCTGCCCAGTGTCATTTCTCCTCTGACCGTACAGGCTTCTTTCATTTTTGCCCAAGCTATTTTGTCCGAGGCATCCCTCAGCTTTTTGGGCGCCGGCATCCCGGCTCCTGCCGCCAGCTGGGGAAATATCCTCCAGGCCAGCAAACAGGTGGTGCAGAAAGCCGCCTGGACCGTGATCTTTCCCGGCGGTGCCGTGATTTTGTGTGTGCTCAGTTTGAGTTTGCTGGGGGATGGATTGCGGGATTATCTGGATCCCCGCACAGCAGGGAGGAGAAGAAAATAATGGGATACACAAAAGAGAAGCAGTCTCCCCTCCTGGAGATGAAGGATTTCCGCGTCCTCTTTCCCGGGCGAAAAGGCCCTATGGCTGCTGTGGATGGAGTGGATCTGTCCATTTACCCTGGGGAGATCGTCGGCGTTGTAGGAGAATCGGGATCGGGGAAAAGCGTCATGTCCCAGTCCATTCTCCGGCTGCGGGAATATGAAACCAGCGTGCGTTATGAAGGCAGTATCCGTTTTGAGGGAGAGGATCTTTTGCAGTTGCCTCTTTCCGATCTGCGGCGCATCCGGGGCAACCGGATCTCGGTGATCTTCCAGGACCCTCTCACTTCCCTCAGCCCGGTGCATACCGTGGGCAAACAGATGGGAGAGGTGCTGCGGCTGCATAAGAAACTGCCTCGTAAGGCCGCTTTGGAAAAGAGCGGAGAATTGCTGAAACTGGTGGGCATTCCCGATCCGGCCCGGTGTTTGGGGCAATATCCTTATGAGTTGTCCGGCGGGATGCAGCAGCGGGTGATGATTGCCATGGCCCTTTCCTGCGAGCCGGCCCTGCTCATCGCCGATGAGCCCACCACCGCCTTGGATGTGACCATCCAGGAGCAGATTCTGGATCTGATCGCCCAACTCAACGAAAAGTTGGGAATGTCGGTGTTGTTCATCACCCACGATCTCAGCGCCATGGCTCAGCTTTGCCACAGTGTACGGGTGATGTATTTGGGGCAGATTGTGGAGGAAGCGGAAACCGAAGAGTTGTTTGCTCATCCCATGCACCCCTATACCCAAGGGCTTTTGGCCTGTATTCCCCGGCTGGATGTACAGCGGGATCAGCCTTTGCCGGTAATTGAAGGGGCGGTGCCGCCTTTGTCGGCCGTGCCGGAAGGATGCCATTTCTGCACCCGCTGTCCCCATGCCACCGATTGGTGCAAGGCATCCCAGCCGCCTATGGTGGAGGTGTCGGCCGGCCATCGGGTCAAGTGCTGGAATTATACCGCCCCCCATGGGGCAGAAGAGGAGGAAACCAGATGAGCGCCCCTCTGTTGGAAGTGAAAAATCTACGGAAACATTATCCCATTTATGGCCCCTTGGGTAAATTGTTTCCGCCGAAGACCTATATGAATGCCGTCTCCGGTTTGTCTCTGCGGATTTATCCGGGAGAGACCTATGGTCTGGTGGGGGAATCGGGATGCGGCAAGACCACCACCGGCCGGTCGATTCTGGGACTGACCAAGCCGGAAAGCGGAGAGATCTGGTACAATGGGAAAGATCTGACCCAGCTGTCAGACAAGGAATTTCGTTCCCTGCGCCGGGACATCCAGCTGGTGTTTCAGGACCCCCTCTCATCCCTGAGCCCCCGGCAGCGCATTGGTGCGCTGCTGGAAGAACCGCTCATCATTCAAGGGGAAAAGGATGCTTCGGTCCGCCGGGAGAAAGTGTTGTCCATTTTAAAAAAGGTAGGGCTTTCGGAAGAACACTACTTCCGCTATCCTCATGAGCTGTCAGGCGGTCAGGTGCAGCGCATGGGCATTGCCCGGGCCCTGATCATTCAGCCCAAACTTATTGTGTGCGATGAGCCGGTGTCGGCCTTGGATGTGTCCATCCAGGCGCAGATTCTCAATATGCTCACCCAACTGCAAAAGGAAATGGGATTGACGCTGTTGTTCATTTCCCACGATATGGGTGTGGTGCGTTATCTGTGCGATCGGATCGGCGTGATGTACCTGGGGGCCATGGTGGAAGAATGTGACACGGATGCGCTGTTTGCCCAGCCTCTTCATCCATACACCCAGGCATTGTTTGCGTCCATTCCCGATCTGTCCAAACGGGGGCAGAGAAGGGAAGGATTAAAGGGTGAGCTGCCGGTGCGCACCGATGAGTTCCGAGGCTGTGTATTCCATACTCGCTGTCCTTATGCGGAAGCGCGGTGCAGCCAGGAGGAACCGGAGATGCGGGAAGTGGCCCCGGGACATCGGGTGGCCTGTCACAAAGTATAAGGAATTTTCCCAGAATAAAAGGACTGTCTCGGAGCAAAGAAGCTCTGGGACAGTCCTTCTTCAGTTCTGGTGCTCCTTGTATTTTCGCTTGGTGGCCATGCCGCCGCGAATATGGCGCTCGGCCTTGTTTTCCTCCAAAACGGCTTTTACCTCTTCGTAAAGCTGATGGTTTGTCAGCCGAAGCCGCTCGGTGACATCCTTATGTACGGTAGATTTGGAAATGCCGAACCGCTGAGCGGCCTGGCGCACGGTGGCATTGTTATGCACGATATATCGGGCCAGTTCGGCACACCGTTCCTCGGGTAGACCTTTCACCCTCTTTGCCCTCCCTCTCTTTTCGTCTTTACCTCATTTTATGCAGGCCGGATGGGGTTTAGCTCTTTTTTCCGTCAGGAGTTGGATTGTGTTATAATAATTTTAAAAGATCCTGTCTGATGCCGGCCAGAGAACAACAGAAAATAGTTTCAAATGCCAAAAGAGCGGAAAGAAGGGATGAAAAGGTGAGCCGGGTAATTATGATGTGTGGTTTGTGCGGTTCAGGGAAGACCACATATGCGAAAGAACGGGAAAAAGAGGGATATATTCGCTTGTCTATCGATGAGAGAATGTGGACGCTTTATGGTAGGGAAGTACTGGATATGCCGCATGAGACTTACACAAATTTGGAAAAACAGGTGGAAAAAGAGCTGAGAGAAGAAATGCTGCAGCAGATTGCAAAAGGGAAGGATGTGATCCTGGATTTTAGTTTTTGGAGCAAGGACAGTCGTTCTACATACCGCCGGTTGATCCGTGAGGCGGGGGGAACCGATCAACTGGTGTATTTGAAAGCAGATAAAGAATTGCTGCGACGCCGCCTGCGCTGTCGTTTTCAGCATCCTCATGCCAACGGTGTTCCCGTCACCGATGAACGATTGGAGCAGTATTGGGCAGGTTTTCAGGAACCGCAGGGGGAGGGAGAAATGGTGATTGATCAGAACGGAGAGTGCTGAGATCAGCAAGGTAATTGGAAAAATAGAAAGTGTAGGCTTAGGAGGGATTTGGATGAAGATTGTTTTATTGCTCTTTTCTCAGTTTGAAACTTTGGATGCCTTTGGCCCGGCGGAAGTGCTGGGCCGGCTTCCCGGCTGTCAGATCGTGTGTGCCAGTGTTCAGGGAGGAATTTGCCGCAGCGCCCAGGGAGTGCCGGTGATGACGGTGCCCCTCAGCGAAGCAGAAGGAGAGGTGCTGCTTCTTCCCGGGGGCATGGGTACCCGGCCCTTGGCCGAAGATCAGAACTTCCTGGATATTCTGGCCCGACAGGGAGCAAAGGCACAATACTGTTTGTCGGTGTGCACCGGTTCGGCTTTGCTGGCCCGCTGCGGCCTGCTGGACGGCAGACGGGCCACCTCCAACAAAAAATCCTTTGCCTGGGTAAAAAAGCAAGGGGAGAATGTGTGTTGGCAGCCTGCAGCCCGCTGGGTGGAGGATGGGAAGTTCTTTACTTCTTCCGGTATTTCCGCAGGGATGGATATGGCGTTGGGGTTTGTGGCTCAGCTCTACGGACGGCAGCAGGCTCTGGCCATTGCAAAGGATATGGAATACCTGTGGAATGAAGACCCTCATCGGGACCCTTTTGCCAAAAGAGAATGAAAAAAGAGACGGCGGAAAGCCGTCTCTGAGTGTGTCGAACAAGAGGCAAAAGCCACTTGTTCGAGTTTTGCAAGGGTCTGTGTGCACGCCTTTGGCGTACACTTGCCCCTTGAGAGGTGCAAAAACCAACGCACAGGTCGCTGGTTTTTACGAATTGATGCGGGAAGGGCAAACCGATCCGCAGGTTCGGTAAGTTTATCCAGGAAATCAAAAGAGACGGCGGAAAGCCGTCTCTTTTGATTTTTGAGGAGTTTATTCCACAATAGTGACCAACTGTGCGGCCTGGACCCAATCCACATCGGCACTGAAGGCTTCGGCAATGGCACGCACCGGCACCATGGTCCGGTCGTTCATGATCTTGGCCGGCACATCCAGGGCGATGGCCTGACCGTTTTTATACAGGGTGTTCTGACCGATGGTCAGGCGGATATCCACTCCATTGCGGGAGGCCACCACGGTACGGGTGGCGTTGTCCCATTCCACAGTGGCGCCCATGGCTTCGAAGATGGAGCGGAGGGGAACCAGAGTCCGGTTGTTGTCCAGCACCGGGTTCTGACCGTATTCGCCGAAGGAGATGCGCTTGCCCTGATAGATCACCTGGATGCGGGAATCCACCGAGGGGTCGATCTTATAGCTGACATTGAAGGTCTGGCAGTCCTTTTCCGCTCTGGAACCGGCAGCGCAATAGACCAGGCAGTTTTTGGAGGTGGTGGAGGCACTGAAATCGGCAGTGGAAGGAACGCTGATCTCCTGGATGCTGTCCGAGTTGACGCCGAAGCAATCGGTGACGCCATAGGGGATGATCAGAGAAGTGATGCCGGTATGGTCAAAGGCCGCTTCCGACAGGGTGGTGAGAGAAGTGGGTAGATAGACGCTTTTCAGAGCAGAGCAGTATTCAAAAGCATAGCGATAGATATTTTTTAGGCCGTAGGAAAAAGTGACCGACTGGAGGTTTTTGCAGTTTTCAAAGGCAAGGTTGCCGATGGTGGTCACGCTGGGGGGAATGGTGATCTCCCGGAGGGCTGTATTCCGGAAGGAGTTGGTGTCCAGCAGTTTCACCTTGGAGGGGATCTCCACCGACTGGAGAGCCGTGCAATCCTGGAAGCAGTCCATGGGGATCTCCGTCAGATTGGCGGACAGATGGATCGACTGAAGGTTTTTACATTGCCGGAAAGCGCCGATGCTCAGTGTGGTGACGCTGTCCGGCATGGTGACATTGGTCAGGCCGGATGCCCGGAAGCCTTCGTAGCCGATCTCCGTCAGGCCGTTGGGCAGATTGATGCTGCGGAGATTGGGGGTATCATAAAAGGCCTCGTCATCGATGAGACGGATGGTGGAGGGCAGGGTGACGCTTTGGAGGGTATCGTTCATGCGGAAGGATTTCTGGCCGATGACGGTGACAGGAACGCCGCCCAGGGTGTCGGGCACTACCACATCGCCGCCGGGGCCCACATATTCGGTGATTTTGGCTTCGCTGCCGCTGAGGGTGTACTCAAAGTCTCCCTCTTTCAGGGCAAAGGCCGACAGGCAGGTGAGGGCCAGCAAGGCGCCAAGAACCAGTGCGAAACGGAAACAATGTCTTGCTTTTTTCATACAGATCCTTCTTTCCTGCAAAATTTAGGGAATTCCTCTTTTTTCATTATATTCCTTTGCACAGCGGTGTGCAAGACCGGAACAGGAAAAAAGAGGATTCCACAAAAAGGAATCCTCTTTTGTTTTATCGGGAACTCAGGTTCAGCTCCACATCAAAGGAATACTGGGTATACTCATAGGTCATGATCATGTATTCCACCAGCTCCCCCTGGGCGTTATAGGCCCGGCGGCGAATGGAGAGCACCGGCCAGCCTTCGGGGATCTGCAAAGCCTTGGCTGCCTGGGGGGAAGCCCGGTCAGCCCGGATGGTCTGCTTGCCCCGGCCCAGCTGCATATGGAGCTTTTCCTCATACAGCTGATAGATGGTGCGGCTTTCCACATCGGCTTTGGTGAAATTGGCCCCGTATTTTCCGGGAATGTAGATCTCGGCATAGGCGGTACGGGCCTTTTCCAGCAGATGCACCCGCTGGATGTGGAGGCACTGCTGGCCCAGTCCCTCTCTCAGCTCAGGGCCGAAGGAGGAAGGGGTGTCGATGATCTCGAAAGCGGCCACATCCACCTTGGCAGAAAGATGGCTTTCCGAAATGATATTACTGGCGCCGGTGAGCCGGGTGAGGTCATCCTGCAAAACGGTGTTTTTCACAAAAGTCCCTTTGCCCTGCACCACATCCAGCAGCCCTTCGTCCACCAGAAGCTGCACTGCTTTCCGCACGGTGATCAGGCTGACGCCAAATTCCTCGGCCAGCTGGGTATGAGTGCCGATATTGCCGCTGGAACCGAACTTCTTTTCCAGGATCTCGTTTTTCAGCCGGGCGGCGATCTGCTCGTACATGGGCACCCGGGAATCCTTCTCGATCTTCCGGTCCACGGCATCACTTCCCTTTCTTTTCCCATTCTGGGAGATCAATGGTTTGGTACCTTAAATAGTAAGTGGAAACAAACTACTTGTCAAGGGCGGCGGTGATGGTGGCCACCACCTTGCCGATCTGCTCTTTGGTCACCGAGTAGGGGGGCTTGAGCATCAGAGCATTTTTCTCATAGGGAGCCACGAAAATATGGGCTTCCTGAAGGGCCTTTTTCACCTTGGCGCAGGTTTCCTCTTCCCGGAATTCCACTGCGCAGGCCAGCCCCTGGCACCGCACCTGATAGACCTGGGAGAATCGGGCGGCCAGGGCGTGTAGTTCTGTTTTCAAATAAGCTCCGGCCTCCTGGATATGCTCCAGCAGCCCGCCTTCCAGTTCTTCAAAAACAGCGCAGGCGGCGGCGCAGGCCACAGCGTCATCTCCGGACCCGCCGGAAAGGGCGTAAAGCAGGTTTTTGTCCTCTACCGGCTCCCGGGTGAGCAGAGCGCCGATGTGCAGGCCGTTGCCCAATCCCTTGCCCAGAAGGAGCATATCGGGTTTCAGTCCCTCTTTCTGGTAGACATAGAGGGAGCCGGTGCGGCCCATGCCGCTTTGCACTTCGTCCATGATGAAGAGCATCCCTCTGGCGTGGGCCCACTCCTCCAGGGCCTTCAGATAACCTGGCGGGGGGCAGATGACCCCGGCGCCCTGGTAAGGTTCCACAATGACGGCGGCAATGTCCTGGGCCGATTCCATGGCGATCTTTTTGTCCAGGAAAGACAGACATTCAAAGCCGCAGTTTTCCGGGGAGCAGTGGAGGGGGCAATGGGCACAGTCGGGATAGATACCGAACACCGTGCCGGGGCACAAAGGTCCGTAATGGGTCTTGCGCTTGGACAGAACGGACATGGAAGCACTGAGATGGGTGCGGCCGTGGATGCTGTTCCAGAAGGAGAGCACTTCGCTGCGGCCGGTGAGCTTTTGGGCCAGTTTGACCGCCCATTCTGCCGTCTCCGAGCCGGAGGAAGTGAAGTGGATGGCGGCAAAATCCCCATGGGTGCTTTCCAGCAGTTTCTGATGGAGACGCTCTTTGGCGGGATTTTTTCCCTTGCTGCAGGTGACGCCCATCAGGGCCTGGGACACCTTGCGGGCAAAATTCTCGTTGCCCTGGCCCAGCACCAGGCAGATCTCATTGAAATCCAGGTATTCAATGCCCTTTTCGTCAGTAAGGGCAGCACCTTTGCCGGAGACAAACTGGGTCTCCGCCGCCCCCTGGATGGGAGCGAGAAGGTCGTGGCTATGCATCACATCGTCTCCTTTTCTTCGGTATAATCACAGGGCTCCCAGGGAATGAAGGCCTGGAGGAAAGTGCACAGGTCTTCCACCTGGGCCTTGAGAATGGCTTCGCCCTTTTCGGCTGTGGCCAGGGTGCTGTTGCCATTGGTGCCCTGGGGCGTGCACATCCGGTTGGGGAAATAGACCTTGGCAAAGCCCTGGCCCATGGTGCCGGGGAAGGCGGCGGAATATTCCTCGGTGGTCTTTTCCATGTGCACCAGTTCCGGACGGATGTGAAGCATGGTGGAGGTTTCGGCCTCGTCGCCGTGGCCGCCCTTTTTCTGGGAGCACACCGCCTGGTCGGTCTCCCGTCCCAGGCCGGTGCAGTCGGACACCGCCACCTTGATATCGTGCTCGTTGTTCATGGTGAGGGCCAGCAGCTTGAGGGGAATGTGCGTAGAGACGCCGCCGTCCAGAATGAGGAACTTTTTCACCCCGAAGCGGGCAAAGCTCAGGATGATGTCTCCCACATAGTCGATAAAGTGCTGGTAATCGATGCTCACAGAGCCTTTCCATTTGATAAAGGCGGGGAAATAGGCATAGGGCAGAGTGGGCAGGGTGAGTACATCGCACCGCTTTGTCACTTCTCTGGCCAGGTAGTCGGTGACGAAAAAGTCGGTGCCCATGGGCAGATGATTGCCGTGCTCTTTGGAGCCGCCGCCAATGGGCAGCATGATAACGGTGTTTTCGCCTATCAGGTCCTGGCACTGTTCATAGGTCAGCTCGCTGATGAATTGTCCCATAACAAATTTTTTCCTTTCCAGTAAAATTACAGCTGCGCCGCCAGATGGCAGGCGACAAAGTGGTCTTTCTCCAGTTCCTGCAAGGCCGGGGCTTCCTCATGGCACCGGTCCTGGGCATAGGGGCAGCGGGAAGAGAACTTGCAGCCGGAGGGGGGATTGATGGGGCTGGGGATCTCCCCTTTCAGGCGGATGCGCTGTTCCTTTTTGCCCCGATGCACATCGGGGATGGCGGAGAAGAGGGCCTGGGTATAGGGATGGAGAGGTTTTTCGTACAAAGGCGCCGTGGGGGAAAGCTCTACCAGAGAGCCCAGATACATGACGCCGATCCGGTCGGAGATATGCCGCACCATGGAAAGGTCGTGGGAGATGAACAGATAGGTCAGTCCCATTTCCTGCTGCAGATCGATCATCAGGTTGATAACCTGGGCCTGGATGGACACATCCAAAGCGGCGATGGGCTCATCGCAGACGATGAAATCCGGTTCCATGGCCAAGGCCCGGGCGATGCCGATGCGCTGGCGCTGGCCGCCGGAGAGCTCATGGGGGAAGCGGGAGGCAAAATCGGCGGTGAGGCCCACCTTGAACAGCAGTTCGGTGACCTTTTCATTCCGCTCCGCCGGGGTGCGTTTGAAGTGCACATTCATCCCTTCCTGGATGATGGTGCCGATGGTCATGGCAAGCGCGAGGCCCGTCTCGACCGCACCATCGCCACCTACCAAGATGGCATAGGCCACCGCGATAATTGCTCCCGACAAGCAGTCCGAGGGAATCGAGCCGCCCACAGCGGAAATACCCATGAAGATCGCCTCGAGTGAGGCACCCATCACGATTCCGGTTCCAAGGTCACCGAGAACAAGACCGGTGAGCGGGGCCACCACGATAGGCCTGATAAGGCATTGCCAGCTCAGGAAATAGTAATCGATGGCGTATACCAAGACATACACCAGGGCGCAGAGAAAACCTGCTTGGATTGACATGAAAGCTCCCTCCTTCTCGCTTTCGAAGCGTTAACCCAGTACCTTCTCCAGGCTTTGAGGCGCATCATCCGGAATGGTCTGCACGTTGCAGGGGATACCGGTGGCAACGACCTCACGCAAAGTAGCCGCCTCGTCGTCGTAGGCGTACAGGTTAAGGCTGTAGGAATGACGCGCTTCGGTGCCGCGCTTCGGCGCGATGCGCCCGTAGTTGCCAACGTTCACCTGTTCGGCGCCGTGGGTCTCGCGAGCAATCGTGAGCAAGTCGTCCGGATTGCTCACGATAACCAGGATGCTCAAGGCCTCCGCGCGAGGGTCGTTGCAAAACGCCACAGCCTTCTCAACCGGGACAATCGCAACC
>CALLCY010000071.1:0-2895 GCA_938000015.1 uncultured Clostridia bacterium
CATATCAGTGTGGTCACCGATGATCTTGATGGAGTTCTTGTTGGCGCCCACAGTACCGTCGCCGCCCAGGCCCCAGAACTTGCAGGAGATGGTGCCTTCGGGAGTGGTGTCAGGAGCGTTCTCAGGATCCTTCAGAGACAGCTCAGTTACATCATCGTTGATGCCGATGGTGAACTTGCGCTTCATATCCTTGCTGTTCATGTTGTCATAGACAGCGAAGATGTTGCTGCTGGGAGTGTCCTTGCTGCCCAGACCGTAACGGCCGCCGATCACATCGATGTTCCGGCCGGCCTGCTGCAGAGCGGCCACAACATCCAGATACAGAGGCTCGCCCAGAGAGCCAGGCTCCTTGGTGCGGTCCAGAACGGAGATGGTCTTGACGCTCTCAGGCAGAGCAGCGGCGAACTTCTCAGCCACGAAGGGACGATACAGACGAACCTTCAGCAGGCCCACCTTCTCGCCATGAGCCATCTTGTAGTCGATGACTTCTTCGATGGTGTCGCACACAGAGCCCATAGCCACGATGACATGCTCGGCATCGGCAGCGCCATAGTAGTTGAACAGCTGATAGTTGGTGCCGATCTTCTCGTTGACCTTGTTCATGTATTCCTCTACGATGCCGGGGATGGCTTCATAGTAGGGGTTGCAGGCTTCGCGGGCCTGGAAGAAGATGTCGGGGTTCTGAGCGGTGCCCCGCAGAACGGGATGCTCAGGATTGAGGGCGCGGGCACGGAATTCCTGCACAGCGTCCATATCCACCATTTCCTTCAGGTCTTCGTAATCCCACTGAGCCACCTTCTGGATCTCGTGAGAGGTGCGGAAACCGTCGAAGAAATGCAGGAAGGGAACGCGGCCCTTGATGGCGGACAGATGGGCGACAGCGCCCAGGTCCATTACTTCCTGAGGATTGGTGCTGGCCAGCATGGCAAAGCCAGTCTGGCGGCAAGCCATAACATCCTGATGGTCGCCGAAGATGGACAGAGCATGGGAAGCCAGAGCACGGGCGGAGCAATGAATGACGCCCGGCAGCAGCTCGCCGGCAATCTTGTACATGTTGGGGATCATCAGCAGCAGGCCCTGGGAAGCGGTGTAGGTGGTGGTCAGCGCACCAGCCGCCAGGGAGCCGTGGACAGCGCCAGCAGCGCCAGCCTCGGACTGCATCTCAACGACGCGGACTTCCTGTCCGAAAATGTTCTTCTGACCATTGGCAGACCACTGGTCGGCCAAGTCAGCCATTACGGACGAGGGAGTGATGGGGTAAATCGCAGCGACATCTGTGAACGCATAGGACACATGAGCCGCAGCGGTGTTACCGTCCATGGATTTCATTTTTCTAGCCATGGGGATCTCCTCCTTCAATAATATATGAAAGCTACCTAAATAACCGTATCTATTTTAGCAGATTCTTTCCCAAGTGTCCACAAAAGGCGGGTAAAAAAATAAAAAATTCACTCAAGTGAACAGAACACCGGAAATAGTGAAAAAATTTTGGCTCCCTGGGGAAAAACCGAAAAGCTGGTGGAAGAAGGGGGAAGCATGGGGGAAAAACCGAAAAAATAGGGCGTTTGACACCGACGGGGCGCTATTGTATCATGGATGCAGAGGAAATTGGAAGCTTTCAGAAAGAAAGCGGGGAAGGAGAGAAAAAGGATGGTATCCAAGGTCATGGCCGCCGGATTGCGGGGGATTCAGGGGGTGCCGGTTTTGTGTGAATGTGACCTGGCCAACGGTCTGCCCGCTTTTGAGATCGTGGGCCTGCCCGACGCTTCGGTGAAGGAGGCCCGGGACCGGGTGCGTTCAGCTGTAAAAAATTGCGGTTTTGATTTTCCCCTGCGGCGCATCACCGTCAACCTGGCTCCGGCCGACCTGAAAAAGGAAGGGCCGGTGTATGATCTTCCCATTCTGCTGGGGATTCTGTGGGCATCGGGACAGATTCCGGCGGTGAGTTCCAAGCAGGCCTTTCTGGGAGAGCTGAGCCTGGATGGGGCGCTGCGGCCGGTGACCGGTGTGCTGCCCATGGCCCTGGCCTTGGGAGAAGAGGGAGTGGATACCCTGTTTGTGCCCCGGGAGAATGGGGCGGAAGCCTCGGTGGCGGCGGGAGTGAAGGTCATCCCTGTGTCCCATGTGAAAGAGCTGGTAGACCATCTGCGGGGAGAAGCAAAACTGGAGCCGCTGCCGCCTTATGATTATGCCGGGCGGCGGGAAGAGGGGCCGGATTTTTCCGAAGTGATGGGCCAGGAAAGCGTCAAGCGGGCGCTGGAGGTGGCCGCCGCCGGTTCCCATCATGTGCTGCTCATCGGCCCGCCGGGGGCTGGTAAGAGTATGCTGGCCCGGCGTCTGCCCTCCATCCTCCCCGATCTTTCCTATGAAGAAGCCCTGGAGACCACCAAGATCTTTTCGGTGGCCGGGTTGATGGAGCCGGGAGAACCCATGGTGGTCAGCCGACCCTTCCGTGCGCCCCATCACACCGTTTCGGCTGCAGGTCTGTCGGGTGGCGGGAAAAATCCTCGGCCCGGAGAGATCTCTCTGGCTCACAACGGGGTGCTTTTTCTGGATGAGCTGCCGGAGTTCCGGCGGGATGCACTGGAGGTGCTGCGCCAGCCCTTGGAGGACGGGGTGGTTACCATCTCCCGGGTGGCGGGAGCCTGTTCCTATCCCAGCCGGTTTATGCTGGTGTGCGCCATGAACCCCTGTAAATGCGGTTATTATGGCCATCCTTCCGGCCGGTGCACCTGCTCAGAACAGTCGGTGCGCCGTTACCGGCAGAAGATCTCCGGGCCATTGCTGGACCGGATCGACATCCATGTGGAAGTGCCTTCGGTGGGCTATGAAGAGCTGCGCCAACGGAAACCGGCAGAGCCTTCCGCCAGCATCCGGGAGCGGGTCAACAAGGCA
>CALLCY010000072.1:0-2376 GCA_938000015.1 uncultured Clostridia bacterium
AAGCCGGGAGCGGTGTGCACGCAGCCGGTGCCGGAATCCATGGTGACATAATCGGCCAGCAGCAGCCGGGAAGTCTTGGGCAGGAAGGGATGCTTGGCCAGCATATTCTCAAAGAAGGCACCTTCGTGGCGCTCGATGATCTCATAGGAATCAAAGCCGCCCAGACCCATCACCTTTTCGGCCAGGGCCTCGGCCATCACATAGATCTCCCCGTTGGGAGCCTTCACCAGCACATAGCTCTCCCGGGGATGCATGGCAATGGCCAGGTTGCCCGGCAGGGTCCAGATGGTGGTGGTCCAGATGACAAAGAACAGCTTGTTTTTATCGATGTGGCTCAGTTTGCCCAGGTCGTCCTCCATGGGGAACTTCACATACACCGTGGTGCAGGGATCGTCCTGGTATTCGATTTCGGCTTCGGCCAGGGCGGTCTCGTCGTGGGGGCACCAGTACACCGGCTTGAGGCCCTTATAGATATAGCCCTTTTCGTACATCTTGCCGAAGATCTTCACTTCTTCCGCTTCGAATTCCGGGGCCATGGTCTTGTAGGGATGCTCCCAGTCTCCCAGCACGCCCATGCGCTGGAAGCCCTTCATCTGCACATCAATATAGTGCTGGGCAAATTCCTGGCAGGCCGAGCGGAACTGGGGGATGCTCATTTCCTTCCGGTTCAGCTTGTTCTGCTTGATGATGGCCGACTCAATGGGCATACCGTGATTGTCCCAGCCGGGCACATAGGGGGTGTAATAGCCCCGCATGGCATAGAGTCTTGTGATAAAGTCCTTGATGGATTTGTTCAGGGCGTGGCCCATGTGCAGTCCGCCGTTCGAAAACGGAGGGCCGTCGTGGAGGGCAAAGCGGGGTTTGCCCTCGTTCTTTTTCAGCATTTCGTTGTAAAGATCCATCTTGTCCCAGTTTTCCAGCATACCGGGCTCCCGCTTGGGCAAACCGGCCCGCATGGGAAATTCCGTTTGGGGCAGGTTCAGCGTTTCGTTGTAATCGGCCATTGGTACAGTACCTCTCTATATTTTTCTAATTTTGTTTTGTCTGGTTTCTCTTTCAGCCCTTCAGCTCCTCATCGGGCTGATAATCCTTGCCGAACTTCAGGTTTTCAAACTTGAAGCGGGCGGTATCCTCCAAAGAGGGGGCATCCTGCTTTTGTTCCGGGGCAGCGGGGGCATCCATCTGGCCCAGGGAGGCCTGGAGCGCTTCCTCGGCGGCCTGCTGGGCTGCCTGGACCCGCTCAAAGACCCGGGTTTCCAGCATGGGGTCCACCGTATCCTGCTTTTCCTGCTTCTCCCCTTCTTCCGCCGGGGCGGGGGCAGAGGGAACAGAAGGCACCGAGGGCACGGCGGGGGCCGCCACAGGCGCCACGGTCTCCCCTTCGGGGGCGGAATCGGCGATCATCTGGATGGCGGTGATGCTCTTTTGCAAAAGCTCGATCACCGTCTGGGAATAGGCGGCAGAGACCTCCCGGGCCTGGCGCAGCCGCTCCTCTTCCTCATGGATGGCCTGCTGCATTCCGGCCACCCGGCCTTCGGCCTCTGCATGGGCGGCTTCCAGGATGTTTTCGGCCTCCCGGCGGGCGTTGTCCAGCACCTGCTGGCTTTCGGCCTGGGTCTTCTGGATCAGTTCCCGGGCGGTGACCTGGGCGGAATAGAGGGCCTTGCGCATTTCCTCGTCCACGCTGCGGTATTCCTCGATCTTGTCCACCAGCACCTTCATTTTGTTTTTCAGGCTCATGTTTTCCTTATAAAGGGCGGTATAATCGGGGATCAATTCATCCAGAAACTCATCGATGCCCGCCATGTCGTAACCGCCGAACACAGCCTTTTCGAATTTTTTGTTTTGCAGCTCCTGAGGGGATATCATATCGGTTTACACCCACCTTTTTTCTCTGTATCGCGTTCCAGGCGGCGCTGGGAAAGGGCCCAAACACCGCGGCCCCAAGAAGGCCCGGAGCCTTCTTGGGGTGAATGTACTGTTTTCCAGTTTTCCCTGTTTTACAGCATGGTTTCCAGCATGATGAGAACCATATAAGCCAAAAGGAAGCTGAGATCCAGGGGGAAGCCCCGCAGAGCGGGAATATTCCTGAGCAGGGCCCGGAAGGGCATGATGATGGGTTCGGTGAAAAACACCAGGGCCTGATGGAGCCGTCCGCCCTGGGTCTGGGGGAACCAGCTCATAACAGCCCGCACCAGCATCATCAGCTGCAGCACGGAGATCAGGCTCACGGCCACGGAGCGGAAAATATAATAGATATAGGTCAAAAAGCGCCTCCCATCAGATATAAAGGCCGTTGTTTTCCAGCTCGTCGATCAGATCCCCCAGAATGTCCACATTGTAGGGGGTGATGATATAAGTGCTGGCGGCCACCTT
>CALLCY010000073.1:0-4590 GCA_938000015.1 uncultured Clostridia bacterium
TGTCAGCCAAATGGGTAATGGTCAGCAGACCATGGATCATGTGCTGATCCCGAACGGTGATATCATCCATCATTTCCTTCGTCACCGACCGGGCCTGCTCCAATTCATAAGGAATATTTGCGGAAAATTGGTTGTTCATGTTCTGCCTGGTCTGCCAGCGGGAAATATCGGTCTCCACCGCCATGATCTTCTTCTGCACTTCCTTTATGGCTTTGTCCGTAGGTTCCGGGATAAGATCCAGAGACAGCACCATGTTTTTCGGCAGATCGGCCAGCTGGGAAATCAGATCATCTTTGATAAAGTTGGCATACTCCCGAAGAAAGAGTACCCGGCCCACCTGGTCACCCAGCTCAAACCGATCTTTCTTAAACTCGATGCACTCCGGGGCAACAGCGTCTTTGAAGTCATGGCCTTTGCGGATGTAGTCCTTCAGGTCAAAGGAAAATTCCTGCTCCTTGGGCCGGAAGAAATCGTGGAACAGCCGCAGCCGTTCTTCCAAAGTCAGTTCCTGCAAGTGGGAATCCAGTTGGCGCAAGCCGCCGGACAGATCCACCTCCAGCCGCTGAAAAAAGGCTCTGGCTTCCTCCACCGTCTTTTTTTCCACCGAAACAGTGATGAACATTTCCCGGATCATATCATTGCTTTCCCGGGCTTTCTCTTCCACCACCTCATTGTATTCTTTTCGGTAATGATCCAGCCGATCCCCTTCCAGAGCCATCAGCTGAGTTGTTTCAAATTCTTTCCGATCCATCTTGTGATTGATCAGGCTGATCTTGCTGGTAACATTGGTGGGCAGCATATTGATCACCGTACACCAAGCCAGAAGCATTTGCTGCTGCCGCTCCATAGAGGCCACCGCATAATTGATGTCGGAAAACCTCCATGTTTTTGAAAACTTGCCTGCCACCTGGAAAATTCCATCTTTGTAGATCCGCTTGATCGGGATGCTCTGCTGGGCACTTTTCGGTACCTGAAAGCCATCCCTCTCCGGATCAGGCTTGATCCAGGGCAAGCTGAATTGCACTGCCATCAAATTCCCCCTGTCTCACTGTCTTTTTTCTTTTTCGGCTTTTTCCTTTTTCGGTTAGCCTGTTCTTCTTCCTTTATCACCATAGCGAAAGCATCAAAATAATAGTTTTGTGCCCGCCATACCCGTTTCCCGGCACATAGCAGCTGCGTTTTGTAGATAGCCCACAGGAGCTGTTCCAGGTGCATTCCGTTATACTCAATGAAACCGGCAGCACCCGTAGGCACTGCACACAGGATACAGATCCAGCTCACAGCTTCTTCCCCCAGAACAGGGACACATACGAAATAAGCCCCCACAGCGATTGCCACCGCTGCGGCCGAACACACAAACTGACGCAGTGTCAGGCCGAAAAAGATATTTTCTTTGTAGTTGTTGATTTCTTTATTGATCTTAATCTCAATGGCCATGCACTTTCCCCCTTCTTTACAGGCCGAACATTTCCTTCACCACGCTATTGGCCCCGAAGATCATAATGATCAGCAGCGCCATATTGAAGAAGGTTTCCTGGAGGTAATTCCACACCTTCATCATGGCGCTGCCATCCACAATCGCTGGTGATCCGGATGAAGCAAAGGCTGAAAAGATGATACAACATAACACAATCACCACCCCTTGGACACAGAGAGCCGCATAAGAGCGGAGAAACGATTTTCCCATGGAACTGGTTCCAGTCCCTCCGAAAGTGGACAAGGCCAGTGGTGCAACAGCAGTATACATATAGATTTTGAAAAACCTCCCGTAAATCACCAGGATCAGTCCGAAGGAAATCAACACGATCCCCAGGCTTCCCAGCAGCGCCAGCGCCCACATGGGGATGCTCTCCAAAAACTTCATCTTATCGGTGGCTTCAATGATCTCCGCAGGAAGAGATACCTTGGTGTTCTCCACACCGCCCAGGCTGCTCATGGCCGTGCTGGCGATCCCGGCCCCTACGGAAAAGATGGTCTGCATCAGCTGAAGGCCATAGGTGATGGCCACCTTAGCCAATAAAAAGTGGAGAAAATGTTTGATGGCATACTCCGGACGCTGAAAGTCCCGGAAGTTGATGGTGCTCTGTGCCACGCCGATCAAAAAGAAGAGCACCAGAAGGGCATAGCCAGCTGCCTTGAGCGCTCCGTTAATATGGACAATGGTTGTCCATATAGCTCCCCCTTTAAAGGTCTCCGGCGATTGCAGCAGAAGATCCCAAATGGTTTCCATAGTGGTGTTCCAGCGATTCAGGGAATCCTGCAAAAGTTCTGCCGTCCAAGTCATAGCGTCACTTCCTTTCCCTGGGGGAAGGGCCCCTGGCCCCTCCCCCGCTTATTTTGCCTGTGTGTCATGGGATCAACCGCCGGTCACCATGGCCAGAATGTCCTGCGCAAAGGCAATGATCACGCCGCCCAGGAAGGTCAGAAAACCCTGAGACCGCTGGGTCGCATCGTGGCTCTTGACAGACAGGCCCACCTGCACCACGCCAAACAACAGGATGATCATACCGATGGCCTTGATGGCGTTGCCGATAAACTCGGACAACTTGGTAATGGGAGCCAGGGGATCGGCAAAGGCCATGGTCATCACACCGGTGAACAGCACCATCGCCATCATGGCGATCCGCAGCCCATGCTGGATTTTCCGGCATCTTCTTTCCCACCGAACCAGCTCTTCCTGGCGTTCAGCGGACACTGCTTTTTCATTCTTCATCGTACTCTTCCTCCTTGTTTTCTTCCTGGAAGAAATCCTCTTCATCATCGGGATCATCCAGGATCGTAATATAGTCCAGATCTTCCTCTCCATAAGGCAGATCAGGCAAACGATAATCAGGTACTTCCCGCTTATGCACATAAGCGGGTGCGCCGCCGTCGCGGCTTTTTTTAATGTTGGGATGTTTCATAATGTCATACTTCTTATCCTTTATGGGGCGTTCGCCACGGATAAAAAGCAGTGCATCGTTGTCATCCAGCATTCGCACTTCGTCGGATGTCAGCAGCTCCCGTCCGGTGTTCTGGTAATTGGTGGAGCTGCTTCCGCTGCGGCCACGGGTGGTTCCGTAGGTGCGGGTATCCAGGGTTTCCTTGCCCAGCAGCTTGGAAATGTATTCATGGGTGCTCTGTTCGTTGCCGCCCAAATAGAGCAGCACATCACAGTTGCCCATGATCCCCTCCCATTCGTCCTTGTACTGTGCCTTGATGCTGGCAATGTTCTGGACGATGATATTGAGGAAAATCCTCCGGCTGCGGCAGGTGGCCAGGATCTTGGGATAGCTGTCCGGCTGGGCCACATTGGCCCATTCATCCTGGATGCACCGCACCGGCACCGGCAGAGCGCCGTCATGCAAATTGTCCGCCCGATAATAAAGCTCCTGGAATGCCTGGGTATAAAGCATCCCCACCAGGTAATTCATACTGGCGTCGTTGTCCGGGATCACACAGAAAATCGCCCGTTTCCGCTCACCCAAGCTGCCCAGATCCAGCTCGTCCCGGCTGGTCATGCGGGCAATCTGGGGCAAGTTGAAAGCTGCCAGCCGTACAGCAGCGCTGACAATGATGCTTTTGGCTGTCTTTCCAGCGGCCTGCTTAAAGACCTTCCACTCCTTCACCGCCACATGATCCGGATTCTTTTCTTCCAGCTCTTCAAAGAGCTTATCTACGGGGCTTTGATATTCCTCGTCCTCTTCCTTCACCGCAGCGTTTTCCAGCAGATACATCAGCGTTGAGAAATTCTGTTCTTCCGGCGGTGCTTCGCTGAGCAGATAAAGCATCAGCGCACTATCCAGCGCCACCTCGGATTTCTCCCAGAAGGGATCTGAGCTGGTGGCGTTTTTCGCTGTGGTGTTCTTGATCAGGTTGTCGATGAGCCGCAGTACATCCTTTTCATCCCGGATATACCGGAAAGGATTGTAGCAGTCTGAATTGTCCGGATCATTGAGATTAAACACTTTCACATCGTAACCTTCCTGGAGCAGCAGATTGCCTGTATCCCGGAGCATTTCTCCTTTCGGATCAGTAATGAGATAGGAACAGTTGGCGGACATAATGCCCGGCTTGCAAAAGAACCGGGTCTTACCCGCGCCGGAACCACCAATCACCACAATGTTGAGATTGCGCCGGTATCGCTGGTTGTCCAGTCCCATCTGCATATTTTGAGTGAGAATAATGTTGTTCAGCTTTGCTTTGGAATCCTGGTACTTCTTCCGCAGCGCCTGGGGTGATCCCCAATGAGCGCTGCCATACTCTTCTCCAGGACGCCTGTTCCCTTTCCATGAGTAGTAGGCTGCCACTGCCGCCCCATAGCAAGCCAGGGCCATGAGCACCACCGGCCCGGTCTTACTACCCAAAGAGATCGCAAAAGGGTGCTCGGTCGCTTCCATGATGCTTTCCAACCAGGGCAAAAGGGTCATGCCATCCTGCCAGCATCCGGCCAACAGCAGTGCTGCCCAGATAACCGGTATGGCCATCACCAGCCACACGACCCACCCTTCATCTTTTTTCAATCACCTTCCCCCCTTCCATTTCATTGGAAAGGGCCGCCCCAAAAAGGGCGGCCCTTGATCAATTAAAAGCCCGTCTGGGGCAGTTTGA
>CALLCY010000074.1:0-6720 GCA_938000015.1 uncultured Clostridia bacterium
GGGGCCAGGGAGATCCGGTGGCCATCGCCCAGGCCGCTTATGCCCATGCCAAGCAGCATGGCAACGACCTTCTTATTGTAGATACCGCCGGCCGGCTCCACATCGACGAAGAACTGATGGATGAGCTGAAACGGCTGAAAGAAGCCCTCCACCCCCACGAGATCATGCTGGTGGTGGACGCCATGACCGGCCAGGACGCTGTCAACGCCGCCTCGGCCTTTGACGAAGCGCTGGGCATCGACTCGGTGCTCATTTCCAAGCTGGACGGCGACGCCCGGGGCGGCGCAGCCCTTTCGGTTCGGGCTGTCACCGGCAAACCCATCAAATTCTGCGGCACCGGCGAAAAACTGGACGCTTTGGAACCCTTCTACCCCGACCGTATGGCTTCTCGCCTGCTGGGCATGGGGGATGTGATGAGCCTGATCGAAAAGGCCCAGCAAAATTTTGATCAGAAGAAAGCCCAGGAGCTGGAAAAGAAGATGCGCTCGGGGAAACTGACCCTGACGGATTTTTATGACCAGCTGTGCCAGCTGAAAGGCATGGGCAGCATGGCCGATATCGCCGCCATGATCCCCGGCGCCGGTGGCAAAGCCTTGCAGGGCGCCCAGGTGGATGAAAAGCAGCTGGCCCGCACCGAAGCCATCATCCTTTCCATGACCCCTTACGAGCGGGACAATCCGGAAGTGCTGAACTTCTCCCGGAAAAAGCGCATCGCCGCCGGCTGCGGTCTGAAAGTGGAGGATGTGAACCGGCTTCTCAAGCAGTTTAATGCCACCCAGCAGCTGATGAAACAGTTTTCCGGCGTGGCCAAGAGAAAGGGCAAGGGCCTGCGGGGCCTGAAGTTGCCCTTCTGATTCATTGATCCATCATCCCTTCTCCCCTGGAAGGCGATTTTGGCATAGAGAAAGAATATTTTTTACAAAAACATGGAGGTACAATCATGGTTAAGATCAGACTGAGAAGAATGGGCGCCAAGAAGGCTCCTTTCTACCGCATCGTTGTGGCCGATTCCCGCTATCCCAGCAATGGTCGTTTCATCGAGGAGATCGGCATCTACAATCCCCTGGTGCATCCCGCTGAGATCCGCGTGGACGCTGAGCGTGCCCAGCAGTGGATCAAGAACGGCGCCCAGCCCACCGACACCGTTCGCGCCCTTCTGAAGAAAGCCGGAGCTCTTTAATCAAAGGAGAATGCCGATATGAAAGAGTTGCTTGTCTATATCGCCCAGCATCTGGTGGATCATCCCGACCAGGTTTCTGTGGAGGCGGTGATGAGTGGCGACACCATGAACCTCCAGCTTCGCGTAGCCCAGGAGGACATGGGCAAGGTGATTGGCCGCCAGGGCCGCATCGCCAAAGAGATCCGCACCCTGATCAAGGCCGCCGGCCTGCGGGAAAACCTGCGGACTACAGTGGAGATCCTGGACTGATCATCGGAGGCCGTTTTAAAAAAACGGCCTCTTTTCCTTTTTTGACAACCACAAAGAAATGAGGAGATACTCTATGCCTGAGCTGCTGGAATGCGGACGCATCATCAACACCCACGGCGTACGGGGAGAGGTAAAGATCGATCCCTGGTGCGACTCCCCGGTGCTTTTTGAACAGCTGCCTTGCCTTTATATCGATGGCACGGCTTACTCCATCACTCAAAGCCGCCCCCATAAAAGTTTTGTCTTGTGCAAGCTGGAGGGCATCGACTCTCTGGACCAGGCCATGACGCTGAAAAATAAAACAGTCTACCTGGACCGGGACCAGGTGGAACTGGAAGAAGGGGCCTATTTCATTGCCGATATCATCGGCTTTTCGGTTTACGACACCCGTACCCAGCAGATCATCGGCACGCTGGAAGAGGTGCGCCCCTCCCCCGCTTCCGACCTGTACTGCATCGCCACGCCCCGGGGACAGGTGCTCATCCCCGCCGTGCCGGCCTTTGTGAATCGGGTGGATTTCGAAAACCACCGTCTGGAGCTGAACACCATTCCGGGGATGTTGCCCGATGAAAATTGACATCCTGACTCTGTTTCCCGGCATGATCGAAGGGGTTTTGGGCGAGAGCATCATCGGCCGGGGGCGGGAATTCGGCCTGATCGATATCAAAGCCCACAACATCCGGGATTACACTTTGGACAAGCACCGGCGCACCGACGACTATCCCTATGGCGGCGGCATGGGAATGGTGATGCAGTGCGATCCTCTTTACCGGGCCTGGGAAGAGGTGCGGGAGGGAGAAAAGGTACACACCATCCTGATGTCCCCCCAGGGCGCTCCCTTCTGCCAGGAAAAGGCCAAGGAACTGTTAGCACGGGACCGTTTCATTCTGGTTTGCGGCCATTACGAAGGCATTGACCAGCGGTTCATCGACGAATGTGTGGATGAAGAGATCTCCCTGGGAGATTTCGTGCTCACCGGCGGCGAGATCGCCGCAATAGCCATTGCCGATGCGGTGTGCCGCATGGTGCCTGGCGTGCTGGCCGATGACCAGAGCTTCACTGATGAAAGCCATTTCTCCGGTGTGCTGGAATATCCTCAGTACACCCGGCCGGAAGAGTGGCACGGCCGGCGGGTTCCCGATGTGCTCCTTTCCGGCCACCACAAAAACATCGGCCAGTGGCGCAGGCTCCAGTCCCTTCTCCGCACCAAAGAGCGGCGGCCTGACTTATTTGAGAAACTCCAGCTGACCCGTGAGGACCGGAAGCTACTGGAACAATGGGAAGAAGAACAAAATACCTAAATAAAAAGCCGGTTTTCACCGGCTTTTTTGTTTATCCACTGTCTTCCAAGATTTTCTTCACTTTTGCAATGGCCTTTTTTTCAATACGGGAAACCTGCACCTGGGATACTCCCAGAATCTGAGCCACTTTCTGCTGGGTGAGATCCCGGAAATACCGCAAAGTGAGCACCGTCTGCTCCCGCTGGGGCAGCAGAGCCATGGCCTCCCGCAAGGCCAGAAGCTCCACTCTTCCCTCCTCCTCATCGGGAGCCGGGCAAACATCCATCAGCCGGAAGCCGTCCTCTCCCCATTCTGCATTGAGAGACAGGGCGCTTTGACAGGCTGTCTCCCCGGCGGCAATCTCCTCCGGCGTCAGCCCGGTCTCTGCTGCGATCTCCGAAAGCCGGGGCTCTCTTCCCAGAACACTTTCCAGCCGGGCCCGGGCCGCCATGACCCGATTCTGGTTCTCCTTCACGCTGCGGCTGACCTTCAAAAGGCCATCGTCCCGAAGAAACCGGCGGATCTCTCCGGCAATTTTGGGCACAGCATATGTAGAAAATTGGGTGGCAAAGTCCGGATCAAACCCCTCCACCGCTTTTAAAAGCCCCATACATCCCAGCTGGTACAGGTCATCTTTTTCCACTCCCCGCCCCAGAAACCGGCGGACAATGCTCCACACCAAGGGGCTATTTTGGGTCACCAGCTGTTCCATGGCCTCTTTGTCTCCCTGTTGGGCCTTTTGAATCAGTTCACACCGTTCCTCCTGGGCGGTCAAGCCTGCCCTCCGGCGCCCAGACGCACCGAAAGCCGTTTTTTCATCCGCACCGCCGTCCCTTTTCCAGGCTGGGAGCGAACGGTGAGCTGATCCATGAAGCTCTCCATAATGGTGAAGCCCATGCCGCTGCGCTCCTTGCCTCCGGTGGTGTACAAAGGCTGACGGGCCTTTTCAATATCGGGGATGCCTCTCCCCTTGTCCCGCACCAGAATTTCCACCAGGCTGTTTTCAAAGATCTTCACCGTCAGGGTGATCTTTCCCACGCAATCGGGATAGCCATGGACAATGGCGTTGGTCACCGCTTCACTGACGGCGGTTTTCAAATCGTTCAACTCATCCATGGTAGGGTCCAGCTGGGCCACAAAGGAAGCGGCGCACACCCGGGCAAAGCCTTCGTTTACCGAACGGCTGTCAAAAGTTACTGTCATGGAATTGAGGGTTTTTTTCATCTTTTTTCCTCCTTCCCCACAAACCGGACGATCTTGGGAATCCCAGCGGCATCAAAGACCCGCATGGCTTGACGGGAGACGCCCCGCACAGTCAGACTGCCGCCGATGGCGCCCATCTGTCGGGCCGACTGCACCACCAGGGCGATGCCCGAGCTATCCATAAAGCTGACACCGGAAAAATCCAGCTCCAGGCGGGAAGGGCTCTGCTGGCTGATGGTATCCTCCAGACTGCGCAAGGCGCTGAGGGCTTCGTGGTGCCCCAGCTCTCCCTCCAGAAGGACCGACAGCCCCTCTTCTTTTTGCTCTATTACCATATGCTTCATCCTTTTTCTTCTTTTTGGGCTTGTCCCCATTGTAGCAAAAGGACACCGCAGTTTTTAGCGAAAAAGCCGGGGAGAAAACTCTCCCCGGCTTGCGTATGCCGAAAAGCGCTTTTACCTCTCCCCGGCTCCTAATTATTCTTCTCGCAGAAAACCCTGCTTGGCATAGCCGATCATATACAGACTTCCGCAGGCAATGACCACATCCTCCGGTCCGGCATGGCTCTTGGCCAAAAAAGCGGCCTGAGCCGGATCGTCCACCGCCTCTACCCTCCGGCAATATCTTTTGGCGATCTCCGCCGCCTTCTCGGCTGGCAGCGCCCGAGGGGTATCCTGAGGAGTTGCAGCGATAAACCGGCTGGCTCTTCGGGCCAGCTGGGAAAGGCCGTAGGCGTAGTCCTTGTCCTCTAGCATTCCCATGACCACGGTCACCTGTTTTCCTGCAAAAAACCGGTCGATGGTGCGGCACAGGCTGTCCACCCCATCCGGGTTGTGGGCGCCATCCACCAGGCACAGCGGCTTGCGGCAGATCACTTCCTGCCGGCCGCCGAAGCGGGCCTGACCAATGCCCTTTTGAATGGTCTCCCAGTCGAAATCCCATCCTCCGGCGTTCAGCTCTTCAAAAATGGCGCACACCGTCAGGGCATTGTAGATCTGATGCTCTCCCAGCAAGGGGATGTGCAGTTGCTTGCCTTTATAGCGGATCTGGCTGCCCTCTCCCCCGCAGGAGAGGATCTCCAGCTGAGACAGATCGGGCACATTGGGCTGGATGCTGTTTTGCCGGCAAACCTTGCGGATCACTTCCATGGCTTCTTCCGGCTCTTTGGGGTATACGGCCACCCGGCTGCCCATTTTGATGATTCCTGCTTTTTCCCCGGCGATCTCCGCCAGGGTATTGCCCAGATACTGGGTATGATCAAAGGAAATGGAGGCGATGGCACTCACATCAGGGGCATCGATGCAGTTGGTCGCATCCAGCTTACCCCCCATGCCCACTTCCAGCACCACCATATCGCATTTCTTTCGGGCAAAATAGTGAAGGGCCATAGCGGTATCGAATTCAAACTCGGTAACCGCCCGATCCTCCTGCTGCAGCTGACGGAACAAAGGTGCCAGAATGCTCACCTCTTCCGCCAGATCTTCCTTTGAGATCCACTGTCCATCCAGCTGGATTCGCTCCCGGAAATTCTCCACATAGGGAGAGATAAACATCCCCACCCGCAGACCGGCCTGACGGAGCACCGAGGCCGTCATGGCCACGGTGCTCCCTTTGCCGTTGGTTCCTGCCACATGGACAAACCGAAGGTGCTGCTGGGGGTTCCCCAGCTTTTCCAGCAGGGGCCGCACCCGATTGACCCCATTTCGTTTGCCGATGTGGGGGATGTGATTGATAAAATCCATTGCCTCCTGGTAGGTCATCATGGCCCTGTCCTCCCGGCTTTATTTCATATTCGCCAGGTTTTCCTCCAGCTTGGCGATGAGCTGACGGGCTTTTTCGGCCTTCTGCCGCTCGGCTTCCACCACGGCGGCCGGGGCTTTCTGCACAAAACTCTCGTTTTGCAGCTTGCCCAGAATACGCTGCAAGTTCTGCTCCGCCTTTTCCTTTTCGCTTTGCAGGCGGGCCTTCTCCTTCTCCATGTCCACCAGCTCCCGCATGGGCATATAGCAGGTGGCACTGTCGGTGACCACCGAAACGGTGCCGGACAGATCGGTGTCTGCCGCCACCTGGCTCACCTGAGAGCCATAGGCCAGCCGCTCCACCAGGGGCGCTGCCGCTGTAAACAGTGCGGCCTTTTCTCCGGAGAACATCAGCTGAGCCTTTTTGGAGGGAGGCACATTCATTTCGCTGCGCCGGTTGCGGATGGCCCGGATCATCTCCATCAGCACTTCCATCTGCTTTTCCTCTTCCTTAAAGGACAGGCTCTGGCTATATTCTGGCCACTGGCTGCGCATGATGGAATCCCCTTCGTGGGGCAGGGCCTGCCAGATGGTCTCGGTGATGAAGGGCATGAAGGGATGGAGCAGCTGCATGGTGCCCGAGAGCACATAGGCCAGCACCCGCTGGGCTCCCTCGTGAGCCTTCTTCTCTTCTCTGTTCTGGAGACGGGGCTTGGTCAGCTCGATATACCAGTCGCAATAGGTATCCCAGATGAAGGAATAGAGCTTTTCCGCAGCGATGCCCAGCTCGAAGCGGTCCATATTCTCGGTGACTTCCCGCACCAGGTCGTTGTAGCGGGAGAGAATCCATTTGTCTTCCAGAGTCAGCTCTTCCGGCAGGCCGGAGTTTTCGATGTTCAGATTCATCAGCACATACCGGCTGGCGTTCCAGATCTTGTTGCAGAAATTCCGGCTGGCCTCCACCTTTTCCTCGCTGAAGCGGGTGTCATTTCCCGGGCTGTTGCCGGTGCAGATGGTAAAGCGCAGGGCATCGGCGCCATAGTGGTCGATGACTTCCAGGGGATCGATG
>CALLCY010000075.1:0-11918 GCA_938000015.1 uncultured Clostridia bacterium
AGTATCATAATATTGATCTTCATCTTTATCAAATTGACCATTAGCTTGTGTTAAAGCATTTTTAGCATCTTCAATAGTAATATGATTATCATGAGAAATAATTGTACATACTTCTAAACAATTATATGCAAAACGAATATCTCCTGATGAAAGACGAGCAATATGTTGCAAGACTTCTTCATCACATTGATATTGATGGTGATAGCCTTTTTCGCTATCTAAAGCGTGATGTAAACCTTGAATAATATCTTCTTGAGTTAAAGGCTTAACTTCAATGATTTGACATCTTGAACGAATGGCAGGATTGATTGAATGATAAGGATTAGCTGTTGTGCATCCAACAATAATCAATAGACCACTTTCTACATAAGGAAGTAAATTATCTTGTTTCATTTTATTCATACGATGAATTTCATCGATAATGACAAAAAGACCATTAGATAATTTAGCTTCTTCAATAATCAAATCCATTTCTTTTTTATTTCCTGTAGATGCATTAAAAGTACGACAAGGCATATTTAAATCATGAGCCAAAGCCATTGCAAGAGTTGTTTTACCACAACCTGGTGGACCATATAAAATAACAGACATTGGATGATTCTTATCTACAAATTTAGTAAATAAACCATTTTCACCAATAATATGTTTTTGTCCTAATATATCTAAAAGAGATTGAGGTCTCATATTATAAGCTAAAGTTCCACTCATAAAAAAATCTTCCTCCTTGAAAATTTAACGAAGCAAGCTCCATCTTGCTCCTTAGGTATTCTTCCGTCCCTTCCGCAGGCCTGAACAGAAGGGACGGCTGAAACCTTACACTACTTATATCGCACCTGTTTTCCAAAAGATAACGGCTTTTGAAAAAATTTTTCTATTATGCGTAGGTGTCGATATACTTACCCATGGGCGGCTGCTCCGGCAGCATCTCCAACAGCTGCTGTACCGCCGCTTCCTGGGAATCCATGGCCTTCTTGGTGACGGCCGTAGAATAATCCACCGAAAGCTTGGCCGCCGAAAGGGACATGGCTGTGGCGGCGATTCCGTTCATCATATCCACAAAAAACACCTCCTTTCGGTGGTTTTCCATTCTTATTCCGATTTCTCCAGGGGAGCTTTCTTGCCTCCCAGAGAAAAGATCGATTCCAGCTGCTCTATCATTTGCAGTGAGGCCACATCTTCTGCGGAATCCCGGTTGGCACTGACCGCCTGCTGTAACTCACTGCGCAGGATCAGCACATCCCGTGGGGCATCGATGCCAATGCTCACCGTTCCGCTGGGGTCCACCCCCAAAATGGTGATATTCACCGAATCGCCCACCGCAAAGCCATCGCCCGCTTTTCTCCGCAAAACCAGCATTATTCCGCACCTCCATTGGGAAAGCTACCCAAACGGTGGCGCATGGTGTAATCGCCCTGCTCCAATATCACCTGCACGGCCCGGCGGCTTTGATCGTTGATGACCACGGGGCACTTCATATTGACGGTGCTTTCACTCACCGGCTCCCGCACGGCACAGAGCACATAATAACAAAGCTCCTGGCTGGTTTCCACTCCCATGAGTTTCAGTTCTTCCGGAGTGAGCACCGGTGCATAAGTGGGGTCCAAAGAAAAGGGGTTCATGGCAATAAAGGCCAAAGACGGGGTTTTCAGGCTCTGAAAACAAAGAAGATTCCCCTGGCTCCCTGCAAAGGGCAGCATCAAAAATTCCTTTTCCTCCTCAAAGCCAAAAAGCCCACTGGGAAAAGAAATGACCTCTTCCTGCTCATACTCCACAGGGCCGAAGTATTTCGTCTCGGTCTTCATGGAATCCACTCCTTACGCTTTCACATCCACCGGCTCATAATCGGGATCGGAAGAGGGCGGTACATACAAAGGCCCACCCACATATTTGATCACCACATCGGGCCGCTGGGTCATGGTGAATTCAATATCACCCGGCACAAAGGTAAAGTTCATCTGCTCCATCCGCCAGTCAAAATTGAGCTTATCCATCTCATAGCGGATGTTCATCTCTCCGCCGTCCCAAGAAATATCCGGGGCTGCCGAGGGCAAAAACTGTACATTCAGCTGAACCGGCTGCTGCAAAGTAGCTTGACGAGCCAGCTGCGGGATCACGCTCTCCCCGATCTTGGCTTCCATCATCATCCGCCCCTCCCGGGCCAAAACAGCAGTAGCCTCATAGGCCGCCTGCATTCCCTTTTGCGCACCCTGCTGGATATGTTGGGCTGTGGTAGGCATCACCGATGTGCGAGCCTCAAAGGTATCGATATTCACCCGAATGGGCTGACTGCGGATCTGCAGTCCACCCTTGTCCCGGGATACTTCCATCTGGGCCGTGCCTCGGGCATACTCCAGCCGGGCATTGGTCACTTTCATCTGAATCTCAATAGGTATTGTTTGAATTTCTATCAACGGATACATCTCAACCGCTCCTTCCCCCTGCATCCGCAGTCATTACAAGCCCCCTGGGCTTTTTCTTTTATTTCATATAATCCATCAACGACTGAGGAATCACATTGACTCCCACCTGCAAAGCAGCGCTGTAACACATCTGTGCCCAGGACAGGGCCATCACTGCATCGGCCGGCTCCACATTCTCCAAGCTCTGCCGCTCGGTGTTCAGGGAGTCAAAGGTGTCTTCCAGTGTGGTTCCGTTGGCTTCCAGGAAATTGGCCTTGGCCATCAGCTCCGCATGGGCATCGCTCATCCGCTCATGGGCATCATTGAATTTATTGATCAGACGGTTGGCCTCTTCCTCGTTGCCATTCCAGGGATCTCCCTTGTTTTCCGGATCATAGCTTTCGAACACTTCCGCCATGCGCAGCATGATGGATGCCAGATTCTTGGGATCGCCGTCCTCGTCCAACCCATATCCCATCACTTTGATGCCGGAAATGGAAGCATCAAAGGCAGTGGACTCGACAACTTTTCCATTCTCATCCAACTCAAAGCCCAGTCCGATGTCCACATAGAGGGGATCTTCCTCGGCCCACATCTGCAAGACCTGACCATTGGTCATTTCCTTCCCATCTTTTATAATGGGATTACCGTTCTTATCGTGGTAAGTGTCCTCCAGTTCTGCATCCACCTTGACGCCCCGATAGGTCACATGACCGTCCTCGATGGCAAAGGGCGCTTCCTGGTTATCCGAACCGGCAAAGATAAAGTCCTGATCGTAGCGGCCATTGAGGCTCTGGACAATGGCTTCGGCACCCGAGCGCAAAATCTGGGCCTGGGTATCCAAATTATCCAGGTTTGTGCCGTTGAGCCCCTCCATGGCGGGTACTTTGCCCAACTGATGAGCCAGGTCGTTAATAGCACCATCCATAATGCTCCAGGCAGTCTCAAATTTGCTGGTCACTGTCTTATTGTTGTCGAACTGGGCCCGTGTAGCATTGAGAGAACTGTGGATCTTGAAAGCTCGGGTAGCTCCTGCCGGATTTTCCGCATAAGCGTTGAAGCTGCGCTGGGTCATCACCTGGGTCATGGCCTTGTTCAGCTGGTTGGTGGTGGTCATCAAATTATAACGGTAATTAAAAAGCGTACCGTTTGTGGTAATGCGTGTCATGGCGCGTTTCCTCCCGTTCTTCCATTACATGGCCATCAGGGAATCCAGTGCCTCGTCCAATGTTGTCATCAGGCGGCAGGCCGCTGCATAGGCTTTCTGGTAGACCATGAGGTTTGTGGCTTCGTCATTGAGATCCACGCCGGACAAGCTATCCCGGTCAGTATAGATCTCATTGGCGGTGATTGCATAGTTATTATACACCGAGCTGGTGCTCATCTGATCCTCAGCCAAAGTGGACTGAATATGCAGCAGCATATCTTCAAAAGTGCCTTTGTAGGGCGAATCCTTTCCCACAGCGCCTGTGACCAAATCATTGGGGTTAAATTCCACTGTTTTTTCAAACAGGGACAGGAAGGCAGCCAAGTTGCTGGTGTCGCCGCTGGAAGCGCCAGGGTCCTGGGAAGGAATGATGGAAATGGAGCCTTCACGCCAACCCTTGGACACCGAAATATTGGCCGCGGTAATTCCCTGGCCATTGACAGAAGTTTCATTGGTATCGCTGCCGGCGCTGAACAGATTGCCCTCTCCCGGGATTGTTGCATTATCCACATTGTTCAGGGCGTTCATCTCTTTGGCCAGTTCCCGGGCCAGGCTGTCCAGCGCATGACGGTAATAGGGGATGCCCCGCTTGACAGCAGCATTTTTGTCCACCGTATCCACTGTTTCCTGGGTGGTATATTCGCCGCTCTCGGTGAGAATCTCCCGCCGGGACTGCAACGAACCGTACAAGTCATTATCGCCCAGAGTTACAGGATCGGGGTCTTTTTCGTTCTTCTTTTCGCCATCGGCATCCACCAGGGCCCCCAGCTGAATATTATAGTTGGAATCATCCGGATCCCGGCTGATCTTAGTGGCATACTCTCCATCAATCAGAAGATTCTGATCGCCGGTAGCCAAGGTGACGGTGAGCTTTTCCACCATAAACCCAGCGCCCACATTTTCCATGGTGTATTTCACATCGATGTCCATGTACTGGCTCAGCTCATCCAGCAGCATGTTCCGGGAATCCCGCAGTTCCAAAGCGTCATCGCCCCGAATGTCAGCATCCCGGATGGATTTGTTCAGATCCTGAATGTTTTTCAGGATATCGTTGACCTTCTGAATGTCCTGATCCAGATAGGTTTCATAGGTGCCCTGGAGATTTTCCAGCTTCTTTGCCGTGCTGTTGAGATATGTACACAGGGCCGAAGCCGATTCCCGGATCAGGCTGTCATATCCCTGGATGCCGTTGGTCACCGCTTTGCTGATCAGATCCCGCAGATCGTTGAGCTGGCTGAGGATAACGCCGTCGTCCTGCTCCCCATCGCCTTTGCCCACTTCGTCCAAAATAGAGGCCAGACTGCCCAGCCCCTCCAGCTTGCCGCCGGCAGCGCCCAGATCGGCCTGGGCTTCCCGGTAGATCAGATCCAGTCCCGGATCGCGCAGCTGACTGACCCCAGTGGTCAAAACCCCCTGTCCCACCCGGGTCATATTCTGGTTGAAATATTTATCTGTTACACTGGAGATCAAGCTGACCTGATCCAGCCGCTGCCGGGTGTAACCAGGTGTGTTGATGTTGGTGATATTGTTGCCCGTCACATCCAAACCCTTCTGGGCTGCGTAGATTCCCAGACGGGCGACGCCGAACGAGCCGAATGTACTGCTCATGCTTGTTTCCTCCTCATGCCCTAAAATCGGTGCGCAAGCCCTTGGGCGGTACGCCCGGGGCGGTGTGATATCCTTCTTCCACTTGGGGATCGATCCCCTGCTGTTCCAGCTGCTTGTTGACCCGGCGCAGATCCCCCTCCACCACGGTGCGGGCAGCATGCTGGGCGCTGCGGGAGCGCTCCCACAGCCGAAGCAGCTGTTCTACTTTTTGCTGGGCCAAGGCGCGTTCTTCCGGCGGCAGAATGTCCGGCACCTTACTCAAAGGCGCCTTTTCCAGCCCCAGCTTTCGACTGAGGCTTTCCCTTTTCTGCTCCAGTCCCCGTAATGCCAAAGAGGCCGCTTGCTCCTGCTTCATGCAGTCGTTGAGCACTTCCAGATCGTGATCCCGCACAGCCTGGATTTTCTTGTGCTGCAGCTGTTCCAGTTCCTCCAGCTGATGCGTCAAGGTATCCAGCATAGCAAAATACTCAGCGTATTCAGAGCTCATATTAGTCCTCCTGGTCATATATCATCAGCATTCGGGCAGCGATCTCCTTGGCCGAAGGCTGATATGTCCCGTCCTGGATTTGCTTCTGCAAGCTTTCCAACTGGCTGCGTGTGGGGCGAATACGAGCCTGTCTGGACAGGCCGCTCACGGTTTCCTGAATCTTCTGCTGTTCATCGGAGAGATGAACCGAGCGTTGAAACTGATCATACTGTTGGCGTCCCGCGATATTTTTATTCTGACCGGCTCCTGTGAGCGGAGTATGGCCCGCGTGTCCGGAAAGGGGGAACGCCCCAGTGGGTTTAATGGCAGAAAACATCTGGCATCCTCCTTTGGTGCGTGGTAAAGACATTCGGGAAAAATCCCCTCCAGTCCGCCGCTTCAAAACCGGCGTTTGCAAGAAAAAAATGCTTTCTTATCCATCTCTGCTACTTATGTTATCGTCCCCACTTTCAAAAAATTAAGTCATCCAAAAGAGAAGGCCAGAATTTTTCGTCAATAGCACCGAAATTTTCTTCCAAATTCTTTTTGTTTTTTCCGATTTTATCCTTTATTTTTTATAACTTATGTCGATATAACATGGTGCAGGGTTTGATACCTGTAATGGCTCCCACCTTATGGAAGCTATGTTTCTAGTTTTAAAAACAGGAGAAGTTATTATGCGTTATGAATTAACCCAGGATCTACTTACCGGTAACAACCTGATTGACACTGAGCACAAACAGCTTTTCGCCGCCATCAACGATTTGTTGGATGCCTGTGCCCAGGGCAAAGGCCGGGACAAACTGATGGACACCGCCAAATTTCTCAACAATTATGTGAACAAGCACTTTAGCAATGAGGAAAAGCTCCAGGTGACCAACAGCTATCCCGGATATCCTCCTCACAAAACATTCCATGACGGCTATAAGCGTCAACTTTCTGATGCCACGCAACAGCTTTTGGCCGAAGGCCCCACTGTGCGTGCTCTGGGCCAGCTGAATCAGATGGCCGCCATTTTGATCTCCCACATCCGCACAGAAGACCGGAAACTGGCTAAGCATCTGAAAGGTTGATTTTTCCTTTCTATTATAAACAGGAAAAAACTGTTCCGATACAGTTTTGATAAAGTCATACCATTTACAAAGGAGAATCCATATGTTTCACAAAATGAAACTCAAGCCCTACTTGCTCTCCGCGTTTTGTGTCATGATCCTGCTGGCCGGCATCATCACGGCCCTGGGCATCATCGGTCTCATCAACACCAGCAATAACACCGATGCCTTGGTCAACCAGGTTCTGAATGCAGAAAGCGCCGTGAAAACCTGCCGCATCGAAACCAATGTGGCCGCAAGAGATCTGCGGGAAATGCTGCTGACCAATGATACCGCAAGAATTGCCGAATTGAAGGAAAACATCAATTCCAGCCTGGACTCCATCACCGAGCAGATCGCTGTTTTCAAAAAAGCCCACGGCACATCCGATGGCCTGGCCGATCAGTATGAGTCCGCTTTTGAAGATTGGTTCCAGATTGCTGCTAAAGTGATGGATGAAGTGGATCAGGGCGATACAGAAACCGCCCGTCAGACCATCCTCAATGAATGCTCCCCTGCTTTGGAAAAACTGGTTTCTGTGGTCCAGAACATTGACAGCACCATTGCCACCCAGCGGCAAGAGGCCGAAACCCATACCATGACAATGCTGCGTGTTTTCATCATTGCCACACTGGCCGTGTTTGTTGTTGCTCTGGCCGTGGCTCTGTACATCGCCTTCCGCACCACAAGCCTGCTGACCAAGACCGTGGAGAAGGCCAAGGATGCTGTTTCTGAGCTGTCCCATGGCAATCTGAAAGCCCATATGGATTACGAAGGCGCCAACGAATTCGGCGAACTGGCCGAGAAGATGAACTTCTCCTTCCAGGAGCTGAGCAAATATGTGGATGCCATCGACTACGGCATGGGCGAATTTTCCAAAGGCAACTTTACCTGCACCTGCCCCATTCAGTTTATCGGCGATTTCGCCCACATTCAGCAGTCCATTGAGCACTTCCAGGAAAAGATCCGCAATGTTCTGGAAGAGCTGGAGATCTCCTCTTCCCAGGTCAGCGCCGGCGCCGATCAGGTAGCCGACGGTGCCCAGGCTCTGGCTCAGGGCGCCACCGAGCAGGCCAGCAGCGTGGAGCAGCTGTCTGCCGCCATCACCGATGTTTCCAACCGCATCACCGACACCGCCGACTTCTCCCAGAAGGCCAATAAGCTGGGCAAGGAAGCCGGAGAAACCGTGGCCCGGGGCAAGGAAGAGATGTCCCAGCTGCTGGCTTCCATCCAGGATATCGCCGAGGCCTCCAACAACATCCAGAGCATCATCAAGGTCATTGACGACATCGCCTTCCAGACCAATATTCTGGCTCTGAACGCCGCTGTGGAAGCCGCTCGGGCTGGCAACGCCGGCAAGGGCTTTGCTGTGGTGGCCGACGAAGTGCGCAGCCTGGCTCAGAAATCCGCCGGAGCCGCTCAGGAAACCACTCAGCTGATCAAGAACTCTCTGGAGCATGTGTCCCGCGGCAAAGAGATCGCCCGTCGCACCGATGCTGCCTTCAACGATGTAGCCACCTCTGCCCAGGATATCCTGGCCATGATCGAAAAGATCGCCCAGGCTTCCAACGAGCAGGCCGACTCCATCTCCCAGATCTCGGTGGGCATCGACCAGATCTCCAGCGTGGTGCAGACCAACTCCGCCACCTCGGAAGAAAGTGCCGCCGCCAGCGAAGAGCTGTCCGGTCAGGCCGGTGTGATGAAGGAACTGTTGGGTCAATTCCAGTTGAAGGAAGAATCCTCTGCTTCTGCCTCGGTCTATTCCGCAAGCGAAGCTGTTCCCACAGTGGACACTTCTTCTGCGCCAGCCCAATTCCTGTCTGATAAATATTAAAAACAATCTTGCAAAAAAGGACGGCATCTGCCGTCCTTTTTTTGTACGCTTACCGTTTGATGATCACATCTTCGGTTATGATGTCGCCCTTCTCATCCAATCCCCGGATGGTTTTCACATAAAAATCATCGGAAGTACCCCGGCTTTCCACAAGCAAAAAGCCCCCTTCCGCAGTCACTTCCTGCCTTCTTATTTCCCCAGTGAGAAATTCCACCTCCACCTGGTGAATCCGACTGTCCTGGGCTTTGCCATAGACCACAAGCTCATATTCTTCCCCGCCCCAGCTGCGCCAGCTGTACAAAAGGCCATTTTCCCCCATCAGCTCAGCCGGTATATTGCCCTCGGCCATCCAAAAAGGCCCCCAGCGTTGCAATACCACCAGAGCGATATCTCCTTCCCAGGTAAGCAGCTGGTATTCCCGCCTGCCTTCTTCCTGGCAAAGCACCTGTCCCGGCCCCCAGTGATACTGCCTCTGAAAGGCCCTTTGTGCTCCCCAGGATGTAAGATACAGGGGCCAGAAGCTGCGACACAGCACCACAAACAACAGCAAAAATAGCAGGCGCCACAAAAGCTTTTTCCTTCTGAGACGGTTCATGCCCCCACCTCCAGACGATAGGAACGGTCACTCCGAACATAGAGCAGCTGAAAATCTTCTTCCTCAGTGGGGTATTCCGGCACCTGGATGTAGCCGAATGCCACCGGGCTATTTGGGCTGCTTACCCGCTGCATGGGGTAAACTTCTCCCTGGCTATCGGCGACCTGGGCCACCGGCGCCTGCTCGATGAAACCGGGAAGGGTATATTTCATATAAAACACATACAGATCCCCTTCCTGCGTGCAAATGGCCTTGGTATAGCGCAGATAGGTGCTGTCCACCCAAACCCCTTCCCCCAGATCCTTCTCCCAGGCCAGGGGCACATCCTCCAACTTATACCCAGGCATCCATCGCTGGTATTGGGATATGCCTTCATAACAGGCGCTGCCCAATGCCAGCAGAGCCGGAATAAGCAGCAGGGCCGCTAGCAGATTGACCGCCAGAAGCCCATAGCCCAGCAAGGGACTGTGCTCCCGGTTGAGCAGCTTCCCGATTCCTTCCGGCTCCCCCAGGTCCAGCAAGGCTCTTTCCCAGCACTTTTCTTCTTCCAGGCCCTCTTCCCGATAAAACTCCACACCGTCCTCAAAATGGCCTCGCAGCTCCCAGGCGATGGCCTGCCGGTCCGGCCGGTAATGGACTCTGTGCAGCACTTTTTCCAGCCATTTTTCAAAAGGCTCCTGTTTCACACAAGCCACCTCCCATTACCTGACGCACCGCCCCCGCAAATTCCTCGAACCGCTTCTTTTCCTCCACCAGCTGCTGCAGCCCTTCCGGGGTAATCCGGTAATATTTCCGCATTCGCCCGGTGGGGGCCTGCTGCTCATAGGATGTGATGTACCCCTTGTTCTCCAGTTTGTGCAGCACCGGATAGAGTGTCCCCTCCTGAAGGGAGAACACCTTCTGGCTCCGTTCTTCCAGCCGCCTAATGATCTGGTAACCATATTGATCCTCTTTCTCCAAAAGAGAGAGCACCAAAAGGGAAGCGCTTCCCGCCAGATATCCCTTGTCCACCGTCATATTCCCACCTCCTATACCTAGAGATTCTATGCTTTTATTATACTTAGAGCTTCCAGGTATGTCAACAAAGAAAAAGCCCTGCCGCTTTCGCGGCAGGGCACAATGCTTTTTATTTTCCTTTGGAGAACTCCAGATAAAGAGCCCGGATGGCTTCTTCCATATGTTCTTCTCCCACGCCCACCCAGGTGCTGATCTCACTGATCCCCTGGTGGATCATGGCCACCGGAATGTTCCGACTCTGCAAGGTCTGGAAAATCCGGCTGAGGGTCCGGTGGTTATGAGGCACGCCGTAGCCCACCAGCACAATACAGGCAAAACCGGTGTGTACCTCCGGCGGCTGAACAGCGCCCAAAACGGCGGCTCTGGCGGCGAATTCTTCTTCCTCGTGCTCATATTCCCCGCTGTCCACCAAAAAGCTGATATGGGCGCCGCTGACGGCTGGAGCCTGGGGGTCCATACCGTGAGCCCGAGCAGCCCGGAGGATCTTCTGGGCAAACGCCCCCTGCTGGGGGTCCTCCCCTTCCAACAGCACCAGGCTATACCCCTTCCGGCCGGCAATACCGGCAAAAATAGAGAAGTTCTCCCGTTTTACCGCTGTGCTGGTGATCATGGTACCGGGATGATCCGGGCGGTTTGTATTGCGGATATTGGTGGCGATTCCCGCCCGGCTCACCGGGCCTACGCTGTCCTCATGAAGCACCGTGGCCCCAGCGCAACTGAGGGCATACATCTCGTGGTAGGTCAGGTGGCGGATGGGCTGAGGGTCCTGGACGATCCGGGGATCGGCCATGAGGAAACCGGATACATCGGTCCAGTTTTCATAGACCTCCGCTCCCACGGCCCGGGCTGCCAAGGCTCCGGTGACATCGCTGCCGCCTCGGGAAAAGACCTTGATCTGTCCCTGAGGGCCTCTGCCATAAAATCCAGGCAGCACCACCGGCACCCGTTCCAACAGCGCCTGTTGCAAAAGAGAATTGGTCTCCTCCTCATCCAGCTTGCCGTTTTCATCAAAAACGATGGCCTGGGCCGCATCCAGGAAGGAAAAACCCAGATATTCCGCCAGCAGCTGACCGTTGACGAATTCTCCCCGGCTGGCGCAGTAATCCGATCCGGCCCCCCGGGCGATCTGCTCCCAGATCTGCTGGAAGATGCCGTCCAGGTCCAGTGCCAGACCCAGGTTTTCAGCGATCTTCCCATAGCGGCCCCGGATGACCTCCAGCACCGGCTGGAAGGGCTCCCCCTTCTGCCGGGCCTTATGGCACTGGTAAAACAGATCGGTGACCTTTTCGTCCTGGGGAAAGCGTTTGCCCGGAGCCGAAGGCACCACCACCTGGCGGCGACTGTCCGCCAAAACGATGTCCCGCACCCGGCGGAACTGAGCGGCATCTGCCAAAGAACTGCCGCCGAATTTTGCCACGATCATCTGCTTCACCTCATAGGCGGCGCCGGTTTGGCCGCCGGGGATTTTTGTTTTGTTAAGACAGACGGCCTTTGAAATCCTGGTATCCGAACCGGCGGATCACCTGGATGCTGCCGTCCTCTTTCCGCAGAGCGATGGAGGGCAGGCAGATGCCGTTGAAAGTATTGTTTTTTACCATGGAATAGATGGCCATATCCTCAAACACCAGCTTGTCCCCTTCTTTCAGAGGATGGTCAAAGGAATAATCGCCGATCACATCCCCGGCCAGACAGGTGCTGCCC
>CALLCY010000076.1:0-5439 GCA_938000015.1 uncultured Clostridia bacterium
GGCTCTCTGGAAGTGGGCAAGCGGGCCGATATCATCGCCGTCAATGTGATGCAGCCCCATTTGGCTCCCTTTGTCATGCCGGTGCAACGGCTGGGTTACCACGCCATGGGCCAGGATGTGGATCTGGTGATCGTGGACGGCCAGATCGCCATGGAAGGGAGAACCCTCACCCAGATTTCGGAAGAAAAGGTGCTGGAGGATGCCGCCCGGGCCTTTGAAAAGATGATCAGCCGTCTGAACCGGCCGGAAGTCATGCAGAACGACAAGCTCTATGAGCTGCGTCAGTGATGAAACATGAGCTGGGACAGAGAGCGTCAGGCAGAATTTGATCCCTTTTGGGAAAATGTGACCGTCACAGGCCATTTTTACCGCCGGGAACTGAAACGGATGGTGCTGTGCAGTCTGGGATTGACGGCCCTTCTAAGCTATTTGGTGTTTGTGGCAAAGCAGAGCCCGTTGCTCTTCCTGGTGCCGCCGCTGGTGCTGTTGCTGGCGGTGGGAAGGATGCTGCTGGGCGGCACCCGGGCTTTTTCCCGGGAGATGGCATCCTTGGACCCGTTCCGCCGGGAGCGTCTGCTCCGGGCTTTTCAGCAGCCCCATCCCCAGTGCCGGCTGTGGAGCGGAGAAGGGCATCTGTTGGAAAATTGCCTTCTTTGCCGGGTCGGCGGCCGGCTGCGGCTGATCCCCCTGGAAAAGGTCACCCGCACCCGACGGGTGGAGGTGAGCCGTTCGGCCGGTATGGTCAAGGCACTGATCCTGTGGACTGGCGCAGGCAGCTGCCGCCTGGAGTTTAGCGGAAAGCACCGGGCCGAGCTGGAAGAAGTGGAAGAATGGATTTTCCAGGCCGGTGGAAAAGTGGGAGAATAGCAAAAAAGAAAGCCCTTGGCGAGACGGCCAAGGGCTTTCAGACTATTTATTTGCCTTTTTCCAGGTAGGGTTTCAGATATTGACCGGTGTAGGAAGCAGGGTTCTGGGCCACTTCTTCCGGAGTGCCCTGGGCCACCAGAGTGCCGCCGCCGCTGCCACCTTCGGGCCCCAGGTCGATGATGTGATCGGCGATCTTGATCACATCCAGGTTGTGCTCGATGACGATAACGGTATTGCCCGCCTGCACCAGTGCGTCCAGCACCTGGGTCAGCTTGTGCACATCGGCAATGTGCAGTCCGGTGGTGGGTTCGTCCAGGATATACACCGTTTTGCCGGTGTGCCGCTTGCTCAGCTCGGTGGCCAGCTTGACCCGCTGGGCTTCACCGCCGGACAGGGTGGTGGAGGGCTGGCCCAGCTTGATATACCCCAGGCCCACATCGTACAGGGTCTGGATCTTCTTTTGTACCTTGGGGATGCTTTCAAAGAAGGGAAGGGCTTCTTCCACCGTCATATCCAGCACTTCGTTGATGTTCTTCCCTTTGTAGTGTACTTCCAGGGTTTCCCGGTTGTACCGCTTGCCACCGCACACATCGCAGGGCACATAGATATCGGGGAGAAAGTGCATTTCGATCTTCACCAGGCCACCGCCGCCGCAGGCTTCGCACCGGCCGCCCCGCACATTGAAGGAGAACCGGCCGGGGCCATAGCCACGGGCTTTGGCGTCCTGGGTTTTGGCGAAGATCTCCCGGATGTCCCCGAACAGGCCGGTGTAGGTGGCCGGGTTGGAGCGGGGCGTGCGGCCAATGGGGGATTGATCGATATTGATCACCTTGTCCAGATACTGGAGGCCGTCGATTTTGTCGAAGGCCCCGGGACGGGTGCGGGCCCCGTTGAGTTCGGCGGCCAGATGCTTATAGAGCACCTCGTTGATCAGGGAGCTTTTCCCCGAGCCGGAGACGCCGGTGACCACCGTCAGCGTGCCCAGGGGGATGTCCACATTTAGCTTTTGCAGATTGTTTTCCCGGGCGCCTCGGATCTTGAGGAAATGGCCGTTGCCCTTCCGGCGCTCCTGGGGCACTGGGATGCTTTTTTTGCCGCTGAGGTATTGGCCGGTGAGGGATTCCGGGCAGTCCATAATGGCCTGGCAGTCTCCGGCGCAGAGGATCTCACCGCCGTGGACGCCGGCTCCCGGCCCCACATCGATGATATAATCGGCTTCCCGCATGGTCTCTTCGTCATGCTCCACCACAATCAGGGTGTTGCCCAGATCCCGCAGCCGTTTCAGGGTGCTCAGCAATTTGTCATTGTCCCGCTGGTGCAGGCCGATGGAGGGCTCGTCCAGGATGTAGAGCACGCCCATCAGGGAGGAGCCGATCTGGGTGGCCAGGCGGATACGCTGGGCCTCGCCGCCGGACAAAGTGCCGCTGGCCCGGGACAGGGTCAGATATTCCAGACCCACGCTGCGGAGAAAGCCCAGCCGCTCTTTGATCTCTTTCAGAATCCGCTGGGCGATCATGGCTTCCCGGTCGGTGAGGGTCAGCCCTTCCAGAAATTCCAGGGCCTTTGTCACGGAAAAGTCGGTGAAATCGGTGATGTTGATGCCGCCCACCGTCACCGCCAGAGCTTCGGGCTTGAGCCGTTTGCCGTGGCAGGCCTGACAGGGGATGGGGCTCATGCACTCTTCGATCTCTTCCCGCACCGCTTCGCTGGCGCTTTCCCGGTACCGCCGCTCCAGATTCCGCAGCACTCCTTCAAAGGCCTGGGTATAGTGGCCGCTGCCGCCAGAGCGTTTCCAATGCAGCTCCAGTTTTTCGCCCTTGGTGCCGTAGAGAATGGCGTCCAGAGCCTTTTTGGGAAGATCTTTCACCGGGGTGTCCAGAGAAAAATCGTATTTTTGGGACAGGGCATTGAAATACATCCGGGCGATGCTGCCATCGTCCAGGGAGTTCCAGCCGGAGGCCTTGATGGCCCCTTCGTTGATGGATAGATTCTGATTGGGGATGATCCGCTGAGGGTCCAGCTCCAGCTTCATCCCCAGGCCGGTGCATTCCGGGCAGGCCCCGTAAGGGTTGTTGAAGGAGAACAGCCGGGGAGTCAGCTCCTCGATGGAGATGCCGCAGTCCTCACAGGCGTAGTTCTGGGAAAACAGGGTTTCGCTGCCGCCGGGAACCTGGGCGATCACCAGGCCGCCGGACAGGCTGGCGGCGGTTTCCACCGAGTCGGTGAGCCGGCGCTGCACCCCTTCTTTCAGAACGATCCGGTCCACCACGATTTCGATGTTGTGTTTTTTGTTCTTTTCCAGCTTGATCTCTTCCGAAAGGTCATAGAGATTGCCATCCACCCGCACTCGCACGAAACCGCTGCGCTGGGCGTCCTCGAAGATCTTCTGGTGTTCGCCTTTCCGTGCCCGCACCACCGGGGCCAGAATTTGCAGCCGGGTGCCTTCCCCCATGTTCATCAGTTGGTCGATGATCTGGTCGATGGTCTGCTGACGGATCTCTTTGCCGCATTTGGGACAGTGGGGCGTGCCGATGCGGGCCCACAGCAGGCGGAGATAGTCGTAGATCTCGGTGACGGTGCCCACTGTGGACCGAGGATTTTTGGAGGTGGTCTTCTGGTCGATGGAAATGGCCGGGGACAATCCTTCGATGGAGTCCACATCGGGCTTTTCCATCTGGCCCAGAAACATCCGGGCATAGGAGGAGAGGGATTCCACATACCGGCGCTGGCCTTCGGCGTAAATGGTATCAAAGGCCAGAGAGCTTTTGCCCGAGCCGGAAATGCCGGTGACCACAGTGAGGGTATCCCGGGGAATGGTCACATCCACATTTTTCAGGTTGTGCACCCGGGCTCCTTTGACGATGATTTTGTCGATCATATTTTTCCAAACCAATCCCCCGGGGGATGGTACCCCGGGGGCCTTTCTTCTGGGATGAGGAGGCTATTTTTCCTCCCGAAGCTTTTTCAGCTGGTCCCGGAGCACGGCGGCGTATTCGAATTCCAGCATCTTGGCCGCTTCCCGCATATCCTTTTCCAGCTTCTGTATGGTCAGTTCCTTTTGTTTCTTGGTCATTTTTTTCAGGCTGTCCGCCGGCATGGCCAGGGTGCTGGCGTCCCGGGAGATTTCGATCACATCCCGCACGCTTTTGAACACCGTTTTGGGGGTGATGCCGTGGCGTTTGTTATAATCGTCCTGGATGGACCGGCGGCGCTGGGTTTCCCGGATGGCCCGGTCCATGGAGGGGGTGATGGTGTCGGCGTACATGATCACCTGGCCGTGGGCATTTCGGGCCGCCCGGCCGATGGTCTGGATGAGGGAGGTCTCGCTGCGCAGGAAGCCTTCCTTGTCGGCGTCCAGAATGGCCACCAGAGACACTTCCGGCAGGTCCAGACCTTCCCGCAAAAGGTTGATGCCGATGAGCACCTGGAATTCGCCCAAACGAAGATCGCGCAAAAGCTGCATCCGTTCGATGGTGTCGATGTCGTGGTGCATATACCGGCAGGCGATGCCCTCCTGGCGGAGATAGTCGGTGAGGTCCTCGGCCATCCGCTTGGTAAGGGTGGTGACCAGCACCCGCTCCTTTTGTTTTTCCCGCTGGCGAATCTCGTCGATCAGGTCGTCGATCTGACCCTCTACTGGCCGGACGATGACCTCCGGGTCCAGCAGTCCCGTGGGGCGGATGACCTGTTCCACCGTCTGGGAAGAGCGGGTGCGCTCGTATTCTCCCGGGGTGGCGCTGACATAGATCACCTGGTTGATCCGCTCCTGGAACTCCGGGAAGTTGAGGGGCCGGTTGTCAAAGGCCGAGGGCAGGCGGAAGCCGTAGTCCACCAGCATTTCCTTCCGGGCACGGTCGCCATGGTACATGGCCCGCACCTGGGGCAGGGTCACATGGGATTCGTCGATGATCATTAAAAAGTCTTTGGGGAAATAGTCCAGCAAGGTGTGAGGGGCCGAGCCGGGAGCCCGGCCGGAAAGCACCCGGGAATAGTTCTCGATGCCGCTGCAAAAGCCGATCTCCCGCAGCATTTCCATATCATAGGCGGTGCGCTGCTTGATCCGCTGGGCTTCGATGAGTTTGCCCTCTTTTTCGAAAAAGGCCACCCGCTCTTTAGCCTCTTCTTCGATCTCCCGGATGGCCACCTCCAGCTTGTCCTTGGGGGTGACATAGTGGGAGGCGGGGTAGATGGCCACATGGTCCACCACCCGGCGCACCTGGCCGGTGACAATGTTGATCTCGGAGATCCGGTCGATCTCATCGCCGAAAAACTCCACCCGGATGGCGTAGTCGTCGGTGTAGGCCAGGTGAATCTCCAGGGTATCTCCCCGCACCCGGAAGCGGTTGCGGTCAAAGCTGATGTCGTTGCGCTCGTACTGGATCTCCACCAGCTTGCGGCAGATCTCGTCCCGGTCCCGCACCTGGCCGGTGCGCAGGGAGATCACCATGTTGGCATAGTCGATGGGGTCGCCCAGGGAATAGATGCAGGAGACGCTGGCCACAATGATCACATCCCGCCGCTCAAACAGGGCAGAGGTGGCCGAATGACGCAGTCGGTCCAGCTCGCTGTTCA
>CALLCY010000077.1:0-6344 GCA_938000015.1 uncultured Clostridia bacterium
AAGAACCGGCCCCGGTCACAGTAACGGTTGCAATAGAGTTTCCCTCCGCCAGCCAATGCGATGATCAAGGGCAGACAGAAAAAGATCATCCCCAGCCAGGCAAAGAGGATGTTGAAAAATCCCAGCCCCAGATAAATGGGGGTCACGATCCACAGGTATTCATACCAAGGCCGCTTCCTGCCGGTTTTCTTCATTGCTGCACCTCCCGTTCTGTTACATGGATGGCCGAGGCCGGACACTCCTTGGCGCATTTTCCGCAGCCCACACACTTTTCTCCGTTCACCTGGGCGATGATGCCCTTCCAGATGGAAATAGCCCCCAAAGGGCACACCTCCAGACAGCTGCCGCAGGCCACGCAGTTTTTGCCCACCTGGGCCAGTCTTTTTCCTGCCATACCTTTCCTCCTGCTAATAATTAAGTAATTAAGCAATTACTAATATATCATCTTTGCTCTCCCGGTGCAAGGGCATATTTTTCCTTCCCGTGCCATAGAGTGGAGGTGTAGGACTGGCCCTCCCAAAAGAAAGGTGTGAAAAAAACATGGAACGGACAACATCCCCCTCCCTGGCCGCCCGGGGGCTTTCTCCCCAGGCTGTGGAGCGATCCCGGCAAAAGCACGGCTCCAACGCTCTGACCAAACAGGGGCGGTCGGGTTTCGGAAAGCAACTGCTGAGCAATTTTGGCGATCCCATCATTAAAATTTTGCTGGCCGCCCTTTTGCTCAATCTTCTTTTTGTATTCAAAGAACAGAACTGGTTTGAATCGGTGGGCATTGCCATCGCCATTTTCCTGGCCACCTTCGTGTCCACCCTGTCGGAATACGGCAGCGAATCGGCCTTCCTCCGCTTGCAGCAGGAAGCCCAGGCCCTGCGGTGCCGGGTGACGCGGGAGGGAAAGATCGCCCTCATCCCTCTGGAAGAGGTGGTGGTGGGGGACCTGGTGCTGCTGGAAAGCGGCGAGCGGGTTCCGGCTGACGGCCTTTTGGTGGAAGGCAAGCTGGCGGTGGACCAATCCTCCCTCAACGGAGAAAGCCGGGAAGCTCAGAAGATTCCGGGAAATACCCGGGAGGGCTGGGATCTTTCCAGAGAAAACCAGCTATTCCGGGGCACGGTGGTATGCGCCGGAAATGGGCTCATGCAGGTGCAGCGGGTGGGCGACAGCACCTTTTATGGCGGCATGGCCCGGCAGATGCAGCAGGACACCCGGCAAAGCCCTCTCAAACTGCGTCTGGAACAGCTGGCCGACACCCTCAGCCGACTGGGTTTTGCCGCCGCCATCCTGGTGGCCCTGGCCGACCTGCTGGGGGAAGTGTGGCAGCTCACCGGTTTTCAGACCCCGGCTCTTCTGTCCCTGCTTTCCCAGCCGCCCCAGTGCCTGGGGCTTTTGCTGGAAAGCCTGACTTTAGCCGTCACCGTTTTGGTGGTGGCCGTGCCTGAGGGTTTGCCCATGATGATCACCGTGGTGCTCTCCTCCAATATGCGCCGGATGCTGAAAGACCATGTGCTGGTGCGCAAGCTGGTGGGCATCGAGACCTCCGGCAGCCTGAACATCCTGTTCACCGACAAAACCGGCACCCTCACCCGGGGCAAACTGCAAGTGCGGGAGCTGGTCACCGGAGAGGGCGGGCACTTTGCCAGCCCCCAGTCCCTGCGGGAGCACTCATTGCCACTCTACCGGCTGTGCTTCCTCTGCGGGGCCTATAACAACGAAAGTACCCTGTCCGGCCAGGGCCAGCCGGTGGGAGGCAACGCCACCGACCGGGCCCTGCTTCAGTTTTTCCTCACCCAGGCCCGGCAGTATACCGCCCCGGCTCCCTCCTGGCGCTCCCCCTTTGACAGCCGCCGGAAGTTTTCGGCGGTGACCCTGCGGGACAGCGGCCAGACCCTCACTTTGGTGAAAGGGGCGCCGGAGCAGATCCTCCCGGGCTGCACCCAGTATCTCTCCGCCGACGGCTCTGCCCTGCCCTTTTCTCAGGAAAAAGTCCGCCGCACATGGCAGGAGCTGACAAAGAAGGCCTACCGGGTGCTGGCCCTGGCCTATGCCCCCGGAGAAACGAGCGGCAGCACTCTGTCCGGGCTTACCTTCCTGGGGCTCATCGCCATCGGCGACACCCTACGGCCCCAGGTGAAAAAGGCGGTGGAACAGGTGCGGCGGGCCGGAGTGCAGGTGGTGATGATCACCGGGGACAACAAGGATACCGCCCTGGCCATGGGGGAAAAGGCCGGGCTGTGCCGGGAAAATGACCGGCTGGCCCTGACCCATGACGAACTTGCCGCCCTGTCCGATGAAGAGGTCAAGGCCCTTCTGCCCCGGCTGCGGGTGGTGGCCCGGGCCATGCCCCAGGACAAAAGCCGGCTGGTCACCCTGGCCCAGGAGATGGGGCTGGTGGCCGGCATGACTGGCGACGGCATCAATGACGCCCCTGCCCTCAAGCTGTCCGATGTGGGCTTTGCCATGGGCAGCGGCACCGAGGTAGCCAAAGAAGCAGGGGACATCGTCATTCTGGACGACAACTTCCAGAGCATCGGCAAGGCCATCCTCTATGGCCGTACCATTTTCAAAAGCATCCGGAAATTCATCGTCTTTCAGCTGACCATGAACCTATGCGCCGTGGGTGTTTCGGTGCTGGGGCCCTTCCTGGGAGTGGAAAACCCCATCACGGTGGTGCAGATGCTGTGGGTGAACATCATCATGGACACCCTGGCCGCCCTGGCCTACGCCGGGGAAGCCCCTCTGGAAGAATACATGGAAGAGCCGCCCAAAAAGCGGGATGAGCCCATCTTCACCTCCGCCATGCTCCATCAGGTGCTGTGCATGGGGCTTTACACCATCCTGCTCTGCCTGGCTTTCCTGAAACTGCCGTTGCTTAACCAGGTTCTTCCTCCCCAGCAGGCCTCCTTCTATCTGCTCACCGGATTTTTTGCCTTGTTCATCTTCTGTGGGGTGTTCAACAGCTTCAATGCCCGCACCGAACGGCTGAATCTGCTGGCCCATCTGGGAAAAAACCCCCGCTTCCTTTTCATTATGATGATGGTGGGGCTGGTTCAGTGCCTGCTGATCTACCGGGGCGGCTCGCTGTTCCGCACCTCCCCTCTGCCCCTTCCCGCTTTCCAGTTGGTGCTGCTTCTGGCCTTCTCGGTGATCCCGGTGGACTTTGTCCGCAAGCTCATCCTGCGCCGTGGCCCTGGTGGCCGTCTCCGCCGCAGCCGCAGCCCTTTCTAAATGATCCCTCCATCCCGCCCGGCCCAGTGCCTGGGCTCCCAACCTTTTCTTTGCCTGAATCGCTCACAATCGCCTGTTCAAAAATATTTTTCTTACGGCAGCTTTTCAACAAAGTCCGGTTCTCCTTGGGGCCGGGCTTTGTTTTGTCCCTTTGAAAATCTTCTGACCCCTCTTGACAGTCATATGACCATGTAGTATAATCACATCAACCTGATAGCACAGACCCCTGACCCTTTCTTTTGGCGGGGGAGAAAGGAGAATCGCCATGCTGAAAACCTTGCCCGGCGCCACAGTGGAAGTGGATATCTCAAACCCCCAGGCCGCCGATGACATTCTCAGTTCCCTGTTTCTCACCGGGGGGCTGATGCTCTCTCAGGTGTCCCAATTCACCGGGCTGGAACCCCACACCATCCAGAATTGGGTCAAGCGGGGCTTTTTGCCACCGCCCCAGAACAAGCGCTACGATCGCAGCCAATTATGCCGTATCCTCATCATCCATATGCTAAAAGACACGCTGCCCCTGCCCACCATCTGCCGTCTGCTCTCCTATATCAACGGCCAGCTGGACAAAAATTCCGATGACAGCATCGACGACAGCCAGCTCTATCTCTATATCATCCGGGTGGTCTTTTCCCTGGAAAATGACAAGCTGGAAGGATTATCCCACCTGGAAGAGCGATGCCGCCAGGTGCTGGAGGGGTACCGGGAGCCCTTTGCCGGGGCCCGCGATCGGGTGCTGCTGGTGCTGCGCATCATCGTCACCGCCCACCTGGCTTCCCGCCTGACCCAGCAGGCCAACCTGCTGATCGGGCGTATGGAAGACTGAGGGGCTTTTGATAGAACGAAAACCACCGCCTTTGAAATGGAGGAAAAAGGGATATGCTGAACTGGTGGAACTCACTGGACGCTTTGCAACACTTTTTTGCCTATGTGGCCATTCCCGCCACCCTGATCCTGTGCATCCAGACCATCCTGCTGCTCTTCGGCCTGGGCGCCGGAGGGGACGGGGATCTGGACAGCGACACATCCGGGCTGGACACCGGAGACGGCACCGCACCCGACCTGGATGCCCCTGATCTGGACACCCCGGACGCCGATGTGCCGGACAGCTGGGATGGGGAAGGCGGCCATACTCTGGAGCCCGACCCAGGGCTTCGCATCTTTACCATCCGCGGCCTTGTGGCCTTCTTCTCGGTGTTTGGCTGGGCCGGGCTGGCCCTCAGCCGCAGCGGTATGTCAGGAGGTTTATCCACCCTCATCGCCTTTTTGCTGGGCCTGGGGGCCATGGTGGTGCTGGCCCTCATGCTGCGGGGCGCCCTGCGTCTGCAATCCGACGGCACCATGGATCTAAAAAACGCCCTGGGCCTTTGCGGCACCGTTTATCTCACCGTGCCGCCCCGCCGCCAGGGCACCGGAAAAATCACATTGGTGCTCCAGGGGCAGTTGGGTGAATTTGAGGCCCTCACCGACGAAGAAGAGCCGCTGAAAACCGGCCAGTCCGTCCAGGTCGTCGGCCTGTCCGGTCCTATTATGGTAGTCTGCCGCAAATAAAGCGGCTTTTCACAAAGCGAAAAAGAAAAGAGGTATGAAGAATGGAAACTTTGATTCTGGTCTGTGTCATTGCACTGCTGCTTTTCTCCATGATCCTGCTGATTTTGTCCCGGTACAAAAAATGTCCCTCGGACAAAGTGATGGTCATCTATGGTAAAGTGGGCAGCAACAAGGATGGCAGCGCCCGCAGCGCCAAGTGTATCCACGGCGGCGCCGCCTTCGTCTGGCCGGTGATCCAGGCCCGGGAATTTCTGGACCTGACCCCTCTGTCCATTTCGGTGGATCTGGAAAACGCCCTGTCCCGGCAGAACATCCGCATCAATGTGCCCTCCCGTTTCACCGTGGGCATCTCCACCGAGCCCGCCGTCATGCAGAACGCCGCCGAGCGGCTGCTGGGGCTCAAGCTGGAGGAAGTCCAGGAGCTGGCCAAGGACATCATTTTCGGCCAGCTGCGTCTGGTCATCGCCACCATGGACATCGAGGAGATCAACACCGACCGGGATAAATTCCTGGAAGCGGTCTCCCGGAATGTGGAAGGCGAACTGAAGAAGATCGGCCTGCGGCTGATCAATGTGAATGTCACCGACATCAGCGACGAAAGCGGTTACATCGCTGCCCTGGGCAAGGAAGCCGCGGCCAAGGCCATCAACGACGCCAAGAAGAGCGTAGCCGAAAAAGACCGTGACGGCTCCATCGGTGAAGCCAACGCCCACCGTGACCAGCGTGTCCAGGTGGCCCAGGCCGATTCCGAGGCCATCAAGGGCGAAAACGCCGCCAAGATGGAAGTGGCCATGTCCAACGCCGCCCGGCGTGAAAAGGAAGCAGAAGCTTTGAAGATCGCCACCTCTGCCGAAAAGATCCAGGCCGCCCGTGCGCTGGAAGAAGCCTACGCCGCCGAGCAGCAGGCCGAAGTGGCCCGTGCCGCCCGTGAAAAGGCCACCCAGGAAGCCGACATTATCGTCAAGACCGAGATCGAAAAGCGGAAGCTGGAACTGGAAGCCGAGGCCCAGGCCGAGCAGATCCGCCGGAAGGCCAAAGGTGAAGCCGACGCCATCCTGGCCAAGATGCAGGCCGAAGCCACCGGTATGCAGGCCATGCTCACCAAGCAGGCCGATGGTCTGCGGGAGATCGTGCAGGCCGCTGGCGGCGATCCCGATGCCGCTCTGCGTCTGCTGCTGGCCGACAAGATGGAAGAACTGCTGCGTGTCCAGGTAGAAGCAGTGAAGAACATCAAGATCGACAAGGTCACCGTTTGGGACAGTGGCGAAAACGGCCAGGGCAAAACGGCCACCGCCGGGTTTGTCTCCGGGCTGATGAAATCCCTGCCTCCCATGAACGAGCTGTTCGACATGGCCGGAATGAACCTGCCCTCTTTCCTGGGCAGCGACAAAAAAGACGAAGCAGAGGCCATCGTCCCTGCTGCCTCCCCCAAGAAAGAGCAGCCTGAAGTAGCCGAAGAAAAATAAGAATCTCCCAGCTTTGCGCCCCGGAAACCCGGGGCGCAAATTTTTTCCGAAGGTGAATTATACTATCAAGTGCAACAATTTAGGGAAATAAAAAGAAGTTCATAC
>CALLCY010000078.1:0-3500 GCA_938000015.1 uncultured Clostridia bacterium
CACAAGGCTTCTTTTGAACCACTCGCCTAGCGAGTGGTTTTCTTTATACAAAAAGCTCCGGGAAACTGCTTCCCGGAGCTTTTCTTCGTTTTTGCAAGGGTCTGGTGGCGCGCACGCCGCACCCATTTTTTCTTTGCTTTGGCCGGTTGTATCGGCCCCGCCAAAGAATGTCTGCCTGCGGGGGCACCCCGCTAGCGTCCCACAGCGGCGGCCAGCACCTGTTTGGCCACCTTTCCCGCCACCTGACTGCCGCTTCCCCCGTTTTCCACCAGCACGATGAAGGCCAGGGGATTCTCTTCGCTCTGGAGAAAACCGGTGAACCAGGCGTTGGGTTCTTTGTCCCCGCCCACCTGTGCTGTACCCGACTTGGCGCACAGGCCCAGGCCCTCCAGGTTTCCCTCTCCGTAGTTATTCAGCACATTGTCCCGCATCATGGAAGAAAGGGTGGCGGCGGTGTTCCCGTCGATCAGCTCCCCGGTCTGCTTATTGCCCAGGGCGTCCAGCAGTCCGCCGCCGTCCAGCACCAGCTGAGGCAGCGCGGCCTTGCCGCCGTTTGCCACCGCGCCCATAAAGGTCATCATGGCGCAGGGGTTGATCAGGTCCTCGTCCTGACCGATGCCCGCCCAGGCCAGGCTCCCCTTGTCGCTTCCGTCAAAATCAAAGGAGCCCTTGGCGGTTTCGATGCCGCTCACCGAAAGGCGGTCCATCAGCCCGGCCTTTTTGGTCACCTGTTCCATGGTATCGGCCCCCAGCTCGGAAGCCAGCTGACCATAGACGCAGTTGCAGGAGACGGTGAATGCCCTGCCGATGGTCAGGTCACCATGGGCCTTGGGACAGGTGATCTTGGCCCCGCCGATGATGATTTCCCCGTCACAATGGAAGGTGCGGTCCATCAGATCATCCATGTTCTCGATGGCGGCGGCGGTGGTCACCGTTTTGAAAATGGAGCCGGGCACCACGCTGGCCGACAGAAACCGGTTGAGATAGACCCCTTCATAGGCCGGGTCGTCATCGCTGATCTCCGGGGGATTCTGAGGGTCATAGGTGGGGGTGGACACCATGCAGAGGATCTCCCCGGTTTTGTAGTTATAGACCCCCACGGTGCCCTTGGCCCCGTTCAGCGCTTCATAGGCCGTGGCGCAAAGCTGGGAATCCAGGGTGAGGGTGATGTCCGTCCCGCCGGTGACGCTGACGCCGGTGACCGGGTTATAGCCGCTGAGCTTGCCCGCCAGACGGGTCTGGATACCGGTGCCGATGCGCCCATAAGGGTCTCCCACGGCGTGGAGGGTGGCCATGCGCACGCTTTTGCTTTCGTTGTATTGCCGTTTGCCGTCCTTTGTCTCGGTGAGCACCACGCCGTTGCGGTCCAGCACCGCCCCACGGCTCAGGCCCCCTCCGGCATAGAGATGCTGGTTTGCCGAAAAGGAGGCCCACTGGCTGCCGTAGACGAAAAAGCGCACCGAAAAGACGCACAGTCCCAGCACCAGCGCCCCGGAAAGAAGCAGGCACAGAAGGGCCCGTTTTTCAATCTTCTTCATAATAATCAGACCGTTCCTTTCTCTTGCGCTTAGGCTCCAGCTTGATGGCAAAGCTGGCATTCTGGCGGGTGTCGGCGGCCTTGAGGAAGGCCAGCAGCCCCCAGGAGCTGATCATGCTGGAACCGCCATAGGAGACGAAAGGCAGGGTGACGCCGGTGAGGGGCAGCAGATCCACCGAGCCGAAGATGTTGAGGATGCTCTGGAACACCAGCAGGGATGTGGCGGCGCAGGCGGCGATGGTATAGAAGGTAGACCGCCCGGCCTTGGTGCACCGCACGGCGAAAACCGCCAGCGTGACAATGCTTACCACCGACAAAAGGGCGATGATCAGCCCCCATTCCTCGCACAGCATCCCGAACACCAGGTCGGTGTTGGCGGCAAAAACCCCTTCCAGCCAGCCCTTTCCGGCGCCCACGCCCACGAGACCCCCGGAAGCGGCGGCGCACATGGTGCGGGTCTGCTGGAAGCCTTTGCCGCTGGCCTGTTCCCAAACATGGCCCCACACGGCAAAGCGTTCGGCGATATAGGGTTTGAACCGCAGCACCATCATGCCCGCAAAGGCGGCGCCGCCGGTGATGAGGGACAGCGTGGCAAAATCCCCCGAGCGCAAAAAGGCGATGACCAAAAAGGTAATGAAGAAGATGGCGGCGGTGCCGAAGTCCTTCATAATGGCAAGGCACCCCAGGCAGAAGCCGGTAAACAGGATGAAGCCATAGAGGTTCCGCTTGGTAAAGAGCTTATCCAAAGTAGCGGCCCCGGCATAGACATAGGCCACCTTGATCAGTTCCGAGGGCTGGAAGCGGATGCCGAAGATCTCCACCCAGTTGCGGGCGCCATGGCTCACCCCGGCAATGGCCAGGTTGATGAGAAAGAGCACCACGGCCCCGGCCCCCATCAGGTAGCGCAGGCGCACCACCCGCCGTAGATCCCGCAGATACCAGCCCAGGGCCAGAAAGACCAACAGGCCTGCAAGGATCATGACGAATTCCTTCAGCATTTTGCTGGGGACCGAGGAGGCCGTCACCGCCAGGTTGAGGGTGCACAGGAAAAAGACGATGATCTCCATTTCAAAGCCCACCCGGCGCATGGCCCGCAGGGCGAACACATAGCACCACATGGTGCAGGTCAAACCGAAGAAGGCCAGAGGGATCTGGGGGTTCCACTCCCTTCCCTCGGCCACGGCGAACTGGACGACGGTGAGAAGCTGGAAGAGGGTGAGGATCACCAGGGAGCCCCAAGGGGGCACCGGGCGGCTTTTCTTCCGCCGCTTGGCGATCTCCCGCTGTTTTTCCTCATGGGGCACCGGCAGAAAGAGCAGTTCCACCCCGCCCATTTCCAGGGTATCTCCCGGCTGAAGAGGGGTCCTGTCCTCCACCTCTTCCCCATTGACAAAGGTGCCGCCTTTGCTGCCCAGGTCGGTGATGGTCCACTCCCCTTCATCGTCCCGGATCAGGCCGGCATGGGTGCGGGACACGCTGGGGTAAGAAAGCACCACATCGGAGGAAGGCGCCCGGCCCAGGGTGTTTTCCCAGTGGGTGATGGGCAGTTGTTCCCCTTCCGGGGTCTCCAGGTAGCCCCAGGTCTCCGCCGGGTTTTCCACCCGCAGCAGAGAGCGGAGTACATCGATGAGCACCCCCAGGGCCAGAAAGGGCATGACGAAGCGGATGGTATTGGTGTACCATGGCCCCGCCTGCGGGAAGCTCTCCAGAAAATTGAACAGTGGCTCAAAAAGCAAATTGATCTGATCCATAAATACTATCTCCCAGGCAGCGTGACGCTGCACCCGTTCCTGTCTCCGGCATCATGCGTTGTTCGCCTCATTGCTCCAGGGCTGGCAAGCCAACCCCGGAAGGGGCCAGGGTGCAATCCTGGCCCAGTGCCGCAGAAAAAGCTGGTTGTGTGTAATCCGGCAAAGAAGCCCCCCTTGTGCAAAGGGGGGTGGCGGCTTGCGCCGCCGGGGGG
>CALLCY010000079.1:0-4399 GCA_938000015.1 uncultured Clostridia bacterium
CCCCCCTTTGCACAAGGGGGGCTTTTCTTTGCCCAGGCAAACACAACCGGCTTGGCGCGGCAGCGCAGTATGGGTGCAGCGTCACGCTGCCAATCCCTCAGTCGGCGTTTGCCGACAGCTCTCTTTGCACAAGGGAGCCATCTTTGCCTGGGTGAACACAACCGCCATGGCTATTCTGCGGCACTTGGCACCGGCAGGGACCCCGCCTGGGGCGCGAAAAAGGTCGGGGAAAAACCTAGTTTTTCCCCGAGAGCCAGCGGCGGCGTTGGCTACCGACTTGCAAGTTATTTTGGCTTTATGCCAAAATAACACGCCGCCAATAGCAAAAAAACAAGCCCTACGGGAAAATCCCGTAGGGCTTGTTTTTATTGCGGGCCTTTGCCGCAGCAAAGGCTCTGGCTCAATTAGTCGGCAGTGTAGGGCAGCAGAGCCAGGTGACGGGCGCGCTTGATGGCCTCGGTCAGCTGACGCTGGTGCATGGCACAGGTGCCGGTCATGCGGCGGGGCAGGATCTTGGCCCGGTCGCTGATATACTTGCGCAGTTTGGCAGTGTCCTTGTAGTCGATATGCTCCACTTTGTCCACGCAGAACTGGCAAACTTTTCTGCGGCGGCGCTCTCTCATGGGCCGCTCGCTTCTGGTTTCATTGGCCATTTGGGATGTCCTCCTTTTCAAAGATTGGGTTAGAAGGGAAGTTCGCTGTCATCCGGGCCCAGCTCCGCAAAGTCGCCGCCCACAGGGGGCAGATCAAAGGGAACGGGGGCATCGCTTCCCGGACGGGAAGGGCTGTCCTTCTTGGATTCAGCGAAGAAAGCTTCGTCCGCTACTACTTCCACCGATTTGCGTTTGTTGCCCTGCTTATCCTCCCAGGTACGGGTCTGGATCCGGCCGGAAACGGCCACCAGCATCCCTTTGCGGAACCATTTGGAAACAAACTCCGCTGTGTTCCGCCAGGCCACGATATCCAGGAAATCGGTCTGCTTATCCTGACCGAATGTGCGGTCCACCGCAAGGGTGAAGGATGTGACCGGGATATTGCTCTGGGTGTGACGCAGTTCCGGATCGGCGGTGAGCCGACCCATCAGGATCGCTTTGTTCAGCATGATAACAACGCTCCTTTCGCCCGAGTTAGTTCTGGGCGACGATCAGCGAACGCATGATGCCGTCGGTGATGTTGTAGATACGGTCCAGCTCGTGGGGGAATTCGGGCTTGCTCTCAAACTCGATGAGAACATAGTAGCCTTCGTTCATGTCGTTGATGGGATAGGCCAGACGGCGCTTGCCCCACTCGTTGACATTGGTCACAGTGCCGTTGGCTTCGATGAGAGTCTTGAACTTCTCGACCATAGCGGCAATGTTCTCTTCGCCCAGGTTGACATCCACGATGAATACGGTCTCGTACTTGCCTGTGATCTTCGGCATAATAAATCGCACCTCCTTTTGGACTTGTGGCCCGCAGCGATTCCTGCGGACAAGGATAACACTAGAATATTATCCTCTGCGCCCTCAAAAGTCAAGCATATTTTTCCTTTCCGGCCTTTTGCACAACACATTCCTCAAAATTCATCTGCGGTTTATTCAAAAACACCCTTTACTTTCCCGCTTTTCCCGGCGTATACTGGGTGACAAGTTCACAGCAGCGCAAAGACAGCGAAGAGAAGAGTAACCGCTTTGAGACCTTTTGACAGAGAGCCCGGGCAGCTGAAAACGGGCAAAGGGAGCAGGTGGCGAAGATGGTCTCGGAGTCGCGCCCCGAGGGGAAAAATTCCCTTAGGCGGCGACGGGTTTGCCCGTTACAGCAATAGGGTATCGGCCTTTTTTGGCCCGCACCCGAAGAGGCGCCTGGTCGTGAGGCCGGCGTGAATTAAGGTGGTAACGCGGAAGCTTTCAGCTCTCGCCCTTAACAGGATTCAATCATCCTGGAGGGCGGGAGCTTTTTTTGTTCCCCCTCCAGGCCCCGGCTGTGTGAACCCGCCGGGGAAGGAGAAAAGGAGGAACCAAGTTGATCGCATTGGAACAAGTGGAAAAAACCTATGCATCAGGGGAGGGCCCGGTGCAGGCCCTCAGCGGGGTGTCCTTTACCCTGGGGGAGGGGGAGTGCTGGGGCATCGTGGGCCCCAGCGGCGCGGGAAAAAGCACATTGCTGCGGCTGATGGCCTTGCTGGAAGAGCCCACCCGGGGACGGGTGGTGCTGGATGGGGTGTGCTTTGCCCAAAGCTCCCCCAGGGAAAAGCGCCGAGCCCGGCAGCAGATCGCCACCGTCTTTCAGGATTGCCGTTTGCTCTCCCGCCGCACTGTGGCGCAGAATGCCGCTCTGCCCCTTCAAATGCAGAGGCTGCCCCGGCAGGAAATCGCCCAGAGGGTGGAGGAGAGTCTCAAACAGGCAGGCATCGCCCACAAGGCCGGAGCCTATCCCGCCCAGCTTTCTGGCGGACAGCGGCAGCGGGCGGCCATCGCCCGGGCCTTGGCCCAAAAGCCACGGCTGCTGCTTTGCGATGAGCCCACCAGTGCCCTGGACCCTCAGAGCGCCGGGGAGATCCTGGAGCTTTTGCGCCAGATCAATGAGGGAGGCGTGACCATGGCGGTGATCACCCACGACATGAACGCGGCCCGGGCCCTTTGCCCCCACACCGCCTTGCTGCGGGAGGGGAAGCTGACCCAAATGGGCCAGACGGCCCAGGTGCTGGAAGGGGCCTTCCAGCCCTTTGCACCGCTGGAAAGGGGGGCTTTGTAATGGAAGCACTGGCGGGATTTTTCCATGAATACGCCCCCATGCTGTGGCAAGGGCTGGGGGAGACCTGCCTGATGACCTTCGGGGCCTTACTTTGCTCCTATGCCCTGGGCCTGCCCTTGGGGGTGCTGCTGACACTCACTGCCCCCGGCGGAATGTGGAGGCGCAAAAGGCTTCATGCTCTGCTGGGCACCATCACCGATGTGGGCCGGTCGGTGCCCTTCCTCATCCTGATGCTGGCCCTCATCCCCTTCACCCGGTTGGTGGCGGGGACCACCATCGGCCCCCGGGCGGCTCTGGTGCCTCTGGTGGCAGGAGCGGCTCCCTTTGTGGCCCGGCTGGTGGAAAGTGCTCTGGCCCAGGTGGACCCCAATCTGGTGGAAAGCACCCGGGCCTGGGGAGCTACGCCCCTGCAAACCGCCTGGCGGGTGCTTTTGCCCGAGGCGGCTCCTGCGCTGGTGCGGGGGCTGGCTATCACCGGCGTGACCCTCACCGCCTATTCCGCCATGGCTGGAGCCGTGGGCGCCGGTGGTCTGGGGGATATCGCCATCCGCTATGGCTATCACCGGTATGAATACGGGGTGATGATGGCGACCCTGGTGCTGCTCATCCTCTTTGTACAGCTGCTCCAGGGGGTGTGCGCCCTTGTGGCCCGGCGGATGGAGGAGCGGGTGCGGTAGCTATGCCGCCCCTTTGCTTCCAAGAAATTACGAAATAATCATAAAATAAACACTATTTTGGAGGATATTACGATGAAAAAGAAGAATTTGGTTCGCGTTACCGCTTTGTGTGTAGCAGGTGTTCTGGCTCTGGGGGGCTGTGCCCAGCAGGGAGCAAAAGACAAGCAAGAGGGAGACCAGGTGGTGCTGAAGGTGGGGGCCAGCCCCTCGCCTCATGGGGAGATTCTCCAGCAGGCGGCGCCCATTCTGGAGAAGGAGGGCATCAAGCTGGAGATCCAGGAGTTCACCGACTACATCCTGCCCAACCAGGCGCTGGAAGCGGGGGAGCTGGATGCCAACTTCTTTCAGCACAAGCCCTATCTGGACAATTTCAATGAGGAAAACGGCACACACCTGGAATCTTTGGGAGCGGTGCATTTTGAGGCCATGGGCATTTACGCCGGCAAGTGCGACGATCTGAAGAACCTGTCCGAGGGGGCCCAGGTGGGCGTGCCCTCCGACCCTACCAACGAGGCCCGGGCTTTGCAGCTTCTGGAGCAGGAGGGGCTGATTACTTTGAAAGAGGGGGCCGGGCTGACGGCCACCGCTCAGGACATTGAGGAGAACCCGCTGAAATTGCAGCTGGTGGAGCTGGAGGCCGCCATTCTGCCTCGGAGCCTTGCCGATCTGGACATTGGCGTGATCAACGGCAACTACGCCCTGGAAGGGGATGTGGTGGATCAGCTGCTGGTGAGCGAAAGCAGTAGCAGCCAGGCGGCCCAGACCTTTGCCAACATTGTGGCCATTCAGGAGGGGGACGACAACCCGGCTCTGGAGAAGCTGATCGAAGTGCTCCAGGGGGAAGAGATTCGCACCTATATTGAAGAGAACTACGAAACCGTGTTTCCGGCAGCCCGGTAGTCCGGGCGGCCAAAACTCGCTGAAGGCTGTATGCGCTGTTTGCTCCTGTGCTCCGGGTGTGATAAACCATCACCCGGGCCCAGTGCCTG
>CALLCY010000080.1:0-1871 GCA_938000015.1 uncultured Clostridia bacterium
ACTATGGCCTGGCCACGGCTTCCTGGCGGACAGAATGGAAAGGAGAATAAAAAATGCAGGCAATCGTCGAAACACTGTTTGATGCCGTCTATCTGACCACGGTCATCACCTTGGGGATCAAAATGATCCGGGGGAGCAAAAAGGGAAGCCAGTTCCGGCTTTTTGGCTGGATGGCCGTCATTCTGGGAGCGGGGGACGCTTTCCACCTGGTGCCCCGGGCCGTGGCCTTGTGCACCACCGGTCTTGAAAATTACACCACTGCGCTGGGAATGGGGAAGTGGATCACCTCGGTGACCATGACTATTTTCTATGTGCTGCTCTATTATGTCTGGCGCCGGCGTTATCAGGTGCAGGGCGCCAGCGGGCTCACCGCCGGGGTCTATCTTCTGGCCATTTTGCGCATCGTTCTGTGTATGATGCCCCAAAACCAGTGGCTCAGTGCCAATCCCCCTCTGTCCTGGGGTATCTGGCGCAATATTCCCTTTACACTTTTGGGTCTTCTCATCATTGTGCTGTTTTATCGTAGCGCCAAAAGCCGTGGAGACCGAGCCTTCCAGTGGATGTGGCTCACCATTTTGCTCAGCTTCGGGTTTTATATTCCGGTGGTACTGTGGGCGGAGGTTATGCCCATGGTGGGAATGTTGATGATTCCCAAAACCTGCGCCTATGTATGGACGGTGCTTATCGGATACTGGGCCATAAAGGAAGAAGCTCGGAAAATCGGGTAAAAACGATGTTACATTTAGAAGAAAAAGGTAAATTTAGTTGACAAATACAGCGCCCTGTGGTATATTAGCTAAATTCTAAGGAATCGTGGCGAAAACGGGAATATATAAGGAGGAAGAACGATGGACAACAACAAACGCCCGGAGAATATGGAACGCATTACCACAGCGGCCCTGGCGGAACAGTTTATCCAGGAGCAGGTGAAGGAGATCCAGAACCAGGTAGGGGACAAGAAGGTGCTTTTGGCCCTGTCCGGCGGTGTGGATTCCTCGGTGGTAGCGGCGCTGCTCATCCGAGCCATCGGCCAGCAGCTGGTGTGTGTGCATGTGAACCATGGCCTTCTGCGCAAAGGCGAGCCAGAGCAGGTGGTGGAAGTGTTCCGCAACCAGATGAAGGCCAACCTGATCTATGTGGATGCAGTGGATCGTTTCCTGGATAAGCTCCAGGGAGTGGCCGAGCCGGAGCAGAAGCGGAAGATCATCGGCGCCGAGTTCATCCGTGTGTTTGAGGAAGAAGCCCGCAAGCAGGAAGGTATTGAGTTCCTGGCACAGGGCACCATCTATCCCGATATTCTGGAAAGCGGCCCGGTGAAGGCCCATCACAATGTAGGCGGCCTGCCGGAGGATTTGCAGTTTGAGCTGGTGGAGCCTCTGCGCCTTTTGTATAAGGACGAAGTGCGGGTTGTGGGCGATGCTCTGGGCCTGCCGGCCGGCATGGTCTACCGTCAGCCCTTCCCCGGCCCTGGTCTGGGCGTGAGATGCCTGGGCGCCATTACCCGGGACCGCCTGGAAGCGGTGCGGGAATCGGATGCCATTTTGCGGGAAGAGTTTGCCAAAAACGGCCTGGAGGGCAAAGTCTGGCAGTATTTCACCCTGATCCCCGATTTCAAGAGCGTGGGTGTGCGGGATAACAAGCGTGCCGATGAATGGCCGGTGATCATCCGGGCCGTCAACACCAAGGACGCCATGACCGCCACTGTGGAGGATGTGCCTTTTGCCCTTTTGCAGCACATCACAAACCGGATCGTAAACGAAGTCAAGGGCGTCAACCGGGTCTGCTATGACCTGACTCCCAAGCCCACCGGCACCATCGAATGGGAATGATTTCAGAGGCCCGGAAAAGCCTGATTTTGCTGGGTTTTTGAA
>CALLCY010000081.1:0-1871 GCA_938000015.1 uncultured Clostridia bacterium
GTGGTGTGCACCCGCCCGTCCGCTCCCACCAGCCGGCTTAGGCCGTCCACATAGGTGCTTTTCAGCTTGGTCAGCTTCCGGTATTCAATAATGAGGGGCACAATGGCGTGGCTGTTTTTCAGCTTTTCCAGCACTTCAATGTCGGTGGAATAGCCCTTCTTGGTCTTTTTGATGGCCTTGAGCCCCAGTTTTTCAAACAGGATATGCCCCAGCTGCTGGGTGGAGTTGATGTTGAATTGCTCCCCAGCCAGGCGGTAAATCTCCTGTGTCAGTTCCTCAATCTGGCCGCTGAGAGAGGCCCCGAAGTCCAAAAGCCTTCCGGTGTCCAGCAAAAAGCCCTCCCGCTCCATCTGGCACAAAACGGGAACCAAGGGCAATTCCACTTCACAAAGGAGTTTTTCCATCCCCTCTTCCCGGATGCGGCTTCCCAGGGCTTCATGGAGCCGCCCCACGGCCCTTGTGTGCTGGGCCAGGGCGGAAAGGGCCATGCTCTCCGGGTTCAGGGGAGAAAAGGCGTCCTCCCCGGTGTAGTGGCTCTCGGGGAGCAGGTGCGCCCCCAGATAGGCGGTAGCGGTTTTCTCCAATGTGTAGCCACCGGCGGTGGGGTCCAGCAGGTAGCAGCTGAGGGCGGTATCCCCTTTCAGGCCCTGGGGATGGATGCCCCCTTCCAGCAGGGCTTTCCAGGTGGCCTTGGCGTCACAGAGCACCTTGCCCCCTGTTCCTTGGAAAAAGTCCCGGAGGAAGCCCATGAATGCTTCTTCCCCCAGATGCTCCCGGGTCAGGAGCACCACTTCCCCCTCCTTTTCCAATGCCAGGGCGTGGAATCCCGGGTCCAGGCGGCAAGGGGTGTCCTTCCCGGAAAAGGCTTGCAGCAGGTGGGAAAGTTCCTCCGGCTCTGCCAGGCGGTAGTCTGTGGAGATCTCCTGGGCCTCTGGCGTCTGACGGCTTTCCCCTTCCCCCTCCAGTCCCAGACGCTTTGTGAGGGCGGAAAACTCCAGCATGGAAAAGAGCTGGAACAGTGCCGGTTTGTCCATCTCGCCCCGGCTCAGGCTGTCCAGAGTGGCGGTGATGGGAGCGTCCACCACCCCCAGAGCCAGATCGTAGCTCAAGCGGGCGCTATCCTGCCCGGCGGTGAGCTTTTTTTTCTGGGAGGGGGTGAGGGACGGGTCGTCCAGGTGCGCATAGACCCCATCCAAAGAGCCGAACCGGGTGAGCAGGCTCATGGCGGTCTTTTCCCCGATGCCGGGCACGCCGGGGATGTTGTCGGAGGCATCCCCCATGAGGGCTTTCAGGTCGACGATCTTGTCGGGAGAAAGGCCCTGGTAGCTTTCCCGGAAAGCCTGATCGTCATAGTCCTTATAAATGGTCTGGCCCATTTTGGTGGTCACCAGCTTGACGGTGGCCCCTTGGGCGATGAACTGGAGACTGTCCCGGTCGCCGGTGACGATGACGCAGTCCTCCCCTTTTTCCCGGCAGAGCCGGGCCAGGGTACCCAGAAGGTCATCGGCTTCGAAGCCCTCCAGCTCCATGCGGGCAATGCCCATCTTGTCCAGCACTTCTTTAATAATAGGCATCTGCTGGGCCAGCTCATCGGGCATCCCCTTCCGCTGGGCCTTATAGCCTTCGTATTTCAGATGGCGGAAGGTTTTCGCCCGCATATCAAAGCAGACGCATACCTGCTCCGGCTGCTCTTCCTCCAGCAGCTTGAGTAAGATATTCACAAAGCCATATACTGCATTGGTATAAAGCCCCTGCCGGTTGGTCAGCAGGCGCACGGCGTAAAAAGCCCGGTTCACCAGGCTGTTGCCATCAATGGCCATCAATTTCATGGTGTTTCTCCTTCCAGCGTGACGCTGGACCCATACTGCGGC
>CALLCY010000082.1:0-5028 GCA_938000015.1 uncultured Clostridia bacterium
CTGCATGGCTGCGCCATGCTGTCCCCCCTTTGCACAAGGGGGGCTTTTCTTTGCCCGAGCAAACACAACCTGCCAAGGCAAAGAAAGTATGGGTCCAGCGTCACGCTGGGCCCAGTGCCTGGGCAGTCATACTCTCTTTGCCCTAATGGACACAACCAGCCTAAGTTCTATTGCCCAGCGCAGCAGCGCAGTATGGCCGTCCGGACACCGGACCGGCGTCACGCTGGTCTTGGCCGGGACGAAAACAACGAACCAGGGCAAACAAAAAAAGCCTCCCTTTGCACAAGGGAGGCTCTTTTGATACTCTTGGCTAGGACTGCAAGTTGGCCCCTTCCGGGTGATGGTTTATCACACCCGGAGCACAGAGGCCCGCAACGCATCCCCACCGGAGACAGGAACGGGTGCAGCGTCACGCTGCTACTTGTCGTAGGTTTTGAAGTGGGTACCAAAGACCTCGCTCACCTCAGAGATGAGCATAAAGCACTGAGGGTCCACCTGATGCACCAGCTTTTTCAGGGCCGAGATCTCGTGGCGGCGCACCACCACCATCAGCACAGTCTTTTCCTCGCCGGTGTACATCCCCTTGCCGCCGAAACCGGTGCAGCCACGCTGAAGGTTCTCCAGAATGGCCTGGGCCATCTCCTCCGGCTTGTTTGTGATGATCAGCCCTTCCTTCTGCCGGTCGGAGCCGTCCACCATGGCGTTGATGATGACGCCGGTGAGATACTGCACAATAATGGCATACAGGGCGCTTTCCACACTCTTATAGATCAAAGAACAGGCGATGATAACCAGGCCATTCATCACCAGGTTTGCATTGCCGATGCTGATATCGAACTTCACATTCAGGTACTTGGCCAGGATATCGGTGCCGCCGGAAGTGCCGCCCCATTTGAACACCATACCGATGCCGGCCCCCAGGATGATGCCGCCATACAAAGCCGCCAGCAGCCGGTCCCCTTCGAACAGGGGCAAAAATGGCCCCACCACATCGATGAACACCGAATAGGACACTGAGGACACGATGGTTTTGAAGAAAAATTCCCGGCCCAGCAGTTTATAGCCGAAGATGAACAGGGGCACATTGAGCACAATGCTGGCCACGCCCAAGGGCAGGCCGGTGAGGTAGTTGCCGATCAGGGCAATACCGGCCACGCCCCCCATGGAGATCATCGCCGGTTTGATGAAGATGGCGATGCCCGAGGCAAAAATACAGGAGCCCAGCACAATGAGCAGATAATCCAGTATCAGACCGGCTTTGGGGTTTTCCAGAGTCTTTCGCATGATTTTATTCCTCCTTTTTCCAGGGCTTCATGGCAAGGATCTGCTCAAACAGCAGGCAGACCCGCTCTTTTTGCCCGGTGAGATAGAGCCAACCGAACAGGGCTTCCAGGCCGGTGGCATGGGCATAATCCTCCGGCGAGGCGCTTTTGGGTGCGGCGTGGGAGTGGCAGTTGCGGCCCCGGAGAAAGACTTGCTTTTCTTCCTCGGTGAGGGCATCCTCCCGCAAAAGCCCCCGGATGGCCCGGGCCTGGGTCTGGGCCCGCACCAGTTCCACCGTCCGCTGGTGCATCTGCCGGGCCAGGCCCCCCTTCTGCCCCACCACATAGGTGCGGGCCATCAACTCATAGACCCCGTCGCCCACATGGGCCAGGGCCAAGCTGCTCAGGCGCAGCAATTCCTCCTTCGACAGTTCAGGGAAAAATAGTTCCGTAACAGTTCCTCCTTGGGGTCTCCCCCACCGTTTTCCTCCCGCTTCCCAGGAAGGTTACCGCTATTGTATCACAAATCTGTCCTTCCCCCAAGGAAAATTTTTCACCCTTTTTGGGGGAAGCTATTGACAAAGGGGCCAACTGGTAGTATGATTGTTACAGTAGAAATGTAGATGAATTTTGTGAACTTTAAAATTAAAAGCCCCGAACGAAAAAGGAGGATATTCATTATGGCAGTCAAGCACATTACGCAGGATCAGTTTGATGAAGTGACCAATCAGCAGGGCAAGAAGGTGCTGGTGGACTTTTTCGCCACCTGGTGCGGCCCCTGCAAGATGCTGGCCCCCATGCTGGAAGAGCTGTCGGAGAAGCTGCCGGAAAACTGCGAGATCGTGAAGATCGATGTGGATCAGAACCCGGAAGCCGCCCGGAAGTTCCGCGTGATGAGCATCCCCACTCTGATTCTTTTTGAAAACGGCCAGCCTACCGAGCGTATGGTGGGCGTCCATTCCCTGGACGAAATCGCCCGCCTGTTCTAGCGGAGTGCCTCCGCACCCGTTCCTGTCTCCGGTGAGGATGCGTTGCTTGCCTTCTTGCTCCGGGTGTGATAAACCATCACCCGGAAGGAGCCACAGTGCAATCCTGGCCCAACGCCACAGAAAAAGCTCCCCCATCAGGGGGAGCTTTTTTCTTTTCGCTTGGTTTGATGGCCCAGCGCAGCAGCGCAATATGGCCGTGGCGGCTCGCCGCAGCCCCCCTTGTGCAAAGGGGGGGACAGCATGGCACAGCCATGCAGGGGGGATTGTGAAGCCCAGCGCACCGGTTAGCCAGGCTGTATGATCGGGTGCGGGAGCACCGCTTGGCCGTGGCGGCTCGCCACCGGACCGGCACTCCGCCTGGACTGATTGACTTTGGTAAGGTAGAGTGATACAATAACGCAAAGCCTTCCATATTCTTCTGAGCGAGAAAAGGAGTGAATCATATGAAACGGATCACGGCCATCATCCTTTGCTTCCTTTTTATCAGCCCCATGGCCCTTGGCGTGGGCGCTCCCACCGAAGAATTGTGGACACGCACCGAACCGGGCGGCCACTATGTGACCGTCCGTGTCCCCTGCCCCCAAGGCTCCGGCCTGTCCTGGGGAGAAGCGGGCCAGCTGAGCCTGCGGTATGCCGACACCAAAGACCCGGTCCCCCTCACCAGCGACTACCTGGCAGGCTACCTGTTCGCCACCCTTCCGGCAGCGGAAAAGGACCGTCCCCTGGAAGTTTTCCAGGGTGAGGAACACCGCTTCCCCGACTGCGTCGTCCAGTGGGGAGATGAGCAGGGCTATGATTCCCCCGCCGGCACCAGCGACCTGGTGCTGCGAGGCATCATCCAGGGCGATGCCCAGGGCAACCTGAACCCGAAGGCCAGCCTGACCCGGGCCGAAGCCTTTGCCCTGGCCTGCCGTCTGCTCAGTCTGGAAGCGCCGGAGGACGCCGTCCTTCCCTTCCAGGATGTGGACCAAAATGACTGGTACTACGCCACCGCAGCCGCCGCCTATGAACACGGCCTGGCTTCGGCTGACGACAACTTCTATCCCCATCGCCCGGTGACCCGCGGCGAATTCACCACCATCCTGGCCCGGGCCATGGAGCACATCGGCTGGCTCTCCATCCCGGAAAACGGCCAGGCTCAGGATCTGTCCCTGGTGGATGCCGCTTCCCTCCCCTCCTGGGCTCTGGGCGCCTATCTGGCTTTTGACGGGGAGAACATCGGCATTTTCACCCAAAAAGAAACCGGTGAAGTGGACGAAGAGGGCTCCATGAAAATGGAACTTCTGGCCCAGTGGGACAAGATCGCCACCCGGGGCGAAGCCATCACCTTCCTCCATTCCGCCCGGATTCAGCTGCCCTGGTACCCCTCCCAGTATGCCATCGACTGGGGCCTTTCGCAGCAGATGCCGGTGCTGGACGGCTCCACCTCCACCTATCCCTACACCCAGGCGGTGTATGGCGCACTGTTCCATAACAGTAACCATCATCCCCAGTATGTGGCGGAGCACTCCACCTCCCACGATTCCTATGTGCGGCTCATCCAGGGTGAGGCTGACATTCTCTTCGCCGCCACTCTGCCCTCGGAGGATCTGAAGGCTCAGGCGGCCGCCGCCGGTGTGGAGCTGGAGTTCATCCCCATCGCCTATGACGCCATGGTCTTTTTCACCAACAAGATAAATTCCCTGGACGGCCTGACCCAAAAGCAGATCCAGGAGATCTATGTGGACGGAAAATACCAGAACTGGAACCAGCTGGGCGGCCCGGATGCAGAGCTTCTCCCCTACCGGCGCAACGAGGACAGCGGCTCCCACGCTTTGATGGAGCAATATTTCCTGGAAGGCGGCAAGCTGTCCCTCAGCCCGGATGTGAACAATGTGCTCACTTCCTATGCCATGTCCTCGGCCCTCACCGATGTGGCCGATGCTCTGCGCACCGATCCCCCCGCTTATGCCATCGGGTACAGCGTCTATTACTATTATACGCACAACTACTGGCTGGGGGACGAGGTCTCCACCGGCGGGCTCAAGCTGCTGGCCATCGACGGCGTGGTGCCTTCGGACGCCACCATTGCCGACGGCAGCTATCCCCTGGCCGGATACAACTATGCCGTTGTCCGGGCCGATGCACCCAAGGATTCCCTGGCTCGCCGCATGGTGGAGTTTATGACGGGCGATGTGGGGCAAAACTGCGTGGGCAACGCCGGATTCGGGCCGCTCGCCTCCGGCCCCAAGGCCGATTTCCAGCGGGATTTCCCCGATCGGGAACTGGAGACCATTTTCCCCGCCGGTGTGGGGTATGTGGCCCTTTCCTGGGACAAGGAACACACCCAACTGCAGGCCCACGGCCTGGAGCGGCGCAGCGGTGACGGACGCTGGCATCCCCTCACCGAGAACCAGTGCTCTGCCCCGCCGGAAGGCGGGCTTTCCGCCGCCGTTCTGGGGCCTGCGGGACACACGGTGGTCTTTGGCGCGGTGGGCGGCCAGTGGGACAATATGCCCTCCCTTCGCCTTTCCTATGGGGATGGGCAGCAGGTGACCCAGCCGGTTTATGCAGGCCAGACTTTCTATTTCTCCCTGGAAGGCCAGCCCAAGCTGGAAAAGCTGGAGCTGCTCTACCGCGGCGAAGTGGTGGCCACCCACACCTTCTAGGGTCCGGTGTCCGGACAGCCGTTCCTGTCTCCGGTGGGGATGTGTTGTTGGTCCCGTGTCGGGACGGCCATACTGCGCTGCCGCGCTAAGCAATAGAACCAAGCCAAATGCAAAAAGCTCCCCCATCGG
>CALLCY010000083.1:0-18349 GCA_938000015.1 uncultured Clostridia bacterium
CGGCTCAGCTGCTCCCATCAACACCGGCGTACACATGACGCAAAACAACAGAGCTGCTGCAAGTCCCTGTCTGTGTTTCATCGTTTCTCATCTCCTTCTTTCGACGGTATGTTCTCGTACTTTGTTTTTTCCCGTGGATTTCTGAAGCGCCGCTTTTGCTTTTTCCACCCGATCGCGCACCGAAGGACGCTTTCTCTCTTCATTCGTCCTCGTATTCATAGTACTCATGCTGCGCTCGTTGAAACTCCCGTACTCTTTGGATTCTTCCTTTGACAGAGTACGGGTCACAGCGTTTTTTCCCTCACCCTCCCTGGTGGGGGCCGGGTACCCCAGGCGCTCGATGATCCGATTGATTCGCCCGGCGTCCTCTGCTTTGGCGATAACCTCCACCCGGCCATCCTGGGTCTTGGAGTTTTTCACCATCACATAGGTGATGCCATAATCTTTGGCCAACTTGTGAAAAGCTGCTTTGTCCCTCTCCAGGATCTGAAAAGGTACCAGTTCTTTGCCCTGGCTGACCATCTTAGTCAACTTGATCTTCCCTTTGCTTTTAGGATGGCTCTTAATCAGGGCTGCTGCCAGTGCAACGATGGATTTTGCCGTGTGAAGGACACCCTTACCGGTTTCCAGAGCAACACGGGCCGTAGCTTCTGCTCCTTTCTCAGCAGCACTGACCATCGTCTGTACGGCCTGGGATTCTTCACTCATAATCAAAACCTCCTTCTCTGTTCTTTCTGCCTGTTCCGCTCCTGCTCTCGCTGCAGCTTTTGTACCAGACCGGCCTGGGCTTTTTCCCATGCAGCCATCACCCGAGGAATATCCTCCTGGATTCGTTTACATAGGTTCCGCTCCAACCGCAGCTTTTTCATAGCGGCATTGAGCTGGGCAATCTTCTCATTGATTTCTTCCAGTTCTTCCTCCTTTCCATTCTTACGCAATCCATACAGCGGCCTGCGTTCATTCTGCAACCGAAGAAGCTCTTGCTCTATCCGCTCCGCCCGGCCTGTAAGATCGCCTGCCGTCTCAATATGGTTTGATTGAATATATCTAAACTGCTGCTGGTAACGCTTCAGCCGGATCAGCTCTTCCCGCATGATATAGCTGGGACGGCGTACCCTCGGCTGCTGCGCTCCCCGCAGCAGATATAAGTACTTGAAGTACAAGGCCATAAAACCTTTGACTTTCTTTTTCGGTATGTATTTGGTGCTGCCGCGCATTCGGATGCAGCGGGGTGGTTCCACCCGCGGTTTCACCGGTGGGCCTTTGTCCCTCTGACGGCGAATACGGGCGGCGATTTCTTCTTCCCCATATCCCTTTCCCAAGCTGGTGAGCCGAACGCCCCGCTTGGCCCCTGGAGACAGAAGCACAATGTACTTTCGCTGCTCACTCCGCTTGATGCGATATCCCTGCTTTTGCAGCAGCGTCCAGAAATCTTCCATGGTATAGGAATATCGGATCGCAGCATCGATATCCTCCCGGATGGCACTGCGTAATGTGCCGGTTCCCTTTTGCTCGGCTTCCCACTCAGGATACTGTTTGCCTTTCGCCTGGGGTTTGATAACCAACAAGCCATGTTCCTGGCACAACCGATCGGATTCTGCCCGCAGCATTTGAAAATAACTTTTCTGGTTGGAGTGATACTTTTTGCCATCCACAAAGGATACGGAATTGATGACGATGTGGTTATGATAATGATGCTTGTTCAAATGGGTGGCCACCACTGCCTCATACCGATCCCCAAAGAGCTTTTGGGTAAATTCCATTCCGATGGCATGAGCCTGTTCTGGCGTTACCACTCCCGGTTTGAAGGATTGAATGATGTGGTATCCCTGCACGCCATCTTCTTTTCCCCATTTCCTTTTTGTGGATATCATCTCATCGCAGGCACTATCCACACTCTGACAGTTAATACAGCTTTCGTACAGCCGCATTTCGGTCTTTTCCGGATCGGCTGCATAGTCCACCGATTTACCCAAACAGGTCTTTTCCTCATTGGCCGCATAAGCCACCGTCTTGTCCAGCCGCTGCCGGATGGCAAAGATTTTTATATAGGCCATATCAACCCTCTTCCCAGTTGATTTTCCTAAAGCTCTTTGATGGCTTGCCATAATTCGTCCTGCATTTTTTGGATCGCTTCCATATCTTCTTTTCGGACAAAATGAGCACTGTTGGCCACCTTGGCGATCTGGTTGATGTTGTTGCCCATGGCAGACATCTGCCGCAGCATCTCTGCCTTTATTTCTGGTAAAACAGGGTGAATCTCCTGTCCTCGAATCGCCGCTCGAAGCAATCCGGAAATCGTCATTCCGGACACTGATGCCTGTTTTTTTAAGTGCTCATATTCCTTCGGCGTCATCCAAAAAAGCACGGCCTTCTCTCGTTTTCGCATGGTTCATTTCTCTCCTTTCCGCCCTGCGGCAATAGGGGGTATTAGGGGGTATCCCCTTAACAAGTCGCATTTGTGTATATACAAATGCTATACTTGCAAAGACACCGCAGCACGCTGCGGTGTCTTTCGCCCTCCGGGCGTTTTCGGCCCGGCCCTTATTCTTCTTCAAGCATGAAGATGTCTTCGATCTGTACCTTAAATGCCTTTGCAATTTTCCAGGCGGCTAATAAGGTGGGGTCACGATTATCGAGTTCCAGCTTTCGAACTGTCACCGGGTGAAGCCCTGCTAATTCAGCCAGCTTAGACTGCGTCAGATTATGCTGGGCCCGATACTCTTTCATTCGATTCTTCATCACTCTCACCTCTCTTCAAAGTTTCTGAAAGGTCGCTTCGCTGATTGGAATCAACTCCGCCCGAAAAGAAAAAACCTTCATCTGCTTCCCACCTGGGCTCATCGTCAAAGGCAATGATCTGCTTCCCATAGTCGGCCAGACAATCCATATCCAGCCCGTTGTAAAACCACCCATGCCGAAAGATCCGCCACTCGCCTTTCCGAGCTTTCCCGTCCGGATCAAGCCAGGCCATAAAGACCAAAGAGGGCTTTCTTAAAAAGGTCATTTCTTCCAGTTTCTCTCTGCTGATAGGATGTTGGGAAAATGATCTTTTCTCGCTTTCTAAATATCCAGTTTCACCCATTTTCCTCAGAAGTTGATCTTGCGATTTTTGCCATTTGTAGACCAGCTCAATTTCTTCATCCATATTCAAACTTCGACCACTATCTTCCAGAAAATCGGAAATGTAATACCGGTATTCTTCTTCCAGATCCTCCCTCCATTCCTTATCTTCGATTTCCGTTTGAAGTTCCCGCCAGACAGCCAAAAACCGATCCGCCGGTATCTCATTTTCCACCAGATATTTCAACAAGGAGTTTGTCGGAAACTGATAGAAATCACACCGCTGCATCCAATCTTCTGCCTTCATCCGTTCATCGCTTCCATTGCTATACGGGCCATGGGTGAGATCATGGATGAAGTGTTCAATCAGCTCACCAGCTGTTATGCTTTTTTGTCCAGCCAGCTCTCCCAGCCGTTGAATGGATTCTTGATCCAAATGAAGGGTTAATTGCCCCACTATTCGCTCATTCCGATCCATCTCTATTCACCGTCCTCTTCCGGGAGAGAATCTTCGATATCCTTTTTCCGGTCGGCAAAGTATACCTCGTTGGCGACTACTTCCACCGATTTGCGCTTGTTACCCTGCTTATCCTCCCAGGTACGGGTCTGGATTCTTCCGCAAACGACCATTTGCATTCCTTTGCAAAACCACTTGCACACGAGCTCTGCGGTGTTCCTCCAGGCCACAATGTCGATAAAATCAGCTTGCTGATCCTGGCCAAATGTGCGATTTACGGCCAAGGTGAAGGATGTAACCGGAGTGTTTTCCGGCGTGTGTTTCAGCTCCGGATCGGCAGTCAGACGGCCCATCAGAATCGCTTTATTCAGCATCGTTTTATTCCTCCTCATTCTCTTTTCAGTGCAGCATCACCACTCTTACCATGCAGCTGCGTATAACATTGTCAGTTACTTACTTTCCTGAAAAAATGATATCGAATCTTTCTCATTTCACCCCCAGCAATTCCCCAGGTTTTTTATCAAATTTCTCTTGGAACTCTTCAAAGGTTATCGTTCCCTCTTCCACCTGCTCCAGTAACTCTTTGCCATACAGCTTCACCTGATTATATCGCCGCAGAATATCCGGATGCTGCTCTTTTCTCCGGTGGGCCACCATCTGTGTCCGGTTGCACACCCTTCGGTACAGCTTCTTCGCTTTATCCTGGCTGACTTTCTGCTGATGCTTGGACATGGCACCGATATCCTTGCAGGTTTTTCCTTCTTTTCCGTCCACAGGCCGGTCACAGTAACAACTGACCACGGAATAAGGCTGAAAATAACGATTGCAGTAGGCGCACCGGCGGAGAAAAACCTCTTGGATACAGACCATATCAAACTCCCAGGCGGTGAGGGCAACCAAGCTGTCCGTGGCCATATATACATGACCTTCCAGGTTCTGTCCGGCAGGCACCGGACCCGCAATGCCGGTATAGCTATAAACTTTGTGATTGCATGAGAGATGAAACCTTGGTGACAATGCCTGATAGTTGTTTTCCACCCAAACCCGATATTTCCAATCCTTATATTGCAACTCAGCATACCGGTTCAGGATATCGCCTCGCTTCCCAGAATCGTCACCCATAACCTGATCCAAAAAGCACGCAAGATCTTTCTGATATTGTTGTAGTTCGACAAAAATGTCTTTCACACAACCCATCCACTCTCGCAAACTCATATGTGAAATAAGAATCTCCGTCCCATACTCCCGTTTCCCGTCCAGCACCTCCATGTATTGCAGTTCCTCGTCAGTCATATTTACATTGATCAACCGATTTCTGATCTGCTGCTCTACCAATACTTTCAGCAACGGATGCTTCTCCGATAATTCCGCTTTTAATCCGTGATACCAGGAAGCCACCCGCTGACCATATTCCACCTTCCACTGTTTTTCCTGCTTCTCTTGTTTCCGGCTTATTTTAGACAGAGCGCTTGCGCATTCATTGCACAAGCGCTCTGTTTTTTTCTATTTGAGCACCCCAATCCACATCCAAAAATATAACCAACCACAAACCCAATGGCTTCTCTTCCACAGAAAAATTACTGACGCACACATATTCTCGCTTATTTTCTAAGCTCATTTCATAATTTGCCATAGTTCATCTGATCGATGTCCGCTTGTGTCAGTCGAACTTTTCCCCTCTTTCCATAATTTTTTCATAGCAATACAGCGTGGCCATAACATCACCCAGGCTGTTGTGGTAATCCACCGTGGGGATATAGCCAAAGTAGTCGGCACAGGTAGACAGTTTTTGAAACTTGTAAGTCTCATTTTTGCTGTCCCACTGCCCAAAGATAGGGGCAAACGCCAACATCACATCGTAGATTCTTGAGACCGGCGGCTCTCCTTTCAGAGCTGGCCACAGAAATTCCAGATCAAAGCTGGTGTTGTAACCAATCACCAGCTCAGCCGCGCGGAAGATGCCCCTGATCCGAGGGGCCACTTCATGGAGATATGGGGCATCTTGCACCATATCCGGAGTAATGTGGTTGATCCTTTGGGCATCGGGCCATTGAGTTTTCAAATAGGGTTTGATATAGCTATTGAACAGAAGATTGCCATCCAGATCCACAATGGACACTTGCAAAATTTCATCGTTCTCAAAATCCAGTCCTGTTGTTTCGGTATCGATCACGATCCCTTTCAATGGAGGACAAACGCTCCATTGGCCTTGGACAGATTCCCAGCTCTTTTCCATTTGCTTTTTCATCTGTTTCTTCTGACGCCAGCGCTGCTGCTGTTCCCTTCTGCGCCTTTTCTCCGGCGCAAAAAATTCCTGAAGAGCTTCTTCCGACGCCTTTTCCACATCATCCGGCCCATAATACCTACTCTTTCCCTGATGAAAATTGTTTGTCCAGAGAAGAATACCTTCGGCGTCCTGGATAGGCAAATAGCCCAATTTTGCCCATTGCCGCACCGTTTTCAGCTTTTCATAGGCTATCAAATCCGTTCTACTTTTCATCGTTCCATACCCTTTCCTGGCTGTCCGCGGGTCTTCACCTTACCACGCAGCCCCTTTATTTTTTGCAGCAGCTCATTGTAATCCTTCCCATCTCTGGGCGGATTGTCTACTATTTCATACCGTCTCTCATACCGTTCTTCCAGCTGATGGCGGATCTCCTGAGCAGCAGCCCGGCCTGGTCCGTCGTTATCAAGGCACAGTATGATTTTTCTGATTTGGTCGTTGGTTTTCAGATAGTGCTCCAAAGCCACGGGGAATTTTGTCATCTTTTCCTTTTCTCCCACATGGATGCCACCCAGTGATAAAGTGCTGGCCTGATGCCAGTCTTTTCCCTCGCCTTTGATGAGGGTGAGATAAGAGAGAGCATCAATGGCGCTCTCAAAGACGCACACTGTACCTCGTTCTTGGCCCTGTCGGGGCACTATGAATCCAAACCGCTTATCACTTCCCGGAGCTTCCCCTACAAAGGCGCTGCTGGTGAGTGTGCCACGGAGCATGGCATACTTCGGTGTTTGGCCATCGAACCCCAGGAACACACAATTATGATGTTTGGCATCCTCATACAGCTGCCCGGCCTTGATGCAGTGGTTGATTATCTCCGGATCAATTCCCCGGCTTCCGCTGAGATAAGCAAAGACACGCCGATTATTGGCGTGTCTTGGGGGAAGCTGTATCAACTTGATAGCTTCTTCTTTTTGCTTTGCAATTTTTTCATGGACAGAGGGCCTGGGCGCTCCGGCCAGGATCTCCACCGCCTGGCGAAACTCCACCCCCTTAACCTTTGTCAGATAATCCAGAGCGCTGCGTCCTCCGATTCCCCGGCTCCACCAGTACCATTTGCCGTTGGAGATCTTCAAGCTGTCATGGGTGCGGGTGCAGTATGTATTGCCGCTGAAATGAACAAGCTCTTCCGGCTCATACCGGCGCAAATAAGTCAGCAGATCCATCTCCCGCGCTCTTGCAACTTCGTCCTTCGTCATTGCGCTCCCCCTTTCTTTTCTGGCATAGAAAAAGCCTGTCTCCAAAAGGGAAACAGGCTTATTTTTTATCGCTCTTGTTCTTTTTTCGGCTTCAGCTGGATATGAAACAGGCGGCAATAATCACGCTGGGCTTCCATTTCGCATTCGCAAATCAACTGCAAAAATGATTCCCCTCTGTCTCTTCCTCGCTGCGCTTTTTGCAGCGCCACAATGTAATCATGGCGCAAAATAGGTGGGATTGAAATGATGCAGTACCCATTCCGCACCAGAATCAGGTTCATCAACAGCCGGGCCGTGCGGCCATTCCCGTCCACAAAGGGATGGATGTCCACCAGCTTTCGATGGGCCAGCGCAGCCAGCTCCACCGGATGGATCTGCGTTTCTTTTCGGGAAAACTCTTCCAAAAACGCATCCATTTGCTTGGGCACATCTTCCGGAGATGGCGGAACATAATCAGTCCCGGTGATAATCACCTGTTCATCCCGGTATTTTCCCGCCTTCTCCGCGTCAATGCCACTGTAAAACAACTGGTGCAAACGGCAGATTGCTTCCTGTGTGAAGATTGGCTCCGATGAACGAGCCAAGGAAAGCATATAGTCATAAGCCTTTCCGTGGCCGGTGGCTTCAAAGCAATCCCGGATGGGCTTACCGCCTACGGTAAGCCCATCCTCCAACAGAACTTTTGTCTCCGTCAGTGTGAGGGAGTTACCCTCCAGCGCATTGGATGTATAGGTCAATCCAATTTTGAAGTATTCATCCAGCTCCTTGCTTTCCCGTGCTGTCAGGGGACGGCGCTGTTTAATCTCCTTCTGACGCTGATCAATTTGTCGCAACAGCTTTTCTTTATCCATGGGCATTCCCTCCTTCGAAGTTTATATTATACCACGAAAACAGCTATGTTTCATCCTTCGGGGTGCCCTGTTTTGCGCTCCAATCTTTCAGCAGATGCAGAATCACATCCTCCATCTGCTTGGGAGTATAAGATGGCGGGAAATACTCTCCCAGGCTGGTTTCTTTGAGAACCACTTTCTTCTCCTTGGCTTTTTTGGCCATGATCTGCCGGAGTACAGCTTCTGTCAGCTCCCCGGCTTCACTCATCCGTTTTAGCTGCTGCGCCTGATCCACGCTGGGAGACACCTGCTCCTGCACCATCACCATCTCCAGCATCACTTGTTCTTTTTCGGTGAGTTTGTAGAGATAGTCCGCTGCCGGAATAAATCCCAGCTTCTTTTCATCCACACGATCCAGCAGCGCCGGGATCAGATGTGTTAAACGAATATAGCGTTGGACGGTGCTCACATTTTCCTGCACCTGCTCCGCCAAAAGTTCCACGGACAGCTTACCAACCAACTTCTCTTCATTTTGAAGAGAAGTGCTTGCAGATCCCTGTTCCAACTTCTCTTCATTTTGAAGAGAAGTGCTTGCAGATCCCTGTTCCAACTTCTCTTCATTTTGAAGAGAAGTTGATCTCTGGCCCTGCCTACGCATTCCATCCATCCAAAGGGCGTAGGCTCTGGCCCGCTCGCTGGGAAGAAGATCTTCTCGGGTGATGTTGTAATCGCTGATAAGCACATCTGCCGTGGCATCGTCATATTCCCGTACAATCACTGGCCGATCCGGAATTCCCAGCTTCCTCGCACAGTAATCCCGCCGGTGTCCGGCTATGATCTCGTATCCTCCCTCTGTGCGAGGACGAACGATCATCGGCTCGGCAATACCCACCCTCTGGATGCTGTCCATCAGCTGCACCAGATCAGCGGTCGCCCGAGCCACCTGATAAGGCTCCCGGAGATAGGGGTGCACCAGTTCTGCCGGAACGATCTGCACCTTCTCCAGCTTGTCTGTCTGGCGCTCCTCATCAGTCTTGAAAAGGTCTTCCACGCTGGTCAGCCGAATATTCGGCATTTTACTCATGGAGCAGCACCTCCTTGGCCAACTGCTGATAGGCTGCCGCCGCCTTGCTTTGCGGATCATATCGATAGATGCTCTGGCTGGATGCGCTCATTTCTGCCAGCCGGGTAGCAAACGGGATCTCCGTGGTCAACACCAGATTTTTGTATGTATCCCGCAGCACTCCGCTCATGTCCTTGCACAACCGGGTGCGCCGATCCACCATGGTCACCAGGATTCCCAGCACATCCAGGCCGGGATTGAGCTGGCGCTTTACCCGGAACACACTGCGCAGCAGCTGTTCCAACCCTTTGGCCGGAAGGTACTGTGCCTGTACCGGGATAATCACACGATCTGCTGCGGCCAATGCGTTAATCGTCATCATCCCCAAGGAGGGCATACAGTCGATCAAGATGTAATCATACGCATCAGCCACCGTCTCCAGATAACGCCGCAGCAAGGTCTCCCGGCTCAGCTGATTCATCATCGACACTTCTGCCGCCGACAGGTCGATGTTGGCAGGCATCAGCTCCACTCCTTCTTCGTGGAGCAGCACCCCCTCCTTGAAGGCGATGGGCGTGTCAGTCATCACCTTTTCCAGCATGGTGGACAAGGTGTTCTCCAGCTCATCCGGCTGCCAGCCCAGCATCTGGGTCAGGTTCCCCTGGGCGTCGGCATCCACCAGCAGCACCTTCTTGCCCTCTCTTACCAGCCCGATTCCCAGGTTGGCCGCCGTGGTGCTTTTGCCAACTCCACCTTTCTGATTTGCCAATGCGATGATCTTCATCTCTCTTTTCCTCCTTGCCGAAAAGAAGAAGGGGGCCCGCCTTTGGGGGCGGCCCCACTCTCCTATACTTAGTCTCTTTTAATTTACCTGTTAGTATATTTCTTTTTCGGGTAGTATATATATTATATTTTAATAATATACTCAGTCTTATTCTATCAGTCTTATTACATTTCGATTTTCGAAATTCTAGGATTTCGATTTTCGAAATTTTCAAACACTAAAGTTTCGAAAACCGAAATTCAGGAGAAAGCACTTTCCCATTTTCTTTTTCGGAAAGTGTTTCATTCCCAATGGCTGCAAAATTCTTCACATAGATCCGCTGCGGCTTACCCTGGCCCTGGCGCTTTTTTTCGATCAGGCCGATCCCCCGCTTACCGTCCAGCTCACCGAGCATTCGGACAGCCTTTTCGCTTTTGCAGTGCATCTTCTCCATGATCTCTTCCACCGGAAAGTAGATATACACCCGGTTTTCATCATCTATCCAACCATTTTCCACTGAAAGCTGCATACGATCCAGCAGCAAGCCATACAAGAGTTTTGCATCAGTGGATAGGCCTTGGAAGCGATCATCGACAATCAGCAACTTAGGTATGCGATAGAATGCATATTGCAGCCCTTCCAGGCCGTAGTAATACGGCAGATCTACCGTCCCCATATCGCTCCTCCTTTCTCTTTCATTTCCTTATCACAGCGGGATGGATGGCCGGTGGCACGGCTCCACGGGTCTCTCCCCCTCCGGCATCCGCCGGAGCCTTGCCCATGGCCTGTGACGGCTGTTAGCGCGCTCGGACTATGGCTGCAAGGGAGTATCATTGTCCCACCCGAGTATCTTGGCCGATCAGGTGCCGCCCTGATCCTGCGGCCTGGTAATCATCGCTCGTCCTCCATCTTTTTTCGGGGGGTCTTGGCGTACCAGCCGCCGGGCTCAGCCCAAGTGGAATGTATCTATCCCGCTTTATTCACTTGTCAAGGTACTTTGGCATATCAGCCAGCAAAACCTCCTGCACGAGGGGGCTTTGCTCGGTGATATTGGGTGGTCAAGCGGCCCATTTCCCTGCATTTTGGGCGCACTTGACCAAGCGACCCATCTTTTGGCCCGCTTTTGAACTAAAATAGGTGTCTATTTACCTGGATCTATTTGGCTCCGCTTTTCCTTCCATCCAGCGGATAAATGCTCTGCGAGGGATTCTCGTGCGAGTACCTTGCACATTTACCGGGAAGCCCAGAGCGGCAGGATTCTGTCTGGCTTGCAGGCGTATGTAATGAGGATCGCAACCCATCACCTGAGCCACGATTGCTGGAGAAAGACATTCTTTTTTCATAGCCTTGATATCATCAAGAGTCACGCTTCACACCCCGTTCTTCCAATGTGCTTATAATTGCCAATCTTTCCTTTTGTCCTGCTTATTGGACATCTTCGGTGGTAGAATTAGCTGATACCAAGCGATCAAAGGCTGCTCTAAGCTTGTCCTCTGCTCCCTTTGGGTTCTTGTGGCCATTAAGTACAACACTCAAGTATTTAGCATTCCACCCTACTTCTACTGCCAGCTGTTTTGCCGTAATCCCCGCCAAGTGCATATCACCCAGCAAATCTGCGCTCCATTTTGCAGGCATATTTTGCACCTCCCTTTTTAATCAGAATACGAAAGTTATCTCTTTAACCGCCATTAGTTGACTTCGGTTATCTCCCGTGATACTATATATTTGCTGAAAAATAGAGTGCAGAAGATAACCTAAGTTGCTTACAGGCACATTATACGATGATCTAAGTAGCCTGTCAATGGAAAGAGATAACTTTAGTAGCTTTCTGCGTTTTGAACAAAAAATGGAGGTCATTATTTGTGTTTTATGACAGGTTTGAGAAGCTCTGCTCACTCAAAGGTATCTCGAAACAAAAAGTTTGTATTGATTGTGGATTTAGCCGTACAGCTTGGAACAAATGGAAAACAGGAGCAATACCAAACGGAGATAGGTTGCAGCGAATCGCTGATTATTTTTCCGTAACAACGGATTACCTCTTAACCGGAGAAGAAAAAAAATCCATCCCTGAGGATGAGCGCAATCAACAGCCAGAACTAGATGATGAACAGTTGAAAGTTGCGTATTTCCGTGGTGCTGATCCATCTCTTACCAAAGAAGATCTTGATGCCATGTGGGAAGACGCGAAGAATTTTCGTGATTTTATCCTAGAGAAAAAAAGGAGGGAAAAGCATGGAGAATGAATCATGCAATCTATATCTGGAAGCATCTGCATCTGGAGTAGAGATTGCCTGGTTCCCTTTGTCCGTAGAGCCATCTATGGCCATCCAATTTAAGGACACCTACGCTATCGCACTTGATCCTAGTAAAATCAGTTCCAGTGCCGAAGCCAATACGCTCCTGGCCCACGAGTTAGGGCATTGCAAAACCGGTAGTTTTTACAATCCCTATGCCAAGCTGGACATCCGGGCAAAACATGAAAACAAGGCTGACAAGTGGGCGATTACACACTTAATCCCCTTTGCAAAACTTTGTTCAGCCATTTCAGCTGGTTGCACTGAACTATGGGCTTTAGCTGAATATTTTGAAGTAACAGAAGATTTCATGGCCAAAGCGATCCATTGGTATGCTAATGGAAATTTGGCACATACAAAAAAAAGCCGCCCAGCTTTAAAAAACTGGGCGGCTGTATATTCTCATTGTGCAATTTAATTTATCACAAAAAGGAGGGAAATTGGTGCGTTGTCGAAAATGCCACGCAGAAATACCGGACGAATCGAATTTTTGTCTGGTGTGTGGAGTAAAGCAAAAAGTGACACAAAACACCAAAAGCCGAGGAAACGGCACTGGGTCAGTTTACAAACGGGGCCGCACCTGGACAGCGGTGCGTGTGCTGGGATACATGACTGATGAAAACGGAAAAATACACAAAACCACCCGTAGCAAAAGTGGCTTTAAAACCAAAAAAGAAGCCTTGGAATACCTGCCCCAGCTAACCAGCAAAGCCCGAAAAAAGATGCTTAACTGGGCAGCCATGTACGATGCCTGGAAGCCTACTCACCGGGCCGGAAAGAGCACCATGGACTGCTATGCTGCGGCAGAAAAGTATTTCCGCCCAATCTGGCCTATGGCGTTCGACCAGATCGACATTGATGATCTGCAGGAATGTATCGATGACTGTCCCAAAGGCAAGCGTACCCGAGAGAATATGAAGGCCCTGGCCGGGCTGCTCTACAAATATGCCATACCTCGCCACATGGCATCTCTGAATCTCGGGCAATATCTGATTGTCGGCGGCGGTGAAACAGCAGACAGAGCCGCTCTGCCGGATGATGCCGTCGAAGCAATCCGTACAGCTGTAGGCTCCGTTCCTTTTGCAGATTATGTTCTTTGCCAGTGCTACCTGGGCTTCCGCCCCTCCGAGCTGCTGGCCCTGGATGCGAAAAATTACAATCGACAAGAGCGAGCTTTTGTAGGTGGTTCCAAAACGGACGCTGGCCGGGATCGGGTGGTAACGGTATCTCCACGGATACAGCCTATCGTCGATCGGCTGGTTCAAGATAAAACCAGCGGCCCTGTGTTTTGCGGGCCTGATAGCAGCCCTATGTCGCTAGTACAATACCGGGATGGATTTTATCGTGTGTTGGACGCTTGCGGCGTAGAAAACCCCATGGAGGGGCCGGAAGGGGCACAACGGCACAGATATACGCCGCATTCCTGCCGCCACACTTTTGCCACCCTGATGAAAAGAGCACCGGGGGCTGACAAAGACAAGCTGGAGCTGATCGGACATACCAGCAATGAAATGCTGCGGCATTATCAAGATGTGTCCTTCGAAGATCTTCGCAAAATCACGGATGCACTATAAAAAACGATTGCAGTCTATTGCTTACAAATTGCTTTATCAGTTTGCATGAGAGAATATAAAAATCACATATAACGACAAAAAAGGACCTAAAACCGAAGTTTTAGGTCCTTTTCGTGGTGGAGATAAGCGGGATCGAACCGCTGACCTCTTGAATGCCATTCAAGCGCTCTCCCAGCTGAGCTATACCCCCATATTTTGTTGTTTTCTTTTCTTTTCTTTGCTGTCTCTCGACTGCTTGTTTATAATACCACAGGCTTTCTCTATTGTCAACGCTTTTTTCAAAATATTTTTGATTTTTTCTGGCCTCTGCAAAAAGAGGGGTTTTCCCCCCCTTCCCCCGCAGCATCACAAAAGCTTGAAACTTACGCCATCATATGTGGGATCGCAATAGTAAATACCGTTTTCTCACCTGGAACAAGTACCTTAATCATCTCCTGTTCGCACTGTCCAATATTCACCTCCGGCCGAATGGCCAGGGGTTTTGCCATCCTTTTCCCGTGAATTCTCCTCTTGTCAAACCCGCAGGTCAATGCTACAATAAAAACATATTTTTTGATTTGTTTTTATTGTGGAAGGAGGTCAGCGCTATGCCCAGGGTGGCCTATTCCCCGGAAGAAAAACAGCGGCTGCGGCAGGAGCTGGTGTCCGTAGCTTTGGAGCTGATGGCCAGACAAGGCATCCAACACACAACGGTGGAGCAAATCTATCAGAAGGTGGGAATCTCCCGCAGTTTTTTCTATTCTTTTTTCCCCACCAAGGAGGATCTTGTGGTGGAAGCCCTCTATCTTCAACAGCCCCGAATTTTGGCTTATGCCAAAAAACTGATGGACGACCCTACCCTCTCCTGGAACGAGGGCGTGGGCACCTTTCTCCGCTCCTGCTGCTATGGAGAACAAAACGGCATTGCCGTGCTGACCATCGAGGGCCAGCAGCATATTTTCCGCCGGCTGTCTCCGGAAAGCTGTCAGATCTTCCGGCAAAAGCAGGCTTATCTGTTCGGAAAGCTCCTGGAATGTTTCGACGTTCCGGCCGGCCCCCGGCAGGTGGCCCTGTTCACCAATCTTTGCCTGACGCTGATGGTCATCCGCCGGGCAATCCCTCAGACTCTGCCCCTTCTGGTGCCTGAAGCCGCCGACGAAACGGTCGAGTTTCAAATCCAGGCAATCATCCGTTTTTTGGATGAATTGCGCCAGTGATCCCCTTTTCCGCCTCTGTCCTGAGGCGGAAAAATTTCACCCACAATAAATACAAAATCAAAAATTTGTCTTTATTTTAGGAGGAAACATCATGGGACTGTTCAGCAAACTTTTCAAAGGTCCGGAAATCGACATGGAGAAAAGCCGGCAAAACGCCGGGAAGATGCGGACGCTGTTTGACCAGGTGGTGGAAAACGGCAGTTCCTACCAGATCATTTTCGGCTACACCGAGGATGTGAGCCGGTTCAACTATGGTTTTGTCCACGGCAGCAAGACCAAAATCGGCAATCTGATCGTGGGATGGAACGAAGAGACCCAGACCATTGTGGTGGTGCCCACTGTGCCCGATCTGTCCGGCTGCGGCGATCCCACCTATTACCGCCGCTCGGAAATCCTCAAGGCCTACCGGAACAAATACCCCACCGATGCCTTTATCATCTATCCGGACAAGCGGAATTACATCGGCATCAATGCCTATGACTGGCTGGAAGATGAAAAGCTCTATGTCTATGTGTCCCAGGAAAAGGAGCTGGCGGCCTTCACCGACTTCTTTGTCCATCGCTTTGCCACAAAATGACCATACTCTCTTTGTTCCAGCAAGCCGGAGCGCTTTTTCTTCTGCTTCTTTTCCTCTTTCTTCTGGGAAATCTGTGGTTTCATCTGGTGGAAGGCCTTTTGAAAAAAATCAAAGGCATCCTTTTCCCCAAAAAGGAAGTCCCCTGGCATACTTTACCCAAGGAAGAGCAGAAGGACGAAGACTTTCAGAACCGATAGTCGGAATCAAAAAATAGTGCAATCTGCGCCTGAACCCAAAAAGGACCGCCCACAGGCGGTCCTTTTTTGTCCTATTCCAAATCTGCAAACTGTCTTTTCTCCACAGGCGGCTTTCTTGATCCGTTTAAAACTCCATATCCCGAAAGCCGGAAAAATCCACCATCTTATGATGATAGGCAGCGGAAAAATAAGCGGCGGCCTCCGCTGGAGTGGAAACCAAATGCTCCCACAGCTGAGGGCCTGACTCACCGGGAAAACCCACTTCCACCATGTATTTTCCCTGATCTATGCCCTGATTTGCCACAGCACACTGGATAAACCAATATTCTTTGGGATTTTCCGGGTTCTTCTGCTCCAGGATGAGATAGCTGTCCGTATCCTCATCCAGCGCATATAGCCCCTCCTGGATCTGATCCCAGGCGGGATCGGAAAAGCCGCCCTCATCTCCTACGGTGAGAACCCAGAACCAGTCCTTTCTGGGCTGAGGAAGCCCGGGCGCTTTTTTCTTTCCCCAAGGGAACAATGCCATATCCATTCCCCCTGACTTTTCCTATTTCCGGCGGACCCATTTGCCGCCGAAGAAGGTCTTTTTATAGTTCTGCAGTTCCTTCTTGGCCGGTTCATAGTCGCCGGCCTTCTGGAGATATGCCACGCCCTTGGCAATGTCCTCCGGGCCACCCAATCCTCGTCCATAGAGATAGCCCAGAAGATAGAGAGTGGTTTTGTTGTCCCAGTCCACCATCTCCAGGAATTTACGGGCCATGGCGTAATCCCGTGGGGTGCCATCACCGTAGGCGTAGCATGCGCCCAGATAGTGCGCCCCCCAGTTGTTTTCGGGAGCCTGGTCATAGGCCTGCTTCAGCAGCTGAAAAGCCTTGGCATAATCCTGGGGTACGCCCTTTCCCTTGTAATACATCGCTCCCAGACGGTTGGCACAGCCCACCGGATGTTTTCCAACCTCCAGGCCCTTGGCATAGCATTCCGCAGCCTTGGCCGGATCGGCCTCCACGCCCTGGCCCATTTCATAGCAAATGCCCAGATAGAAGCAGGCCGACAGGTCTCCGCCTTCCACAGCCTTTTTCAAACAGCGATATGCTTCATCGTGTCGCTCGGCCTCCTGGAGGTCCGAGCCATACCGATACAGATAGTTGGGATAGCCATACTCCGCTCCGACGCGGTTGATGTCCTTGGCCTTCTCCGGCTGGGGAGCGATCAGGTCCTCATCTCCGTTTTCATAATAGTGAATCAGGTTATTGCCGCCCCAGAACACACCGCCCCGGAAGGCCTTCCAGAACCAATCCTCACACTGGGAAATGTTCTCCCGCAGATAGGACCGGAAGGCATCCATGGTGGGGAAGTCATCCCGGCTCTTGCCTTGGATGCGAAGGAAATCCCACCAGAAATAGGAATTGCCTATGGTGTACTGGCAGAAAGGCTCTCCGGCCTGTGCCTTGGCCAGGACCTGTTCAAAGGCTTCCTGGATGCTGGCAAAGGGCATCTTTTGCTCCAAAGATTTGGACAGCTCTCCCGATCGCAGCGCCACAAGCACGCCCAGAGCGCTTCCCTGCTCTACCGCTTTGTGCAGAAGCTTGGTGGCTTTGCGGTCATCGTCGGGAAAATGGTGGCCCTCCCACACATACTGATCGCCGCAATAGCACCGGGCCAACAGACAGGTGGCATCCCCATCCCCGGCCGCCGAGGCTTGTTCCAGGCTCTGAAGCGCCTGCTGTCCCCGCCCGGTCCACATCTGATAATAAAGATCTTTAAGCGCCTGTTCTACCGTGTCACTGAAAAATCGTCCCATATCGTTAAACCCCTTTTCTTTGTTGCAGTTGGCCAGGGAAGCAAGATCTGATCTACCGCAAGATCATATGGATGCAATGACACCCATTTCCCTCCCGCAATCTTCCAAGCAATTCCCTGGTTCCATTCTAACGGAATACCTTTCCATTTTAATTATAATGATGCACGGATTCCATTTCAATCCTGCTTTTCCAATTATGTTGAAAAGACAAAGAATCTTTCCCAGGGTGTCACATCTCTCTCCCCTTTTCCATAAGATAAAAGGAGCCCAGACTCAACACAAAAACCATACCAATGAAGGAGCGGAAGCAATCATGGGAATGCCTGTTATTTCGTCCAGCAACACCACAAGATCCCAGGCCATCACCGACATCATCCAGTCGGTGGCTTTGGAGGAGGCCGCCCTGTCTCACATCCTCAATGCCGAGGGTGAAAAGATCCAGAAGATGGTCGCCATGGCCGATGCCACCCCGGAGATCCTGTTGCAGACCAACAAATCGGTGGAATCCATGGTGGGTGCCGTCACCCGGCTGGAAATGATCCTCCAGTCCAAACTCTCTGCCTTTGAAGGCTGCCTGTGCGAAGGCACTGTGGCTCCCTGACCCAATGAACAAGGGGGATTTCCCGCTGAAGAAATCCCCCTTGTTTTGTGCACACAGAAAAGCATCCCGGCATAGGATGGAAAAGCGCGGGGGACTGCCCTATTTTTCCATCACAGGAGGAATGACCATGGCAATCAATTTTGGTCTTGCCAATGACTACAATGTGTTCGTCTTTGGCAACATGAGCATGAGCAACACAGATGCAGAAGGCCGGGTGGCCGTCGGCGGCAGTGCGGTGCTGAGCAATTATGGCGTAGGCGCAGGCATCTCCCCTCTGCCTCCGGCGGGCACCGATCCCTCCTTCGTCATTGGCGGCGATGTGAATGTGTCCGCAGGCTCCAACGCCAGCGGCAACACCATCATCAGCCCCACCAGCACCGTCATCAGCTATACCATGGGCAACCCCAACGGCTCCCTTCTCACCGGAAGTCCCGTGGACTTTGCAGAGGC
>CALLCY010000084.1:0-16611 GCA_938000015.1 uncultured Clostridia bacterium
AAAAGGGATGAACTTGCGTAGATAGCTCTCCATCTCCCGACCGCCGATCAACATATCCCATGCTATTTTTCCTCCCATTTCACTTTCCGGGGCACGGCCATCAGCTCCCCTTCCGGTGTGAGAAAACAGATTTCCACGCCGCAAGGAAACTCGATCTCCATTTCCTGACGGATTTTCAGCCACCGGCTCCCCGTCTGGGGCAGATGAATGGAGATGCTCCCCTTTACCCCAGGGCCGGTGAGCATACTCTCTTCCCCGCCCCTCAAGGAGGGAATACCTACAAACAATGTGGCGCTTTTGTGAGGTTCCGGCAAAGTCCCTTTCTTGGCCTTTCCCAGGATTTCCTCCACCTGATCGTTTTCCATGTTCTGGCTGTCCGGCAGAAAGATATAGTCGGCTTCTTCCAAGGCAGCCGGCCGGCCATAGGTCATCTGGCGAAGTTCTTCTTCCAAGGCGCTGTCTTGCATGACGGCAAAGGTGCAGCTGTTGTCCACAAGAGTCAAAGCGGCGGCCGCCATGACGCCCTGGGGATGCTCCAGATTCTGTCCTTCCCGGGCAATGGAGCGGATCTTTCCCGGCATGGCCAGGGCATCCATCAACTGTTTAAAGACCTTCTGGCAATCGAACACCAGGTCAAATCGGTCCGATGTGATCATAAGTCCTTCCTCCTGTCAATAGGAAACATCCAGGGTCTCAAACTGGACTTTCGAGCGGGCATGACGGGCAATTTCCCGCTGCTGCTCTCTTTTCAGCTCCTGCTGCCGCTGCTCCAGCGCCTGCAGCACCGGCTCTTTTTCCGGCAGATCGGTTTTCCGCAGCGCATCCACCACAGCGGCCGCCATAACCTTCTGGGTATCATCGCCCATCATCAGGGCAAATCCCTTTTTCCCTTCCAGCTCCACCATGGCTTCACAGGCCAGCATTTCCCCCAGATAGAACTGGGCTTTGGCCACCGTCTCCCGCATTTTGATCATCACCAGGGTTTTGGCCGGTTTGCGCAGCACCCGCACCGGGTATTTATCCATCACCGGCCTGATCAAATCCACCACCCACTGGCCGGAGCTTTGGCAAAGGACCTTGGAATAATTGCAAGTTTCCATCGTTCTCCTCTTTTCCGCTATCCGATTCTGGCTTTCTTCTCTTTGACAAAGGTAAAGAGCATCTCCATGGCGTAAGTGAACAGCAGCACCATGCCGATGGCCACAATGGCCTGACCGTAGGCATAGCGGCCAAAACTGTTGGAGATCACATAACCGATGCCCCCGGCTCCCACTGTTCCCAGCACCGAAGAAGCTTCAAAATTGCTTTCAAAGCTGATGGAGGTCCAGGCGATCAGTCCGGTGAGGGCCGATGGCAACACCGCACTGAAAAAGATCTTCACACGGCCTGCGCCCATGGCCTGAAGGGCCTCCAGAGTTTCCTGGGGCACTTCCTCGAAACACTGGGCAAAAGAACGAGCAAAAAAGGATGTACTGAAAATACAGATGCCGATGATGCCGGCGTCCGGGCCGAACCCAACGCAGACCAGCACCAAAAGCACCCAGATGATGGAGGGAATGGCCCGCAGGAATGTCATGGCCGCAGAAAGCAATGTGGAAAGCCACCGGAAGGGCGTCAGATTTTTGGCCAGAAACACCGCCAGCACCATTCCTCCCAGCATGCTGTACACCGTGGAGAGGACAGCCACGGCCACCGATTCCAGCAGAGAAGTGAAGGTGATATCCACCTGGCTGAAATCCAGTTCCGCCAGTTTGCCGATGGCCGTGGGAATCTCTCCCACTCCCTGAACAAGCTGCTCCATATCCAACTTCATGCCCACAAGAGCCAGCACTCCCAAAATCACAAAGGCCAGCAAAAACAAGTGCAATGTCCGATCCCGGCTGGGATCTTTGGTGCGGATCCGTCCCCGGCTGTCCCACAGCAGATCTTCCGGCCTTGTTTCCTGTTGGCCGCTTCCCGGTGCCAGCATCTTGGCGGGAGCAGTTGTAGCTATGCTGTTCATCAGGCCAGTACCTTCTTTCTCAGAAAATTGGTGAGCATATCCACCAAAATGACAATGGCGGCAATGAGCAAAATCACGCCGATGGCGGAATGATACCGAAACTGTTTGATATAACCCATCATCACAAGACCGATGCCTCCTCCTCCCACAGCGCCCACCAAAGTGGACGAGCGGATGTTGACTTCCAAAGAATAGAGCAGCCAGGACAGAAATCCTGGCAAACAAGCGGGCACGATCACCTGGGTAATGGTGGTCAGCCGCCCGGCCCCCACTGCTTCCATGGCCTCCAGGCTTTCTCCTCCCACTTCATCGATGGTCTCGATAAAGGAGCGGATGAGAAAACCGCAGGTGGTGATCAGCAGGGCCAGCACCCCCACCAGATTGCCAATGCCGAAAGACATGATGAGCAGGAATGTCCAAATCATGCTGGGGATATTCCGCTGCACCGAAGCCACCAGGCGAATGATCTTTTTCAGCGGCGGCCAGGGCGATGTGGTGTTGGAACCCAGAAAAGCCAGAGCCAGGGAGCACACAGAGGCCACCAGACTGGCGCCCACCGCCATGCAGATGGTTTGCAGCACCCCTTCCCCGATGGTCTGCCAATCGGCAATTTTGGGTGGAAGCAGATCCTGAAAGATAAAATCCCAGAAATTTTCCATATTCAACAGAAAATCAAAGGGGTTGTACCCGGTGGACACCGTGGATATCACAAAGAGTATCCCTACTCCCAACGCCACCAGAAGGGTCATGATCTTTTCCCGCCGGGGGATGAGCGGAATGGATGTTTTCCTATTCATTGACTGCTTTTCCCCCTTCCATGCTCACCGTCAACTGGCTGAGCGGCGCATCATAGATGGTCTCGATCATCTGGTCGGTGAGTTTTTCCGGCACATCGTCAAATACCACCCGGCCCTGGTGAATTCCCACGATCCGGTCCGCATAGGTACGGGCCACATCCACCTGATGGAGATTGACAATGCAGGCGATCTTCTTTTTGTGGGCCATCTGCTGGATTTGATCCATGATCACCTTGGAGGAATTGGGGTCCAAGGATGCGATGGGCTCGTCGCACAGCAGCAAAGTGGGGTCCTGCATCAGGGCCCGGGCAATGCCCACCCTCTGCTTCTGGCCGCCGGAAAGCTCCCCGGCCCGCTTGTAGATCATGCCCCGCAGCCCCACCATTTCCAAAATCTCCAGCGCTTTTCGTTTGTCCTCTTCGCTGTAACGGCCCAGCACCGCATCGGGTGTGGACAAATACCCCAAACGCCCATGGAGCACATTCTGAAACACCGAAAGGCGATAAACCAGATTGAAGCTCTGAAAGATCATTCCGATCTGCCGCCGCAAAGGCTTGAGCTGGCTCTCTCTACGAAGGGCGGCCATATCCTGCCCCTGAAACAGGATCTCTCCCTCCGTGGGCTGGATCATCCGGTTGATGCAGCGAAGAACGGTGGATTTCCCCGCCCCGGAGGGGCCGATGATCACCACCAGCTCCCCCTGGGCCACATCAAAACTCACATCCTCCACCGCACGGGTGGGACCATAGTATTTTTTCAGGCAGCGTATACTCAGCACCTGTTCCATTTGCCCGTTCCTTTCTGCCTGGTTCATCAGTCGCTCAGCCCGTACTCTTCCTTCAGCTCGGCCAGGTAATCGTAGGTGCTGTCTTCCACTTCCACATAGCGCTTATCCAGCTCGCCCAGAGCAGTGAAGTACTCTTCGCTGTAATCCAGCAGGAAATCCCGGATCTTGTCTTTCAGCTCCTGAGGCAGATCTTTCTGCACAGCGATGGGGCTGCCGGGAATCAAGGGGGATGTATGGATGATCTTCACATCTTCCTCATTGAAGTTCCCCTCATCCAGCTGATTCTGATAGGTGCCGGAGGATACCGCAGCGGCATCCACATTCCCCTGCACCACGGCCTGAAGAGAAGCGGCGTGATTGCCGGCATACATGGCCGATTTGAAGAACTTTCCGTCGGTGTGCAGATCATCAAAGGACAGGTCGTCATCGCCGATCTCATTGAGAATCTCATCGGAAGGCACCACATTGCCGCTGGTGGACTCCGGGTCTACAAAGGCAAATGTCTTTCCCTCCAGGTCTTCCACGCCGTCGATATCACTGTCCGCCGAAGTGATGATGTGGGAATAATAGCCGATCTCCCCGTTGGTGGCCGTGGTCACCAAGCATTCGGCCCCGGCCCGCTCCCGGGCCGTCACATAGGAGAAGGGCCCAAGCATGGCCAGCTGTGCGTGGCCGGTGCGCATGGCTTCCACCGCGGCGCTGTAATCGGTAGCCCGGTAAGTTGTCACCGGAATGCCGATGGCTTTGCTCATCTCTTCCGCCATATCATCCCGCAGCTGCACGGATTTTTCCGTGTCTTCACCGGGAATGAGTACCATCACCACTTCTTCCAGGTCGTAGTCGGCGGTCTGTTCCGCACCGCTGCCGCCGGAAACGGTTTTTTGCTCCCCTTCCTTGCTGTCCTGGCTGCATCCAGTGAGCACGCCACAGGTCATGGCCGCCATGAGCAGAGCCGCTGTCATTCGTTTCACTTTCATTCCGTGAATCCTCCTTCGATTCCGTTGCTTGTCTGCCGTGGTCTCGCTTACGGGGCCATCCTACGGCCCTTTTGTAAAGGCGCCAAGTGGATTTGGTCAAAGTTCGCCCCAGCCCATTGCACTCCCCTCAGCGCCCCTCTATAATGGGTTCGTACCGAAAAGGGAGGAGCCTTTATGAAAGAAAAACCTTGGGAAAGCATTGCAGAAAAGCTGATGCAGGACATTAAAAGCGGAAAACTCCCTCCGGGAGAAAAGATGCCCAGCCAAAACCAACTGGCCGGACATTATGGCGTGCCTCGCACCCACATCCGCAAAGCCTATGAACAGCTGGAAGAGCTGGGGTATCTCTCTTCTCACCAGGGAAAAGGTACCTTTGCCTCCCTTCCTCCCCGCATGATCCCCCTGGCCATGGAACTGTCCGGTTTTGCCCAAAAGATGGCCCAGCAGGGTCTATCATGCGAAAACCGGGTGGTGCAGCGAAAATGGGTGAATTACAAACCCCAGCTGTTTCAAATTCTGGGAGCCTCCCCTCAGGACAAAGTCCTGAAAATAAGCCGTTTGCGGGTAGTGGACGGCGTACCGGCCGCCCTGCACACCAGCTACCTTTCTGCCACCCGATTCCCTCAGCTGGAAACAGAGGGAGAGGGCATCCAATCGGTCAGCCAATATCTTCGCGCTCAGGGCTACGAACACTGCCAGGTATCCCAGCGATGTCTGGCTATGATGGTACCTACCAAAAAAGAACGGAAGCTTTTAGAGCTTCCCGGATGCTGTCCTGCACTGATCCTCACCTCCAAAACCCTTTCTTCCTCAGATGGCGAAGTTTTGGAAGTGCTGCGCATTGTGTATCGCGGCGACCGTTTTGTCTTACAGCTTTGATTGATCTATTTTCTTGAGAGGAGAACCTTGCATGATTACCCAACAGGCCGATGGCCTTTCTTTTTGTTTGCAACAGCCCTTTGATTTTTCCTTCCTCCATTGTTATGGTCAGCCCTTCCAAGTCTTTGATCAGCAGGATTCCGGCTGTATGGGCTTTGGTCTGGAGCACAGAGGCCGCCGCTATTTTCTCAAATTGGCCGGAGCTATGCCCTGCCGCAGCAAAATCCCGCCACAGCAAGCCATCGCCCGTCTGGAGCAGGCCGCGGAACTTTACCGAAACCTGGCCCATCCCAACCTGATCCCGCTTTTGGACGCCCGACCAGTGCCCCAAGGCTTCGCACTGCTTTTCCCCTGGGTAGAGGGACTGTGTATGGGCAAACAATATCCCACCCGGGAAGCGTTTTTATCCCTGCCTCTTCCCGTGCGGGAAAAAATCTTTGAAGAGATCCTGGATTTTCACAATCTTGTGGGAATGCTGGGGTATCTGGCTGTGGATTTCTATGACGGCTCCATTCTCTACGATCCGAAAAAAGGCCAGACCCTGATCTGCGACATCGATGAATACCAGCAGGAGCCCTACTGTAATCCTGTGGGCCGGATGCCCGGTTCCACCCGTTTCATGGCCCCGGAGGAATTTCTCACCGGCGAGCACATCGACCAGCGCACCAATGTATACCGCATGGGAGCCACCGCCTTTGCTCTCTTTGGAAAAAACGGCTCCCGGCAGCACCGGGACTGGCCCTTGTCTGCCAGCCGTTTTCAAGTGGCCCGGCAAGCCACCCTGGAAGAGCCCGATCTGCGCCAGCCCTCCCTTTCGGAATTTCTCCGACAGTGGCAGCAAGGATAAAAAAGCTCCGAAAACCTTTGATCGGTTTTCGGAGCTTTTCTCTTTTCTTTATAAAACCAATTCCACCCGGCTGCCGCCGGACCGGTCCTTTTTCACCAAGACCTGCTTTTCAATTTTTTCTTTCAGCGAGGCCACATGGGAGATGATACCCACCAGCTTTTTTCCTTCCGTTAGACTGTTCAGCGCCTGGATGGCCTGGGCCAGGGATTCTTCGTCCAGCGAACCAAAGCCCTCGTCCACAAACATGGTATCCAACCGCACACCGCCGGAAACCGACTGAATTTCATCGGACAACCCCAGGGCCAGGGACAACGCCGCTTGGAAGGACTCGCCGCCGGACAGACTGCGCACGCTGCGGCAAGAGCCGTTGTAGTGATCGATCACTTCCAGTTCCAGACCGGTCTGGCTCCGGTTGTTTTCCCCGCCGGCCTTTCGCCGCAGTTCATATTGATTGCCGGACATCACCAAAAACCGGCGGTTGGCCCGTCTGATAATCCGGTCAAAAAAGGTCATCTGCACATAAGTTTCCAGCATCACCTTTTCCTTGCCCCGCAAGGAGCCATTGACAGTATCGGAAAGGGCTGCCATCCAGCGGTACCGCTCTTCCCGCTGAGCCAGATCCCGGGATTTATCCACAACCTGCTCCCGTATGTTTTCATTGGTCTGTATCCGGGTCCGGATCTGTTGCTGCCGATCCAGTTTCTCCCGCCGCTGCTGAGTCAATGCCTGGCTTTTTTCTTCCAAAGCCTTTTGATCTGTATCGCTTCCCTGGCTGAGCAGCTCTGTCAACTGCCGGAAAGCCGCTTCCAGCTGTGTCAGACGGATTTGCTGCTGGCGGTTATCCTGCTCGGCCCGTAGCAGGGCCTGCTCCATCTCTTCTTTTTGTCTGCCCAAATCGGCATGGCGAGCCTGAGCCTGGCGCACATCGGGAAAGCGCAGCTGTCCAGCCAATGCAGACACCTGCCCGGCCACTCCCTGCCGTTCGGCCTGGGCCTGTGCTAGCTGCACACCCACTTCCTCTCTTTCCCGGATCAGCTGATCCCGCTGCCGGATACTGTCCTGTATTTGTTTATCCAGGGCTTCTTTCCGCCGCACCTCTTCTTCCCGCTGCTTCACCACTTGTTCCAGCTGACAGAGGGTCGCTTTTCCCTCTTGCAAACGCCGCAGAATCACCGCTTCGGCATCTGCCAAGGGGGAAACCTCTCCTTGCTCTTCCAGCCGCCGGTTTAGATCCCGTTCCAGCTGCTGCTTTTGCCCTTCCAGGCTCTGGCGCTCCAGCTGGAGCCGGTGCAGCGCCTCTTCCCGTTCTTTTTCCTGGATCAAACCGACCTGCCGCTGTTCTTCCAGCGCTTTCAGCTGCTGTTCCATCTCCTGGCGCTCTTGCTGCCGCTGGAGAAGCTTCTGCTCTTGCTGTTTGAGAGCCTGTTGCTGCTTCTGAACCTCTTCTTTCCAGCCTTTCAGCTTTTCCCAAGCCTGGGCTGATGAAGCCTTTTCATCTCGCTGATGAAGAGCTTCTTCCAGCCGTTGCTGCCGCTCTTGGACCAGACTCTTCCACTGTCCCGCTTCCAGGCTTCTTTTCGATGCCTGTTCCTGGGATTTTTCCAGCACTGCTTTGGCCTGCTCCACCTCTTCCTTGGTGGGAGCCTGAGGGGACAAGCGGGCCGGGGCCGGATGCTGAAGAGCACCACATACCGGACAGGCTTTTCCATCTTCCAGTTCCTGGGCCAAAAGCCCAGCCTGCTCGGCCAGAAATGCCCGGTTTTTCTCCTGGTATTGGGTATCCTGCTGAGCCTGCACATTCCAGGCCTCCTGGTATACCTGTTGAGCCTTTTTCAAGGCGCTTTCTGCCTGTTCCCAGTCTTGAACCAACCCTTCCAGCTGCCCAAGGCTCTCTTCCTCCTGCCGAACCTGGGTTTGCTGAGCCAGCAGCCGCTCCTGCAAGCTTTCCAGCACGGCTTCTTCCTGATAACGCCGGGAAAGCTCCTGCTGCTTTTGTTCCAGTCCTTCCCGCTTCTTGCCATCCGCCTGGCGCTGCTCTTCCAGTTTTTCTTCCTGGGCTTTTCCCTTACCGATCTGCTGGGCATAGCCCTCCCAGGTTTCTCTGTCCTGCTGTATCGCCTGCCAGAGCGCCTGGTGTGCCTGTGCCTCCCGCTGCTCTCCCAACGCTTTTTCCCGCAAGGCAGCCGATTCCCGCAAAGCCGCAGCCTGCTGTTCCAGCTCTTCGGCTGTGCGGCTTACGGCCTCCTGCTGCTTCTGGAGCTCCCCTTGATGCGCTTCCAGCGCCTGGGCTTTTTCCTCCAGGGTTTTCAGCTGATTTTTTCCTTTTTCCAGCTGTTGATAGGCTGGAAGTTCCCCTTCCAGGGCCTTTAGCTGACCGATAATCTCCTGCCGCTGGGGCGCCAGGTTCTGCTGCTCTTCCAGTTGCTTCTGAGCCTGCTCTGCCTGGGGACGCTGCTCTTCCAGCTGCTTTTTGGTTTCTTCCAGCTGTTTTTTGGCTTTTTCTCGCTCTTCTGCCTTGCCCAGCTGGGCATTGACCTGAGCCAGCTGCTCTTCCAGCTCTTTCAGCTGACTGCTCAGCTGTTCTTCCCGCCGCCGGTCCTGGGAAGAAAGCCGCTCCAGCACATCCACTGTCTCTTCCAGAGGCAGCTGGTTCTGCCGGGCCTGCTGAGCCTGTTCCTCCAGAGGATCTCCCTCCTCCCACTGGATGCCCTCCACATATTGGCGCATACTTTGCCGGGCCTGCTCGCACTCTTTTCCTTCTTGGAGCGTCAGCGCCTTGATCCTATCCTGAAAAACCATACACTCTCGGGTCTGGAATATTTCCCGGAAAATTTCCTGCCGGCTTTTGGTGTCGGCCAAAAGGAGCTTGAGGAAATCCCCTTGGGCGATCATGGCGATCTGAGAAAATTGGTTTCTGTCCAAGCCGATGATCTGGGTAATGGCGGCTGTGATCTCCCGTGGGCGGGTGATGATGCGCCCATCGGGCAAATGCAGCTCCCCTTCCGCCTTTTGGGTGGTCATCCCTTCGCCACGCTTGGCCGGGCGCTGGTATTCCGGATTGCGGCGCAAAGTGTACTTCTGACCTCTATAAGCAAATTCCAGCTCCACAAAGGTGGGAGTCTCCGGCGCAGCATATTGAGAGCGGAACATAGAAGCATCCCGGTTTTGCCCGCTGGGTTCTCCGTACAATGCATAGGCAATGGCGTCAAACAAGGTGGTTTTTCCGGCCCCCGTATCCCCGGTGATCAGGTACAGCCCTTCTTCTCCCAGCTTTTCCATCTCCACCACCGTTTCCCCCGCGTAGGGTCCAAAGGCCGACATGGTCAATTTCAGCGGTCGCATGGCTCAACCTCCCTGATCTTCTCCAGCAGCTCCTGAGCAAAAGACCGCTGGATCTCCTGCATGGGCTGACCGTTTTGTTTTTCGTAAAATTCTTCCAACATTTCCAGAGTTCCTCTTCTCTCCCGTGGCTCCATCTCTTCCCACTGAGCCTGGGTCTGAGTGCGCCGGTTGTCGTAGCTAAGCTTCATCAGATTGGGATAGATCAGCCGCAGCTTAGCCGCCCCGTCTGGTATATCCTCTTCGTCGGTGAGGATGATGTGGAGGTAATCTTCCCGAAAATCCTTTCCCTTATAAAAATCCCGCAAGGTCACTTCTTCATAGCTCCCTCGGATCTCTTGCAGATCCCGCAAAGGCGTCAGGGAAATGGTGCGGATGGACACATTCTCTTTTTCCTCCATGTCCACCACAGTCACCGATTTTTCATGCTTTGCCTCGGAAAAGGAGTACTTCAGGGGCGTGCCGCAATAGCGAATGGTGGGCTTTCCCACCTGCTGGGGGCCATGAATATGCCCCAGGGCCACATAGTCAAAGGGAGCAAAGACAGAGGCGTCCACATTGTCGCTGCCTCCCACGGAAAGTTCCTCCGAATCGCAGCGAATGGCGCCGGTGACAAACTGATGGGTCACCAGCACATTTCGCCTTCCTTCCTCCACCCCCAGATGGTCGATAGCCACCCGGAGTGCATCGGTATAGCTTTCGATGGTTTCCTCCGGAAAAAACCGGCGCACATGAACCGGCTTCAAGAAAGGCAGCAGAAAAACATCCACCGGCCCATGGGCATCCTGGAGGGTAAAGCGGCAGGGATTCCCATCATACACCGGCGCCAGATGGACGCCGCTCTGTTCCATCAGCCGGCCGCCAAAAGCCAACCGTTCAGGGGAATCATGGTTGCCGCTGATGAGGAAAACCTGAGGGCCCAACCTGGACAGCGACACCAGAAAATCATCCAGCATTCCCACCGCTTCTGCCGAGGGCACTGCTTTGTCATACACATCCCCAGCGATAAGCACCCCCTGTGGTTCTTCCCGGCGGATAATCTCCAGAATTTCCTTCAAAATATAGGCTTGATCCTCCACCATGGAAAATCCGTTGACCCGCTTTCCCAGGTGCAGATCGGACAAATGAATCCACTTCATCTGTTTTCCTCCCTCTTTTGACTGAAGTCTCGCTTTTTTTATTATACCGGGGGTGAAAAAAGGCTGCAACCCTGTTTCCCTTTGCTTTTTTACACTGATATGGTATTATCATATCATAAAAGGAGGTGGAACCATGAAACATCGCAAGAAAATAACTGCCCTTTTGATTTTATCACTTTGTGCGGCCCTGGCCCTGTTTTACCGGCGCAGTCTTCCCCTCCAGCAGCTTCTCCCCGGCCTGGATTTGTCTCAATGCACCAGCATCACCCTGCAAGGAGATTTCTATGAAGAAAGCCCCCGGGAAAATGTAGCCTATAACGAAACCTTTACACCGGAAAATAAAGAATTTGAACAGATCCTGGCCCTTTTAAAACAGGCAGAGTTTCGCCGCAGCCTATGGGGACTAATCCCCCATAAAGGCATCCGCTCCCATCCGCTCCAGACCGGCGATATCCGGTGGGAAATCCACTGTGTTTTCCCCGACAGCAGCTTGCGGGTGCATAACTTTTTCGGTGATTTCACCCTCAGCTTCCAGGAAACTTCTTCTCTTCCGGTCGCCCCTGTTTCTTCCCAATGGGTGGATGCCATTACAGCCATCATGACAAAATAAAAAACGCCTTTTCAGGCGTTTTTTTATTTTTCTGGTGCAAATTGTCCCAGTCCCAGCGTGGCAGCCAGAGAGAATGTCCGCTGGCTGCCATCCTGAAAGGCCACGGTGACCAGATCTCCCTGACGGTCTGCAATGACTCCCGGCCCAAAGCGCCGATGGTTCAAAACCGCCCCTTTCACATAATATTGCTCTGCCCCAGCAGGCAAAACCGGAGGCTTTTTTTCCAAAGCCGCAGGACGCTGGGTCAGTATCCCTGGCTTTTTGCTCACCGTAGGCCGGAGAGCGACCGGAGCCCGGGAAGGCTTCTTTATTGGAAAGATCTCCTGGCTAAATGTGGACTCCATCTCGGGATGGCGAAAACGAAATACCTGAAGCCGGTTTTTGGCCCGAGTCATCGCCACATAAAACAGCCGCCGTTCCTCTTCCCAGGTTTTCCAAGCTTCTTCATCCCCTGGTTCCGGCTGACCTGTCCGGGGAAAAATACCGTCGGCCACATCCATCAGAATCACCCGGTCATATTCCAGACCTTTGCTGGAGTGAATGGTGGAAAGCACAAAGGGGCAGTCCGGCTCTCCCCCCTTCCGCACCAGATTCTCCAGCTCTCTCAAACGGCGCAGGAGATTCATGGGGTTTTGTTCCATCGCCCCCAGTGACTCCAAAATCTGAGCCTTTCCCGACTCCATGCCTTGACGCTGCAAATATTCCCCATATCCCATAAACCGGACAATGCGGTAAACCGCCTTATCTCCCGACTCCAACAGCATATGATCCAGATGGGTTTGCAAAGCCCGGCACTGGCGTCGGGTGAAAGCAGAAGCCTGAGGATTTTCTGCCAACCGCTCCAAAATGGTGCCCTTTCCCTTTTGGGCTGCCGCTTCCTCGGCGTCCTTTTTTCGGATCCCTGCTCCCAATTTGTAATAGATATCTAAAAACAATGCAGGGGATTGGGGGTCCTGGGCGAAACGGATGATATTGCTGATGTCCCGCACCACCCGGCTGGTGAAAAAGGCGCTGTCCACCTGGCGGCACCGGTAGGGAATCCCATTCCGGGCCAACAGGTCGATGAGAGGCAAGGCGCTTTCATTGTCCCGATACAGCACCGCCGTCTCCTCCTGGCAGTCCTGGGCCACCTGCATCAAATAAGAATATTGGGCCCTTCGGTTTGAAAGAGAAATGCTCTCCACTGCTTTTCCCGCCGGACGCACCGCTTCCATGTGTTTCGGGTACCGATCCCGGTTCTTTTGGATGAAGTTTTGGGCGGTCTCCACGATCTGCGGGGTGGAGCGGTAGTTTTTCTCCAGATAGAGCACCTTGGCCCCTTGATATCGTTTGGAAAACTGGGTCAGGGCCTGGGGATAGGCCGCCCGGAACCCATAAATGCTTTGGTCTTCATCTCCCACCAAAAAGATGTTTTTCCCTTTCCCGGCCAGGAGATCCAAAATGGCATGCTGGATCTTGGAAGTATCCTGGGCCTCATCCACCGACAAATACCGGTATTTGTCCTGAAACCGGGCCAAAACCTCTGGATAGCGCAACAAGATCTGGCGGGCATAAACCATCTGATCATCGTAGTCCATCTGCTGACGCTGGCGGAGGGTTTGATCGTAAGCCTGAAACAGGGCGGGAAAATCCACCCCTTCTACCTCCACCGTTTCCAGCTCTTCCCGGGTGAGCATCTGGTTTTTGGCGTAGGTGATGGCGGTCTGAAGGGCCTTGACGGTGCTTTCCGGCACAAATTCCTTTTGCTGCCTGCGGCACAGTTCTCCCAAAAGGGCCCCTTGTGCCCCGGTGTCCTCCAGCAAAGAAAAAGCCTGCCGCCCCAGCAGCCGTTCATAGGTGCGAATCACCCGACTGCACAGGCCGTTGATGGTGCGGAACTCCAGCCGATTTCCCATCTCTTGCCCAAAGGTGCGGCAAAAACGGGCCTTCATATCCCTGGCGGCCGAGACGGTATAGGTGACGGTGAGGATCTGCTCCGGGGGAATCTGCTTTTCATAGACCATATACCCCACCCGGCTGACCAGCACGGTGGTTTTACCGCTTCCCGGCACGGCCAGCAGCAGCACTGGCCCTTCCACACTTTCCACCGCCGCCTGCTGTTGGGGATTGAGAGAAAGACCAAACCGGCTTTGAAATCCCTGAATATCAGCCATGGAACATCCAGCCGCAGTCGTCGTGATAAATCATCTGATGGGTCATGCCGCCATCGATGCAGATATTTTCTCCCGTGATAAACCCGGCCTTGTCCGAGCAAAGGAAAAGCACCATCTGGGCGATGTCCTGGGGCGTTCCCACCCGCCCCGCAGGGTGCTGGCTCTCATCGGCTCCGGAGAACTGGGAGCCGGTGGTGTCGATCCAACCGGGAGAGATGGAGTTGACTCGAGCTTTGTCCCGCAGACTCACCGCCAGAGCATGGGTGAGGGCGGCGATTCCCCCTTTGGCGGCGGTATAGCTTTCGGTGAAAGGCTGGCTCATCCGGTCCCGGCTGGAGGAAATGTTGACAATGCTGGCTCCCTGTCCAAAATAGGGAAGCAACAGCTGAGTCAGATAAAAAGGCGCCGCCACTCCCACCCGAAGAGCCTGGTTGAATTGCTCCCAGGTGCAGGTGTCGATGCCCAGGAACAGAGGCTTTGCATTATTCACCAGAAAATCCACCCGGCCATAGGTTTGAATGACCTTTTGGGCGAACCGCTCCAGATCTTCCTTTTTCCCCACATCCCCCTGGAAAAAATCGTTTTCCAACAGATCAATGGTACAGACTTTGGCCCCCTGCTTTGCAAACTCCTCACAAATGCACCGGCCGATGCCCTGAGCGCCGCCGGTGACCACAGCCACTTTGTCCTGAAACATAGCTATTCCTCCATTTGGATGGCCACCTTAATGACCCCGTCTTCCCGGTTTTCAAACACCTCATAGGCCTTTTCAATCTCCCGCAAGGGGAAAGTGTGGGTAATCAGCGGCCGGGTGTCCAGTTTGCCCTCTGCAATCAACTGGAGAATATCGTCCACATGGCAACCATCCACTCCGCCGGTCTGGAAGGTGAGATTTTTGCCGTACATCTCCGGCAGAGGCAGCACCTGGGGGGCATCATACAACGCCACCACCGTCACCACTCCATTGGGACGGGCACATTTCCAGGCCAGCTGGAAGCTGTCAGAGCTTCCTGCCACTTCCAGCACCCGACCAGCGCCACCGTGGGGAGTATGGGCCTTCACAAATTCTTCAGCCTCCTCCGGCGCCACGGTAAGCACTCCAGGATAATGTTTTTCCACAAACTTGCGCCGCTGAGGATCTTTTTCACACACCATCACCACTCCCGGCTGATGCAGCAGCACACATTGCAGCGTGCACAGCCCGGTGGGGCCTGCGCCGATGATGAGCACCGACTCTCCCGGTTCGATCCCGGCGATATCGGCGGCCCAATAACCGGTGGCCAACAGATCTCCTGCCAGCAAAGCCTGCTCATCGGACACCCCCTGAGGGATATGGCTCAGCCCTTGGTCTCCATAGGGCACCCGCACATATTCCCCCTGGCCGCCATCGATACGGCAGCCCAAAGCCCAGCCACCCTGGGGATCGGTGCAGTTGTTCACATACCCCTGACGGCAGAAGAAGCATTTTCCGCAGAAGGTCTCCACATTGACGGCCACCCGGTCGCCGGGAGCAAATTTCCGTACCTTCTCCCCCACTTCTTCCACAACGCCCACCATTTCATGGCCCACAGTCACCCCAGGTACTGCCCGAGGCACCGAACCGTGTTTGATGTGCAGATCACTGGTGCAGATGCTGGCCAAAGTCACCCGAATCACCACATCCTCCGGTCCTTCCACATGGGGCCGGGGTTTTTCCAGGAGGGCAAACCGGCCCTGTTCCACATAAGTATAGGCCAACATATCCATTTCTCCTTTTCGACCATATGTCAAAGGCCCGGCCCCTGGAAAGGGACCGGGCCTTGTGCCGTTTTTCTTACATCATCTGCCGCCGCCAGGACAGGTTCATGGTGCCGTCCTGCATCACTGACAGGTTGTCCAGGGTTTTGCCAGTGCCCAGAGCCACACAGGAGATGGCGTCGTCGGCCACACGGGTGGCAATGCCGGTTTTGGATTCAATCAGCTTGTCAAAGCCGTAGATCAAGCTGCCGCCACCGGTCATGACAATGCCGTTTGTGGCAATGTCGCCCACCAGTTCAGGAGCGGTGCGCTCCAGCACGAAATGTACCGCCTCCACGATCTTGGTGGACACCTCTTCAAAGGCCTCCAGCAGCTCGGTGGAAGTGACGGTGAACACCCGGGGCAGACCGGTCATCAGGCAACGGCCCTTGACCTCCATGCTCACTTCCTCTTCCCGGGGATAGACACAACCGATGGTCATTTTCAGCTCTTCCGCTGTGCGCTCGCCGATGAGCACATTGTGCTTGCGGCGCACATATTTGACGATGGCATCGTCGAATTTATCGCCGGCCACCTTGATGGAGGTGCTTTCCACCATGCCGCCCAGGGAAATGACCGCCACATCGGTGGTGCCGCCGCCGATGTCCACGATCATGTTGCCGTCGGGCTTGGAAATCTCAATGCCGGCGCCGATGGCAGCGGCCACAGGCTCCTCGATGAGATAAACCTTCCGTGCGCCGGCCTGTGTACCGGCGTCGATAACGGCGCGCTCCTCCACCTCGGTGATGATGGAAGGCACACAGATGACCACATTGGGCTTAAACAGACGGAAGCCCAGCACCTTATGGATGAATTCCTTGATCATTTTCTCCGTCATTTCATAGTCGGAGATCACGCCGTCCCGCAGAGGACGCACAGCAATGATATTGCCCGGGGTACGGCCCAGCATTTTCTGGGCTTCCTCACCGATGGCCAAAATCTTGCCGGTGGACTTGTCTACCGCCACAACAGAAGGCTCGGACAAAACAATACCCTTGCCTTTTACATAAACCAGTACGGAAGCCGTACCCAGATCAATTCCGATATCGCCTGCTGACATATCTTTCCCGCTCCATTTCTCCGGCCGCCTGCTTTCAGGGCCCGTCCCCGCTGCCGGGTAGGGTTTGGGCGCCCATTTCTCCAAATCTTCACACAAAACCACAGCTGGTTTGTTCTTTCCATAGCTCTTTTTATTATACCCAACCAGAATCATGTTTTCAACACATTCTTTCGATTTCTTTGTCGAAAAATGTAGGTGTTACAATGATGTGTGACAAATAGAAAAAAGAAGAGCGAATAGGAGTG
>CALLCY010000085.1:0-4044 GCA_938000015.1 uncultured Clostridia bacterium
CATTCGTATAATGGCCCCCGTCCGTGGGACAAGACGGCCTTTTTTCCAGTATAATCAACCGTCCGGATTTTTACAACCAGCCCCGCCGTATTTTTACGAAAAAATGCGGAAATCTTCATATTTGACAAGAAATGGCGCGGATTTTTGTGTGGGCGTGCCCGCGGCATGTGGGGCGGTACCATCGATAATGCCGGCCTTCAGCGCGGGCACCAGCACCCCGTCCAGGGAGCCGGGGTCGGAGGAACAGTGGATGATCTCCATGGGCTGCTGACGGCGGAGGCCTTCCTGGGCGGCCTGTTTCATGGCGGTGGATTTGCCGCAGCCGGGGCCGCCTTTGAAGATGAAGTTCTGGCGGATGGTATCGTCTGCCAGGGCGTTTTCGAAAAAGGAGACAAAGCCCTGGCTGGAGTTTGCTCCCAAAAAGAAGCGGTAAGGTTTGTGATTCATGGCGTATTTCCCTCCTGAAAAAGTCTTTCACGCCATTCTATGCGCGGAGTGCCTCCGCGGGCATACTCTCCCCGGCTTTATGCGTTGTGCTCCTCGGTGCTCCGGCTCCGCCGATAGAGGCCAAGGTGCAATCCTGGCCAAGCAACACAGAAAGAGCTGGTTGTATGCCGCAGGGCAAAGAAAATCCCCCCTTGCGGCGGCGTGTCGCCGCTGCCATAAGGGGGGATTGTGAAGCCAAGGAAATTCACTTGGCCAGGTTCTGTTGTTCAGCGCGGGAGCGCAGTATGCCAGCGGAGGCACTCCGCCGCAGTATGGGTGCAGCGTCACGCTGCTTACATGTATTCGAAGAAGGCATCCCGGGCGTTGTTCACATGAAGGGCCATGGCCTTCTCGGCGCCGTCCAGATCGTGATTTTCGATGGCGTCCAGAATGGCCCGGTGCTCCTGGGCAGAGGCCTGGGCCCGGCCGGACTTCACCGAATACTCTCTGGCTTTCTGGATGTAGTTATGGAACAGGGAGAGGATCTGCTTGAGGGGCCGGGAACGGCAGGCATCGTAGATCATCTCGTGGAAGCGGCTGTCCAGGTGCCACACCTGGAGAAAATCCTGTTTTGTGACAAAATATTCCTGGAGCTCCACCACCTGGCGCAGTTCTTCCAGCTCATCATCGCCGATATTCTGGGCGCAGCGGCGGGCGGCCAGACCCTCGATGCGGGTGCGGATGGTGTAGATATCGTCGATATCCTGGCTGGTGACGCCCACCACCACGGCACCCTTGTTGGGGATGTTCTTCACCAGACCCTCCAGCTCCAGCTGCATCAGGGCCTCCCGCACCGGAGTGCGGCTCACGCCCAGCTCGGCGGACAGCTTGCCCTCGGTGAGGGAATAGCCCGGCTCAAAGACCCCGTCCAATATGGCCTTTTCGATCTCTTTGTATACATGCTTGCGCAGGGGATTGCCCCCCAGGGATTCATTGAATTTTTTCACAATGCAACATCCTTTCGTCAAAGGGTGCGTTTTTTCCTTATTATTTTATTATACATGGCAAAGGCCCCGAGCACAAGGTCCCGTGTCGGGACAGGCCCAGTGCCTGGGCTGTCATACTGCGCTGCCGCGCTGGGCAACAGAACCAGAGCTGGTTCGTGGCAACTGGGCAAAGAAAAGAATGACAGCCCAGGCACTGGGCCTTGACGGGGTGGGGAGGGTGTGGTAGAGTTTAAGAAAATAAAGAGAAGGAGGGAGAATACCATGATGGAACAAAGCGGGAAACGGCGTACTCTGTATTCCTGGCTGGCCTTGGGAGTCTTTCTCTTGCTGCCGCCCATCAGCTTCGGGAATCTTCCCTGGTATACCGCCCCTTTAGGGGCTCTGGTGCTGTTTTTCACGGTTCTGCCCTTGTCCAGCCTAGCGCCCAGGCTGAAAAAGCTCATTCCCCTGACCCTGCTTCTGGCCCTGGCCGATGCTTTGGCCCTGTATGGGTTTCTGACAGAAGGGAAGGAGGCCCTCTTCACAAAATGGAGCCAGTGGGCCGGCGGCGTTTTGGCCCTGTGCTTCCTCTTTGTGCTGTGGCGGGAGAGCAGCCAGGCCATGAAACAGACCGCTCCTGAGTGGCGGGACAAAGCCCAGGGGCCCATCCTGCGGTATGTGGCGGTGAGCGGGATTTTTATGCTGCTGGGCGGCGCAGCCGCTCTGTTTTCTCCGGATCAGCAGTTGTCCTTTGTTCTGGAGGGGGCTTCTGTTGCTGTTTTTTCAGCGCTGCTGATCTGTGCGCTGCTCTTCCTCAATTTGCATATGCTGTGGGGCGTGTGGTATCTGGGCTATCCGGCGCCGGAGCAATCAGGTGGTGCTGTCCCGCCCGATCAAGGTATCCAGGGGGAATGATGGAATTCCTTTTTCATGGAAGAATAAAAAAAGAAGGCATCCACTGTGGATGCCTTCTTTTTTCGAGCAAGCCTATAAGCCGGGTTCTGTCTATGCAGCCATCTATCTGGGACGCCTGTTGCCAGACGCCTCGAGCCACCTCCCGAAAACGGACCGGGCCAGCCCTGCGCCATAAGGCGCTGTTTTCCTTCCGGTGTTGCTTTGGATAGAGTTTACAGGATCCCCCAGTTACCTGGGGGACCGGTGGGCTCTTACCCCGCCTTTCCACCCTTACCATGCAAAGCATGGCGGTATATCTCTGTTGCACTTGTCCTGAAGTCGCCTTCGGCGGATGTTATCCGTTATCCTGCCCTATAAAGCCCGGACTTTCCTCATACACGGCCTTTCGGCACTGTGCACGCGGCTGCTCGGCTTACTCGGATTCCTATTATACACACTCCGTCCCGGCTCTGTCAAGCGGAGTGCCTCCGCTCCCATATTGCGCTGCCGCGCCCGGCAAGCGGCGAGCCGCCGCAGGCAAGCGGTGCTGCCGCACCGGGCAACAGAACGAAAGCCGGTTGCGTCCGCTGGCTTTTCTGTGGCGCCCTGCCAGGACTGCACCCAGGCCCCTACCGGTGTTGGCTTGCCAGCACCGGAGCAAAAAAGCAAACAACGCATGATGCCGGAGACAGGAACGACGGCCCAGGCACTGGGCGTTGACATTGGCGGCAGATCGGTTACAATAGAGGGTGTTATGTTTTTCTCAGAAAATCACAGGCAGGCGTGCCTGCCGAAAGGGATGATCAAGTGAGCAAAATGGAAGAATTTCTCCGCTCGATGAACGGGAAGGAAGTGGCGGTGTTGGGCATCGGCGTTTCCACCCGCCCCCTCATCGGGCTTTTGTGCAAGGCCGGGGCCAAGGTCACCGCCTGCGATAAAAAAACCAGAGAGCAGCTGGGGGACACCGCCCGCCAGCTGGAAGAAATGGGCGTCCGGCTCCAGTTGGGGGAGGGGTATCTTGAGAATCTGACCCAGGAAGTGATCTTCCGCTCTCCGGGTATCCGGCCCGACCTGCCCTCCCTGGAGCAGGCCAAGGCCCAGGGCAGCCGCCTCACTTCCGAAATGGAAGTGTTCTTTGAAGTCTGCCCCTGTCCCATCCTGGCCGTCACCGGCTCCGACGGCAAAACCACCACAACCACCCTCATCGCCGAAATGCTCAAGGCCGAGGGGAAGCGGGTGTGGCTGGGCGGCAACATCGGCCAGCCCCTGCTGCCCATGGCCGGGGAAATGAAGGCGGAGGATTTCGCCGTGGTGGAGCTTTCCTCCTTCCAGCTGATGACCATGGGCAAAGCCCCCCATGTGGCGGTGGTCACCAATGTGACCCCCAACCATCTGGATGTGCACAAGGGAATGGAAGAATATGTTTCTGCCAAGGAAAATATCTTCCTCGGCCAGGGAGCAGACGATCTGCTGGTGTGTAACCTGGACAACGACCTGAGCGCCGCCATGGCAAAAAAAGCCCCCGGCAAGGTGCGCACCTTCTCCCGGCAGGAAAAGGTGGAAAGCGGAGCCTGGTTCGAAAACGATACCATTTATTATAATGGCACGCCCTGGATCCGCCGGGAGGACATCCGGATTCCCGGCATCCACAATGTGGAAAACTACATGGCGGCCATCTGCGCCGTGGCCGATTATATCCGTCCCGAGACCGCCTTGCAGGTGGCCCGGGAGTTTGCCG
>CALLCY010000086.1:0-1392 GCA_938000015.1 uncultured Clostridia bacterium
GGGATTGTGAAGCCCAACGCACCGGTTAGCCAGGTTGTATGATCGGGTGCGGGAGCACCGCTTGGCCGTGGCGTCCCGACACGGGACCAGGGTCACCGGCTGACCAATTTCAATAAGCGGGGCCGGTTGTATCGCTGCATGATGACAAACAAGCTGTCCACCAGAGCGGACAGAAAAGAAGTGACCAGGAACACACCGGCCGGGCGAAACCAGAAAGCAAGGCCCACCGGCAAAAAACTCAAAACAATAATGATCTCGTGCACGATCTCGGCCTGGCAGCCAGCTTTTATGATTTCGGTGATGCTGTGCGTTCTGATGTCGAAATACGCTGCTTCATAGGTGGGCATATGGTTTTTCCACTTTTTCACCCGGATTGTCCGGTATAGAAAGGGTTCGAACCCTCGTGGCCGGAACCATGGCTTGGTGTAATCCACATTGTTCTGCAATGTGTGATCCAAAAGCTGCCCCACCCCCAGACGCATCCAGAAATGGTAGGCTGTCACGGCGAAGGTGATGCACAAGGTCTCCCAAAGCCCTCCGCCTATGGTGAAACGGAAAAACAGGCTGATCAGGAACAGAACGAGGAAAACAAGGGCCAGGCGTATCATGCAGCGTTTCATAGGGTATCACCAGATTGAAATTTTGGTTTTATTATACTGCATCTGACTGTGGTTGTCACGGAGCAGCATAGATTGGGGAAGGGGCGGGAAGCACTTCCGTCCCGGAAAGGAGGGGGAAGATGAATACCGAACAAGCGGGGGGCGTGGGAAAAACCGCCCTGAGCCTAGCGGCGGCCCTGGTGCCCTTTGATGGCTGGCTATGGCGGCTGAGCCTGATTCATCTGGGGTGCATTGCCCTGGATTTGCTCACCTTCACTTTGGCCTGCCGGAAAAACGGCGAGAGGGGAAAGGGACTGGTGCGCTCCAGGCTATGGGTCAAGCTGGGCGGGATCATCGCCGCCGGGGCCGCTGCCCTGGCCGACGGTATGCTGCGCATGATCCTTCTGCGTCTGCCCATGGAGCTGCCTTTTGAATATACCACCCTGCTTTGCCCGGTGGTGATGGTGTGGTATATCCTCACCGAGCTGGGAAGCATCCTTCTGGAGGTGGCGCGCCTTGGCACCGTGGTGCCGCCTTTTCTCACCCGGGCCTTCGCCAATCTGGCCTCCCAGGCATCCGATATAGGGGATCAGGGGTCTGGCGGCCAGCCGCTGGACCCAAGCGGTGCTCCCGGTCCGGTGTCCGGACTGCCAAGCGGTGCTCCCGCACCCAGCGACAGAACTTAGGCCAAAGCCAAAAAAGCCTCCCGGATGGGAGGCTTTTTGTCCAGTGCCTGGGGCAATCCCCCCGGCGGCGCAAGCCGCCACCCCCCTTTGCACAAGGGGGGTCCGGT
>CALLCY010000087.1:0-13066 GCA_938000015.1 uncultured Clostridia bacterium
GGATTTTCGTAGTCCCGGGGGGGCAGGGCCAGGGCGGGACCCCCCGCTTCCCTGGCCCGTTCCAGAGCGTAGGCTTTTTTCCGGCTGGCGATCACCAGAGCGATCTCCCCATCCGGAATCTCTCCCCGCTTCTGGGCATCCAGCAGGGCCTGCAAATTGGTGCCGCCGCCGGAAACCAGCACGCCGATCTTTACCACAGGATCACGCCCTCGTCGCTCTTCACCACTTCACCCAGCACATAGGCCTCCTGGTCGGCGCTCTTCAGCACCCGGATGGCTTCGTCCGCCTTGTCGGAAGGCAGGATGCAGCACATCCCAACGCCCATGTTGTATGTGTTGAACATATCATGCTCAGGCACATTCCCTTCTTTGGCGATCAGGTCAAAGATGGGCAGCACACGCACATTCTTCTTTTCGATCTTGGCGCTCAGGCCCTCGGGCAGAGCACGGGGGATATTCTCATAGAAGCCGCCGCCGGTGATGTGGCACACAGAGTGCACCGGCACTTTGTCCATCAGCCGGAGTACCGGCTTCACATAGAGGTTTGTGGGGGTGAGCAGGGTCTCAAAGAGGTTCGCTCCCAGCTCGGGGGAATAAAAGTCCCCCTTCCCTTCCAGGTCGAAAACTCTCCGGATCAGGGAAAAGCCGTTAGAGTGAATGCCGCTGGAAGGCAGGGCGATGATGGCGTCCCCTTCCTTCACATTGCTTTGGTCCAGGATCTTCTCCTTGTCCACCACGCCCACGGTAAATCCCGCCAGGTCGTAGTCGTCGTCAGGCATGACGCCAGGGTGCTCGGCGGTCTCGCCGCCGATGAGGGCGCAGCCCGAACGGACGCAGCCCTCGGCCACGCCGGAAACGATGGAAGCAATCTTCTCCGGCACATTCTTGCCGCAGGCGATGTAATCCAGGAAAAACAGGGGTTTGGCTCCGGCGCAGACGATGTCGTTGACGCACATGGCCACGCAGTCGATGCCGATGGTGTCGTGCCTTCCCATCAGCTGGGCCAGGCGGATCTTGGTGCCCACGCCGTCGGTGCCGGAGACCAGCACCGGCTCTTTCATGCCCTTGATGTCCAGGCCGAACAGGCCGCCGAAGCCGCCCAGGCCGGAGAGCACGCCGGGGATCATGGTGCGCTTGGTGTGCTCCTTCATCAGCTCCACTGCTTTGTATCCCGCCGTCACATCCACACCGGCGGCCTTGTAGCTGTCGCTAAAACTCTTCATGTTCGGTCCTCTCAATCGTTGTTTTCGCTGATCTTCCGGTCAAACTTGGAGACCTTGCCAGCGTTTTCCACATTCAGGGGATATTCGCCGCTGAAGCAGCCGGTGCAGAACTGGCAGTCGGAGTTTTCCGCCACCTTGACGATGTTTTCCAGGCTGAGGAAGCCCAGGGAATCCACCCCGATTTTCTTGCCGATCTCGGGAATGGTCATGTTGTTGGCAATCAGCCGCTCCGGCGAGTCGATGTCGGTGCCGAAGTAGCAGGGATAGCGGAAGGGCGGGGAGGAAATGCGCATATGCACCTCTTTGGCCCCGGCTTCCCGCAGCATGCCCACGATACGGGCGGAAGTGGTGCCCCGGACGATGGAGTCGTCCACCAGCACAATCCGCTTGCCCCGGACGATGTCGGCGATGGCGTTGAGCTTGATGCGCACGGCGTTTTCCCGCTGCTTCTGGGTGTTGAGGATAAAGGTACGGCCGATGTACTTGTTTTTGATCAGGCCGATGCCATAGGGGATGCCGGAGGCGTTGGCATAGCCCAAAGCGGCGTCGTTGCCGCTGTCGGGCACGCCCATCACCAGGTCGGCCTCCACCGGATGCTCTTTTGCCAGGAATTCGCCCATCTTCTGCCGGGCCAGATGGACGCTGGTGCCTTCGATCACCGAGTCGGGCCGGGCGAAATAGACGAACTCAAAGACGCACAGATGGCTCTTTTTGCCACAGTGCTTTTCGATGCTGCGCAGGCCGTTTTCGTCGATGATGACGATCTCGCCGGGCTTCACATCCCGGACAAAATGGGCGCCCATGCTGTCCAGCGCGGCGGTTTCGGAAGCCAGCACATAGCTGTTTTCGCACTTGCCGATGCTCAGGGGCCGCATGCCCAGGGGGTCCCGCACGCCGATGAGCTTTTTGGGGGACATGACCAGCATGGAATAGGTGCCATACAGCTTGTCCATGGCGTTGCAGATGGCCTCTTCGATGGAAGACGCGGTGAGCCGCTCACGGGTAATCATGTGGGCGATCAGCTCTGCATCGCTGGTGGAATGGAAAATGGCGCCTTGCAGCTCCAGCTTCTGCCGCAGCTCATAGGCGTTCAAAACCACACCGTTGTTGGCGATGGCCATCTGGCCTTTCACATGGCGGATGGTCATGGGCTGGGCATTTTCCCGCTTGTCACTTTCGGCGGTGCCATAGAGACAGTGGCCGATGGCCATTTTGCCGCTGCCCAGTTTTTCCAGCACCTGGGGCTTGAACACATCGGTGACCAGACCCAGATCCCGGTAGCTGCGGATGACGCCGTCGTCATTGACGGCGATGCCGCAGCTTTCCTGGCCCCGGTGCTGCAAGGCATACAGGGCCAGATAGGTGGATGTGACCACATCCAGGTTGTCGTTATCGTAAATACCAAAAACGCCACATTCCTCGTGGAGCTTTTCCTGCATAAGACTTTCCTCCTCCGTCCTTTTCCTGCTTATTCGCCCATCAGGCGCTTCATCACTTCCTGGTAGGCGTCCTCAACGCCGCCCAGATCCCGGCGGAAGCGGTCCTTGTCCAGCTTTTCATGGGTCTTTTCGTCCCACAGGCGGCAGGTGTCGGGGCTGATCTCGTCGGCCAGGACGATGGTGCCGTCGGAAAGACGGCCGAACTCCAGCTTGAAGTCCACCAGATCGATGCCGATCTCCTTCATGAAGCCCTTCAGCAGGTCGTTGACCTTAAAGGCATACTTCTTGATGGTCTCGATCTCTTCCTTGGTAGCCAGCTTGAGAGCCAGAGCATGGTAGGAGTTGATCAGGGGATCGCCCAGGTCGTCGTTTTTGTAGGAAAACTCGATGGTGGGAGCGTCAAAGACGATGCCCTCGTTGACGCCATACCGCTTGGCAAAGGAACCGGCGGAGATGTTGCGGATGATGACTTCCAGGGGCACAATGCTCACTTTCTTCACCACGGTATCGGTGCCGGAGAGCTCTTCCACATAGTGGGTGGGAACCCCTTCCTTTTCCAGGCGGCGCATCAGATGATTGCTCATCCGGTTGTTGATGACGCCTTTGCCGTGGATGGTGCCCTTCTTTTCGCCGTTGAAAGCGGTGGCGTCGTCCTTATAGGAGACGATCAGCTTTTCTTTATCGTCTGTTGCAAAAACCTTCTTGGCCTTTCCTTCGTAGAGCTGCTCGCGCTTTTCCATGATAAACTTCCTCCTCGTATCCTGTGTATCCGGTATTGTTAGCCCTGGAGTTTTTCCTGGAGCTTTTTGTCTTTTTCGATGACCTTCTGCCGCATCTGCTCCTTCTTTTCCTGGAGCTTGGCAAAAAGGCTGTCATCAGAGATGGCCAGCATCTGAGCGGCCAGCAGTCCGGCGTTTTCCGCCCCATCGATGGCAACGGTAGCCACCGGCACGCCGGAGGGCATCTGCACGGTGGACAGCAGAGAATCCAGTCCGTCCATGGTGGAGCTCTTCATGGGGATGCCGATAACGGGCAGGGGTGTATGCCCGGCCAGCACACCGGCCAGATGAGCGGCTTTGCCGGCGGCGGCGATGATGACGCCGAAGCCCTTTTCTGCGGCGGTGCGTGCAAAGGTGCAAGCCTCTTCCGGGGTACGGTGGGCGCTCATCACATGGGCCTCATAGGGGATGCCCAGGTCTTTCAGCGTGTTGATGGTCTTTTCCACCACAGGCAGGTCACTGTCGCTGCCCATGATAATTGCTACTTTATTTTTTTCCATGGGAAAACTTCCTTTCTCCGAAGGTGGATTTTTGAAAAGAAAAAAGCCGCGGCGAAAACTCCACAGCTTTTCATCCCTGCACCCGGGAAAATGCGGGCGCACAAGGCCCCTGGATTTCGCCCATCAGAATGGCAAAACACTTTTTCATAGCAGCCTGCACCCTCTCTCCCGATTGCAATAACTACCTCTATTTTACTTTCTTTTTGCCATAAGTTCAACAGAAATTTCGCAAAAGGGGCCTTTTTTGTGGAAAGGGACAATTTCTCCCCCTCAAACGGGCCGATTCCCCCCACTCTCCCCCAAAAGCACTACCCCATCTTCCCCGATGATAGCCCCAGGGCATGGGAATGGCCGCTGAAAATCCTCCTGTGCTCCGGCCCGGTGCAAAGCCGCCCGGGTTTCTGCCATGGCCTTGTCCCAGGAGATCAAAGGCAGGGTGCACTCCCCTTTTTTCCGCCCCCGGCAAATGAGATAGCGGCGTTTGCCGTCTCCGGTGATGCCCATGGGGCTGCCGCATCTGGCGCAGCGGAGGAAGGAGGCCAGAGGGTCTTTTTGCCGCCTGCTCCCTTCCATTTTTTCCTGCACCCGGGCAAAGTCCTCTTCCCCCACCAGCGGCGGGCAGGCCCCAGGGCAGATCACCCAGCCTTCCCTGGGCACTATCCGGCTTTTTTCCACCTTGCAGCTGATTTTCCGGCTGCGGTTCTGGGTCAGGTCCCCTTTGTAGGTGGGGTTTGTGAGGATGCGCCGCACCATGGCGCCGCTCCACTCCCCCTTTCCCGTGGGAGAAGGGCACCCGGCCTGCCCCAGCTTCCGGGCAATGGTCGGGCAGCTGTCTCCATCCAGGCACCAGGCGAAAATTCTTTGCACCCACTCCCCCCGGCGGGGGTCGATGCGGAGCCTGCCCTCTTCTTTTTGATAGCCATAGGGGGCACGGGCGCCGATAAAGACCCCGGCCCGTTTCCGGGCGTCCAGGGCGGCCCGCACCTTCCGGGAGATGTCCCGGGCATACAGGTCGTTGACCACCGCCCGGAAGGGGGTCAGGTCGTCCTGGCCCGCTCCGGTGTCGATGTTGTCCCCCAGGGCGATGTACCGCACTCCTTTTTCCGGGAAGTACCGTTCCAGGTAATGGCCGGTGAGGATATAGTCCCGCCCCAGCCGGGACAGGTCTTTGGTGAGGACGGTGTCCAGCAGCCCTTTTTCAATGTCCCCCAGCATTTGCTCAAAGCCGGGGCGGTGGAAACTCAGCCCGGAATAGCCGTCGTCGATGTATTCCGAAACCACTGTCAGATGATGGCTGCGGCAGTAGTCCCGCAGAAGCAGGCGCTGGCTTTCGATGCTCCCGCTCTCCCCTTCTCCGTCCTCCCGGCTCAGCCGCAGATACAGCCCCACACGCTCCATAGATATCCCCTCCTGTCACATATCTATGCGGCGAGCCGCCGCCCCCATACTGCGCTGCCGCGCTGGGCAAGCAGCGTGACGCTGCACCCATACTGCGCTGCCGCGCTAAGCAACAGAACGCAGGCCGGTTGTGTTCGTCCAGGCGAAGACAGATGAGGTTATGAAAAATATTGCCAAGTAGGGTGTTCTATGATATATTGATTTTAATGTAGTACATCAATAACGCAGCAGGCCTTTGCCATATCCACCAGTGCATCTGAATACGGGGGTGAACAAATGGATATCAAAATTCTGAATATGATTATGCTCTCTGTTTTCCCATTTCTGATCGGCGCAGCCATGCGATATGGAGTGCGCAAGTGGGATTATCCCTTACTGTCCGTGTCTTTTTTGATCTTTTTGTTTATCCTTTTCTTTATTATAAGAAGGGGTGTCTTTCTTTCGGGAAGAAATCTGTCTTCACAGCAACTTAAAATCTACATTATTCTAGCCGTTTTCTGGATTCTGGGTGCTGTGACAATGGACTTAATCTATCGCATCCGAAAGAAACACTAGCGTCGGCAGCGTGACGCTGGACCCATACTGCGCTCCCGCGCTGGGCAGCAGAACGCAGGCCGGTTGTGTACTGAGCAGCAAAGACGGCTCCCTTGTGCAAAGGGAGCTGTCGGCGAACGCCGACTGAGGGATTGAGAAAGCGTCTCTGGTCCGGTTCCCAGGCAACCATGCCCCACAGCATACAACGGAACAATTATGAAATTTTTGTTGCGTTTCTCTTTACTTTATGTTATTATCACATTAAATAAAAATGGAGGAGGGATCGACGATGAAACGAACACATCCCAGATGGACACTTCTCCTTTTAGCCCTTCTGCTTCTCTTCCCCATGGGTTGCCGCAAGGAGGAGGAAGAAAAGCCCCCGCTGACCCAGGAAGAAAAAGAAACCCGGCAGGCGCGGGTCACCGAAGCCATGGCCAAGGTGGACCTGGACCAGGACCTGATACGGCTGGAGCCTTACGGGGGCACCGGCCACGGCCTGCACCTGAACAGCCGGGAGATGACCGAAGAGCAATTCGCCCTGGTTCGCTCCTATGTGGAGGGCCTGACCTATGCCGCCCCCTCTTTGGATGACTGGGTGGGTAAGGATGTGGACCGGGCCGTGAAAGGCCCGGAAGCCTATGTGGAGATCGACACCCCCTGGCATTTCATCGAGATTGCCACCTGGGGCCCCGACTGTGCCCGGGTGTGGGTGTGGAACCGTATCGGCTCCCATGGTGTCTCCCAAAACTGGGAAACCTACTGGACCGCCCAGCCCGATGCCTATTACGCCCTTTTGGATCTGATGCAACTCGAGGCAGCGTGACGCTGGCAGAGTGCCCTCGGTCCGGAGCCCGGACAGCCATTCCTTTTTTCCGGGGCAAAAACAACGAACCAAATCAGCAAAAAAGCCTCCCTATTCGGGAGGCTTTTTTTGACGCTGCACCCATATTTTTCTTTGCTGCCCAACACACAACAGGCCTGAGCGCTATTGCCTAGCGCGGCAGCGCAGTATGGCCGTCCCGACACGGGACTAGCGCACGAAGTAGTCTGCCAGGTTGGCGTTTTCGTCAATGAAGGCTTCGATCAACGGAGTCTTGCAGGTCATCAGAGTGGTGACGCCAGGGCCGTGACCGGCCAGGATGCAGTCGGAATGCACCACAACGCCGATGGTCATAGCGCCGGTCATAAAGTTGCGGCCGAAGCGGGTGTCGGCATCGGTGATGGCGACGATATCGCCGAAACGCAGCTTGTCCAGCCCATATTCCTCGGTGATCTTCTTGTCGTGGAGGGTGATGTCATAGTCACCATAATAGGAAGTGGAAGCGCCCAGGCCGCTGCCCATGATGCAGGCGGGAACGATCTTGGCAACGCCCACTTTCAGCTTGCCGTCCTTCTCCTCGATGTTCATCTTTTCCAGCAGCTCGGGGCTCATGTTCCGCAGCAGGATGTCGGGATAGTCCAGCAGCTTCATGCCCTGGCCCTGGCTGCGCACATCGATCTTATCGCCGATGGTCATCTTCTCCATGGTCTCCTGGTCGAAGTAGCACAGCAGATGCTCGCAGCCGCCGTGCTTGCCGGTGACAAAGCCACGGGCGCCCTTGGCGTCGCCGCTCATGACAATGGCGGTGTTGCCGATGCAGGACAGACCCTGGAGGGCGGCGTTATAGTCGTCGTTTTCATTGCGGGCGGTGACGCCGGGCTCCAGATGGTCGGCGGCCCAGCCCACGCACCGATCGCCGATCTTGGCGTTGAGGGTGATGCCGCCGGTGGCCGGCAGAGTGAACGGCTCGCCGTCGATGGTATGGCGATAGGCCTGAGCACCCTTGGAGTGGCGCACCTGGCCCTGAACCAGCAGCATGGGCAAATCTTCACGGTTTGTTTTCAGCATGACGAAATTTCCCCTTCCTTGATAATAATAAGGATCTTCTGTCTTTCACTGTACCACATTTCCCCCCTGTTTGAAAAGACCCCTGGGCGAAAAATCCAGCCCCCCCTGGGTTTCCGGCCAATTCCAGATACAGGCTGTCTTTCTCCAGAAGCCCGGCCTGGCCCTCTCCGATCAGAAGAGCAGGCACGGTGTTGAAAATCACCCCGGCCCCCTTCAGCCCTTCCGCAAGGGTATCCGGGGCAAGCAGCCCCTCCGCCCGGGCCTGGGCTCTGATCTCCGGCCGTCTGGCCCACACCCAGGGCCGGGTGACGCCGGACAGTGCCCGGCACAATGCCTTGCCGCACCGCCCATAGCCCAGCACCAGGCACCGGGTATCCCCCAGGCTTTCCTGGTGGTGGCCCATGGCCAGTTGTAAGGCCCCTTCGGCGGTGATGGCGGCGTTACGGCAAAGGAAGTCCTCCCGTGCGCCATAGTCCACAAGGCGCAGGCCCTGTTTTTCTCCCAGCTCTTTCAGTCGGGCGCTCACCTGTCCCCCCAGCACCAGAGTGCCCTGGGGTATGGCCTCCAGGATCTTTTCCATGGGCCATTTGTGCTCGTTGCAGAGCGGGGCGTTGAGCAATCCCTCCCGCTCCACCGGCAGGGGCAGCAGCACGCACCCGACGCCCTCCAGCGCCCCTTCCAGGTGTTTCTCCCCTTCCGGCAGGGCAAAGCGTGTGACCGGAAAGCCCTCTTGTTCCAGAAGGCGGCCCAGGAGGATTTGCCGCCCGTCGCCGCCCACCAGGGCACATTTGAATGGTTTCCCCATCCCCTCACATCCTTTCCCCCCATCCTATGCGCCCCAGTGGCGGAGTGCCTCCGCGGGCATACTCTCTTTGCCTGAGTGAACACAACGGGCCTTCGTTCGGTTGCCCAGCGCGGGAGCGCAGTATGGGTGCCCAGGCACTGGGCCAGTGAAAAAAATGTGCCTACTTGTTCCCATGGCCGAAGCGTGCTAGGATGGTTCCAGAATCAGAAGCCACAACACACAAGGAGGGATCTCACAACATGGACAGAGTGGTCATTACCGGCGGGGCCTCAGGCATCGGCAAGCATCTGGCCCTGGGCTACGCGGAAAAAGGCTATGAGGTGTTCACTCTGGATGTGATGCAGCCGGATTATGAAGGCGAGCACATCCATTTCTTCCAGGTGGATCTGTGCGACGAAAAGGCCATCCACCAATGTTTCCAGACCATTTATCAGAACTATGGCCCCATCCATATTCTCATCAACGACGGCGCCATCAGCAAGTTCCACAAACCGGTGCTGGAAATGACGGTAGAGGAATTTGACAAGGTGATTTCCACCAATCTCCGGGGCACTTTCCTGTGCTGTCAGGAGTTCATCCAGTGCAACAAGGGCGCGGGCTATGGGCGCATCGTCAATTTTGCCTCCACCCGCCACCGCCAGAACCAGACAGGCTGGGAGGCCTACGGCGCATCCAAGGGCGGTGTGGTGTCCTTCACCAATACCCTGTGCGTCTCTTTGAGCAACACCGGCATTACGGTGAATGTGGTCAGCCCTGGCTGGATTCAGGTGGAGAACTACGACAAGCTGAAGGAAACCGACCACACCCAGCATCCCTCTGGCCGGGTGGGCACGCCCCAGGATGTGGTGCACGCCTGTCTCTTCCTCACCAGTCGGGAAAGCGATTTCATCAACGGCGTCAATCTGTATATCGACGGCGGCATCACCAAAAAGCTGATCTTCACCTAGCGGCGAGCCGCCGCGGGCAAAACTCGCTGAAGGCTTTATGCGTTGTTTGCCTTTCTGCTCCGGGTGTGATAAACCATCACCCGGAAAAGGCCAAAGTGCAATCCTGGCCGAAAGCATAGAAAAAGCCTCCCTTCCGGGAGGCTTTTCCTTTTTTCTTCGTTCGGTTGTCTGCCACAAGGCAAAGAAATGTATGGGAGCGGCGGCTCGCCACAGCCCCCCTTGTGCAAAGGGGGGACAGCATGGCAGGGCCATGTAGGGGGGATTGTAAGGCCAGACAAATCCACTCAGCTTGATTACATGACCCAGCGCGGCAGCGCAGTTTGGCCGTCCCGGCACGGGATCGGCAGCGCAAGTTGCCAGCGGAGGCACTCCGCCAGCGTCACGCTGGCGCTAGACCAAACCGTAGAACAATGCGCCCACAACGCCGCAGGCCACCATCACATAGATGGGGTTGGGCTTCCATTTCCGCAGCACCACCAAAGCGGCGGCGAAAAGCACCACGGCGAACCAATCCAGGGCGGCAAAGCTGAAAGCGCCGTCGCCCCACAGGGCGTTGGCCATCAGGCCATAGCCGGAAGCGGCGATCAGGGCCACAACGCCGGGGCGCAGGCCCTTGACGATACCCTGCACCATCCGCAGGTTCCGATATTTAAAGAAGAAGTAGGACAGCAGCAGCACGATGACTAGGGAGGGCAGGATGCAGCCGAAGGTGGCCACCACAGTGCCCAGGATACCGCCCATACGGATGCCCACAAAGGAGGCCGAGTTGATGGCAATGGGGCCGGGGGTCATCTGGGAAATGGTGATGATATCGGTAAATTCCTGAGCGGTCAGCCAATGATTGGCCTTGACCACCTGTTCTTCGATGAGGGGCAGCGCGGCATAACCGCCGCCGAAGCTGAAGGCCCCCACCTGGACAAAGGCCCAGAGAAGCTGAAGCAAAATCATGCGGCCTTGCCTCCCTTCCCCGTCTTTTTATCCTGGGCGATCACATTGATGGCGCCCACAACGCCGCAGGCCAGGATGACGAACACCACATTCAGGCTGGTGAACAGGGCCACAACCAACGCCACGCACATGACGATGATCCAGAGGGCGTCCTTGGTTTTGACAACGCCTTTTGCCATGGTGTAGACCACATCCACGATGACGGCAGCCACACCGATGCCCATACCCTTGAGCACCAGGGACACCACCACATTATCCCGGAAAGCGGTATAGAACTGGGAGATCACCGACAGGATGACCATGGGGGGCAAAACGGTGCCGAAAGTGGTCACCAATGCGCCGGGGATACCCGCCAGACGGTAGCCGATGATAATGGAGGAATTGACAGCAATAGGACCGGGGGCCGACTGAGCGATGGCGATCAGGTCCAGCATTTCCTCTTCATCGATCCACCCCAGGGTCTCAACGAACTTCTTGCGCATCAGCGGCACGATCACATAGCCGCCGCCGAAGGTGAAGGCGCTGAGGGTGAAGGTGGAGATAAAGAGCGTCCAGAAAAATTTCAGGTCTTTTTTCAAAAAATCACACCTCTCTCTTTGTTTCCCTGTCTACTATACGCCCCCCTCGCTCATAAGTAAAATAGTATATTCATATCAAAAGCATAACTTTTCCCTTATACAGCGTGACGCCGGTCCGGTGTCCGGACGGCCATACTGCGCTCCCGCGCTGGGCAACAGAACGAAGACCGGTTGTGTTTACTCAGGCAAAGAAAAAGCCCCCCTTGTGCAAAGGGGGGACAGCATGGCAGGGCCATGCAGGGGGGATTGTGAAGCCAGGCAAATCCACTCAGCTTGACTTCATGACCGGGCGCGGAAGCGCAATATACCTGCCCAGGCACTGGGCCTACTCATTGAATTTTCTTTTCACCAAGGCCCGGATACTGATAACCAGATAAATGCCCCACAAAAGGAAGCACACCAGCAAAAGCAGCATATCCATGCTATACAGGCTGTAACCCCCCTGGAGATACTGAGGGAGCAGATACAGCGCAAACCCCAGCATAAACACCGATACCAGCAAAAGCAAAATGTACATCCACTGCTTCAGATGCTTCCTCTTTTCCTCCCGCTGGGGGCGAGGATTCCGCTCCATCCATTTTTTCAGGCTCTGCACCAGTCCGCTGCCAAAGACCGTCACCAGGGAAAGCTCAGTGAGCATTTCCAGGGTAAAGACCCCGGCCTGCCAGTCATAGTAGCGAAAGAGCAGATAGATGTCCAGTAGCACCAAGACCCCATACACCGCCACAGAAGGAACAATACGGATTTCCTGTCCATTCCGGTTTTTCATTCAATCCACCCCCGCTTTCTCATGATGATTTTTTGCACTAACTTATTATAGTTTTAATTTACCACATCCTCCCTCTCCCGTCAAGGCAGCGTGACGCTGGTCCGGTGTCCGGACAGCCATACTGCGCTCCCGCGCCCGGCAAGCAGCGTGACGCTGCACCCAATCTGCGCTCCCGCGCCCAGCAACAGAACGAAGAGAAAAGAAAAAGCCTCCCGGAAGGGAGACTTTTTCTATGCTTTCGGCCAGGATTGCACAAAGGTACCTTCCGGCTGGGGCCAGCCGCAGCCGGAGCACCCAGGAACAACAGCGCATCGAGCCGGGGAGAGTATGGGTGCCCAGCTACTGGGCCGAAAAGAAGCGGTGGCCTTCCATTTCAAAGCAGAAAGTCAGGCTGTTTTCAAACCAGGACGCCGTCTTTCCTGCCGTGTACTGGGGCGCATAGAAATACAATGCTCCACCGGTGGTATCCGGCTCATAGACGGCGGCATACACCGCGTTGATGGTCTCATCGCTGGGGTGCCACTTGGGGTTATAATAATTCTGAATGGAAATGGGAAACTGTTTGGGGGCGTGGAGCACCTCATTGACAGTTCCGGGAAACCGGCTGTCCAGCACCCGGTTGACGATCACATTGGCAATGGCGATCTTGTGGGCATAGCTGGCCCCGTGGACTTCCCTCTCCACCACATATTCCATCATGGAAACCTCCTGGGGCGTCAGGCTGATCTTGGGGGTGGGCTTGGGTTCTTCCGCCGCCAGGGTCTCCTGGGCCGGTTCCGCCTGGGTCAGCCCCATGGGGCTCTCCGGCAAAGGGGCCTCGCACACCTCCGGCTCTTCCTCCAGCACCTCCTGCCGCACCAGCTGGCACAGGCTGTGCAAAATGCCGTAAAGCTCCCTTCCCGGCGCCGGACTGTTTTCCGCCGCCTGAACAGGCAGGGCCAAAAATCCCATGACGCACAGGGCGGCTATTCGTTTTTTTCCCACTTGGGCATCCTCCTTTTTTCCGCCGGTTTTTTGAAAAATCCGGCCTTTCGTTCCTTATAGAGAAGTATGCCCCATTTTATCCGGTTTCTTCCGTCTTTTTTTGCCGCAAAGAGGAAAAAGACGAAAAAAGGCGGACGAGCCTTTGGAAAAAACAGCAAAACCCCCTTGAAGCGGCAAAAACCGCTTCAAGGGGGTTGCAAGTGCCTGCGGGGTCACCCCGCGTTTTATTTTTGCGCCAGACGGCAGAGCACCGCCGCTGTCTGGGCCCGGGT
>CALLCY010000088.1:0-19791 GCA_938000015.1 uncultured Clostridia bacterium
CGACCTTCGGGTTATGAGCCCGACGAGCTACCGAACTGCTCCACCCCGCGATATTCCGTTTGTTTGGTACTTGACTAGTATAGCATAGGCAGCATCCCATGTCAAGAACTATTTTCCCTTCCCCCCGGCTGTAAAACCAGGGGGAAGGAAAGGGGAGTTACCAGGCAGCGCAAGCCCCTTCACAGCGAGGCTCTGTGCCGCCGATAAGTGTACCGAAGGGAGTGCGCAGAATCATCTGTCCTTTGCCAAAGCCGCCCCGGTTGGTATCAAAGACGATTTTATGCCCGCGCTGGGCCAGAGAATCCGCCAGGTAGGTGGAAAATTCCGTTTCCACATGGACTTCCTTTCCAGCGGTCCACAGCCAACGGGGAGCATCGATGCAGGCCTGGGGATTGAGGCCGCAGTCGATGAGCTTGGTCATCACCTGCACATGGGCCTGGGGCTGCATAAAGCCGCCCATCACCCCAAAGGGGCCCACCGGTTTGCCGTCTTTTGTGAGGAATCCGGGGATGATGGTATGATAGGGCCGCTTGCCCGGTGCTGCGGCATTGGGGCTTTCCGGATCCAGAGAGAAACCCTTGCCCCGGTTCTGCAGGGCAATACCTGTGCCGGGCACCACCACGCCCGAGCCAAAACCGGCGTAATTGCTCTGGATGTAGGAGATCATATTGCCTTCGTTGTCCGCCGCGCAGAGATAGACGGTGCCCGGGTTCTTTGGGTTGCCCGGGGCCGGTTCGATGGCGGTCTGGCCGATGAGCTTCCGCCGGGCGGCGGCATATTCCGGAGAGAGCATCTCCTCGGGAGACACTTCCATATACCGGGGATCGGCAATATAGCGCAGGCCGTCGATAAAAGCCAGCTTGGTGGCTTCGATCTGCCGGTGGACGCCCAGAGGATCATCCAGGGGAGAGGGTTCAAAGCCATTGAGAATGTTGAGGGCCATCAGAGCAATGATCCCCTGGCCGTTGGGTGGCAGCTCCCACACCTCATAGCCATGATAGGGCACGCTGAGGGGCTGCACCCACTGGACTTCATGCTCCATCAGATCTTCTTTTTCCAAAAAGCCGCCGAACTTATGAGAAGCCGCCACGATTCTGTCGGCGATCTCTCCCTGATAATAGTCCTTGGCCTGGGTCTTGGCGATGGCCTCCAGGGTGTCCGCCAGATCAGGGTTGCGGAACAGCTGTCCCGGCCGGGGTGCTTCCCCTCCCGGCATGAAAATGCGGAACCATTCGTCAAATTGCGGACCACAATCGGTGTTCTCCCGCATCCGGGACGCCATGGTATTGATGCTGCTCCAGGTGATGGTACACAAAGCCTGACCTTCCCGGGCATAGGAAATGGCGGGAGCCAGCACTTCGGTCAAGGGCAGACGGCCAAATTTTTCATTGATAGCTGCCCAGGCGGCGGGAGCACCGGGCACAGTCACCGGCTCAAAACCATAATGGGGCATCTCCTTATAGCCCTTGTCCCGCATTTTTTGCAAGTCAAAGTTGCGGCCCATGACGCCAGTGGAGTTCATGCCCTGCAATTTGCCTCCATTCTGCGTGAAGATGGCAAATGCATCGCTGCCAGCGCCATTGGTCTGGGGTTCCAAAACCACCAGACAGGCCGCAGCGGCAATGGCTGCATCAAAAGCGTTTCCCCCTTTTTTCAGCATATCCACCCCAGCCTGCGCCGCCAGATGGTTGGATGTGGCGCACATTCCCCGGGCGGCATAGGTCACATACCGTCGGGAAGGGTAGGGATAAAGCGCAGAAGTCTCCATATTGTTTCCCCTTTCAAAAGAAATCTTTTTTTATTATACCATAGCTACAAGTCCATATGGACTTGCACACCGCCAATGCGGCGTAAAATCGGCAAAGCCGATTTTAGCTATGGTGTAACATCAACAGCAGTCGTTTTGTTCACAAAACGACTGAATACGCAGTATCCTGCCGCATGTATGCGGCAACTGTTGATATTATACCATAGCTTCCCACCAGATGGGGAAAATCTGAACAAAAAAGGCGCCCTTTCAGGCGCCTTTTTTAGTTTGCTTACACTTCCCGCCAGTGGTGGCAGGCTACAAAATGGCCAGGAGCCGCTTCTTCCCAAGTGGGGATCTCCTGGGCGCATTTGTCGGTGGCATAAGCACACCGGGGGCGGAACTTGCAGCCCGACGGAGGATCGATGGGACTGGGCACTTCTCCTTCCAGAGGAATCCGCTTCCGGGTCTTTTCCGAATCGGGATCGGCCTCGGGAATGGCGGAGATCAGCGCCTTGGTGTAGGGGTGCAGCGGCTGGCCGAAAATAGCCTGGCTGCTGCCCAGCTCCACCATGCTGCCCAAGTACATAATGCCCACCCGGTCGGAGATGTGACGCACCACCGACAGGTCATGGGAGATGAACAGATAGGTGAGGTGGTTTTCCTTCTGCAATTTGATCAGCAGGTTGATGATCTGGGCCTGGATGGACACATCCAAAGCGGAAATAGGCTCATCGCAGACGATGAACTCCGGCTCCACCGCCAAGGCCCGGGCAATACCAATGCGCTGGCGTTGGCCGCCGGACAGCTCATGGGCAAACCGGTTGGCATAATCTTCGGTCAGGCCCACCTTGCCCAACAACTCATTGACCTTCTCCTGCTTTTCTTGGTTGGTCATATGATTGTGTACCGTCATGCCTTCCGAGATGATCTCGGCAATGGTCATACGGGGGTCCAGGGAAGAATAGGGGTCCTGGAAGATCATCTGTGCCCGTTTTTTGAAATTGAGCAATCCCTTCCCCTTGATATGGGACACATCTTCTCCATCGAAGAAGATCTGACCGGAAGTGGGGGGATACAGCTTCAGAATTGTACGGCCGCAGGTGGTCTTGCCGCAGCCGGATTCACCCACAAGTCCCAATGTTTCGCCTTTGGCAATGGTGAGGGATACATTGTCCACCGCTTTCAGCGTGCGATTTTTGCCCGCAGGGAAATACTTGCAGAGGTTTTTGATTTCGATCAAATTTCCGCTCATACTTTAAACCTCTCTTTCATAGAAGGATTTCACCTTGGGGGCGTCGGGATGCTGGAGCCAGCAGGACAGCCTGTGGGTGTCGGACAAAACGGTCTCCGGCGGCATCTGCTCTTTGCAGATGGGCATACAGTATTCACACCGGGCAGCAAAGGGGCAATGCTCCAAAGGCAGGATCAAATCAGGAGGTGTGCCGTGGAGAGAATACAGCTCCTGCTTGCTCTCCTTGGCCAGCTTGGGAACCGAGCTGAGCAGCGCCCAGGTATAGGGATGCTTGGAGTCATAGAAGATCTCCCGGGCTGTACCCCGTTCCACTACCTGACCGGCATACATCACCTGGATGCGATCGGCGAAGTTGGCCACAACACCCAGATCATGGGTGACCAGGATGATGGCGATTCCCAGCTTTTCTTTCAGTTCCCGCAGCAGATCGATGATCTGAGCCTGAATGGTCACATCCAAAGCCGTGGTAGGTTCATCGGCAATGAGCAGCTTGGGCTGGCAAGCCAGGGCGATGGCGATCATCACGCGCTGACGCATACCGCCGGACAGCTGATGGGGATAGTTGTCCACACGCTTTTCCGGATCGGGGATTTTTACCAGGCGCAGCGTTTCAATAGCCGCTTCCCGAGCCTGTGCCTTGGTCATATTCCGGTGAAGGATCAAGCCTTCCATGATCTGCTTGCCGCAGGTCATGGTGGGGTTGAGGGAAGTCATGGGGTCCTGGAAGATCATACTTACATCATCGCCCCGGTACTCCTGCAAACGCTTTTTGGACATTTGCAGCACATCTTCTCCGTTGAAAAGGATCTGGCTGCCTTCCTTGATCACAGCGAAGGGAGGCTGGAGCAGCCGAAGAAGCGCCTTGGCCGTTACCGTTTTGCCGCAGCCCGATTCACCCACAAAGCACAGTGTTTCGCCGGGAGAAAGCTCAAAATTCACACCGCGCACCGCTTTTACTTCACCGGCATATGTATTGAAGGACACCCGCAGGTCCTTGACGGTCAATATTTTGTTACTCATGGCAATACCTCTACTTTCTCAGCTTCGGGTCCAGCGCATCCCGCAGGCCATCGCCCAACAGAGTAAAGGAGAGCATGGTCAGAGCGATCATCAGCGAGGGGAAGAAAAGCTGATACGGGTAGAACAGGAAGTTTGTCTGAGCAGCCGAGGACAGAGCGCCCCAGGAAGTGTTGGGCGGCTGAATACCCAGGCCGATAAAGCTCAGGAAGGCTTCCGAGAAGATATAGTTGGGAATGGCAAATGTGATGGAAACGATGATAGTGCTCATGGTATTGGGGATCAGGTGCTTGAGGATGATCCGCCAAGGGGGAACACCCAAAGCCTGTGCCGCCATGACGAACTCCTGGCTTTTCAGCTGGAGCATCTGGCCGCGAACCAGGCGGGCCGTACCGCACCATCCGGTAAGGGTCAAAGCCAAGATCAGTGTTCCTAGGCTTTTACTATCCAATACCACCGAAAGCAAAATAACCACGATCAGATAGGGAATACTGCTGATCACTTCCACGATACGCATCATGATCGTGTCCACTTTGCCTCCGAAATAGGCAGACAAACCGCCATAAACACAGCCGACCGTAGCGGCTACCAAAGCGCCGATCAGGCCGATGGCCAATGAAACCCGTCCGGCTTGCCAGGTACGGGAAAACAGATCTCGTCCCAGCTTATCGGTGCCAAACCAGTGTTCCGCAGAAGGAGGAGCGTTCTTGGCTTCCGGTCTGGTGTCGATTTCTTCAAAGGCATAGCCGCTGAGAGCCGGGCCGATGATGACCATTACAATCAGTGCAATCAAAATGACCAGCGCCAGCAAAGCTGTCTTGCTCTCTTTAAAGCGGCGCCAGGTGTCTTTCAAATAACTCACATGAGGACGGCCGATTTTTTCTGCTTCCGCCGTTTCTGCCCCCACAATGACAAATTTCTCTTTGGGAATATTTGCAGCCATGATGATCTCCTTTCTCAATTATTCGAGGCGATACGGATGCGAGGATCGACCAGCACATACGCAATATCGACTACCAACTGGGAAATAACGAACAATATGCCGTAAAAGATCGTCAGGCCCATGGTCATGGCATAGTCGTTGGTATTGATGGAGTTGATGTAATAGAAACCGATGCCGGGAATGGCAAACATCCGCTCGGTGACGAAAGCACCGGTGAAAATGCCCACGATACGAGCGCCCAGCAATGTGATGGCCGGCAAAATGGAGTTGCGCATCACATGGCGGCGAATAACGGCTCCCTCGCTAAGGCCCTTTACCCGGGCCGTGAGGATATAGTCCTGGCTCAGGGTATCCAGCATGCTGGATTTGATATACCGGGCATAGGTGGCGATGGTGCCGAAGCTGAGCACGATGATGGGGATGATGGCGTGTTTCACTTGTCCCCAGCCAGAGGTGGGAAGCCAGCCCAGTTTGACAGAGAAGAAATACTGCAGCAAGGCCGCCAGCACAAAGACCGGAATTGTGATACCTAAAATAGCAATGACCATTACGATATAGTCCGGCCATTTGTTTTTAAATAGTGCAGCAATAATGCCAAAAGTGATGCCCAATACCAGGCCGATCACCAGAGCAGGGCCGCCAATGGTGGCCGATACCGGCGAAGTCTCTGCAATCACACCGCCCACGCTGCGGCCAGGGTATACATTGCTATCGCCCAAATCACCTTTGACCAGGTTTTTCATGTACATCAGATATTGGGTGAACAATGGCTTATCCAAGCCATATTTGGCATAATAGTTGGCCTTGGTCTGTTCCGGCAGGGTCTGTGCCATGCTGGACAAAGGATCGCCAGGGATGCTGCGCATCAGGAAAAAGGTTGCTGTGGCAATACAGAAAATGGTGATGAACATATAGATGATGCGCTTCACAACATATTTCAGCAAATCAGATCCTCTCCTTTCTCTCTTTTAAAAGAGGAGGCAACACCAATGGTGCCGCCTCCTCTCATTATTTCAGCGGATTGCTTCAATCATTGTTTGCGCTTTAGTGCTCAAGGATCTGAATGTTCTTATAGCCCATGGTGCTCAGCGGCATCATGCCATAGCCCTTCACATAGTCCTTGTAGAACAGAGTGTTGACCGTTGTAGCCAGCGGGTTTGCAACACCATATTCTTTCAGCAGCATATCTTCGGCCTGCTTATACATTTCAGCACGCTTCTGATCATCCAGGGTAGTGGAAGCCTCGGCAATCAGAGCATCGTATTCCTCATTGGCCCAGCCGGTGTAGATGGCGTTGGACTGAGAGGTATGCAGGCTGAGCACATCATAAGGATCGTTCACAGAAGCGCCCCAGCCCATAAAGCCGATCTGATAATTGCCCTTTTCCACATTATCAATGAAGATGCCCCATTCAGAGAAGCTGATCTCCAGGTTGATGCCCAGGGTCTTCTTATAAGCCTGCTGCAGGTATTCGCCCAGGGTGCGGAACCAGTCATCGGTACCGGCCAGGGAGAAGGTGATGTCCAGAGTGGAGGGATCGTCGCCCAGGCCCAGCTCTTCCATGCCCTTGAGGAGCAGATCCTTGGGAGTGGTGCCTTCGGCTTCCATCTCATCGATCATATCCTGAACAGGATCGCCGGCAAATTCGCGGAAGTTGATATCGCCGCAGTACAGAGTGGGCACAACCCAACCATAAGTAGGAATACGGGCGCCGCCAAAGCACATATCGTTGATCTCAACACGGTCAATACCAGTGATGAAAGCCTTGCGGATGTTGGCATTGGAGAAGATTTCATCCTGTGTATTGAAGAAGGAATAGGTCAAAGTAGAGCTGGGATAGGAAACGGGCACCACACCTTCGGTGTTGTTGAACCGCTCCACCCACTCCACAGTGGTGGTGGAAACATAGTCCATTTCGCCGTTGGCGAAAGCATTGACAGAAGTGTTGGCGTCAGCGATGATCTTGACGGTCACTTCGTCCAGGGTCACATTGTCAGCATCCCAGTATTTGTCGTTCTTCACCAGGGTGATTTCGCTGTTATGGGTCCAGGAAGTGATCTTGAAGGGACCATTGGAGACAACGGTGTCTGCCTCGGCGCCATACTTATCACCGTGCTGCTCCACGATGTCCTGCCGCTGAGGACGGAACAGCATGCCATGAGTCAGGTCCATAAAGTAGGGGGTAGGAGCTTCCAGGGTGATCTCCAGGGTATCTTCATCCACAGCGCGGATGCCCAGTTCTTCCACAGGCAGCTCGCCGCTGTTGACGCCTTCATAGTTCTTCAGGCAAGCCAGGCGATAGCCCAGAGGGGAGCCGGTGTTGGGATCGACATAACGGCGGACAGAATAGACATAGTCATCAGCCGTTACTTTCTGTCCATCATCCCAGTAATTTTCATTGAGTTCGAAAGTCCAGACAGTGCCATCTTCGTTGGAGCTCCAGGATTTGGCGCCTGCAGGAACATATTCATAAGCATCGTGAGCATCGTTTTCATCCAGACGGGTCAGACCTTCCAGAATGTTGGTCAGGATGGTGGAGCTGTATGTATCCGACCGACGGTTCAGGTCCAGAGTCATAGGTTCAGAAGAAATGTAGGTGACATATTTTTGTTCGGAAGCCAGTTCGGTGCCGGTTTTGCTGCCGCCACCGCCACCTCCGCCACCAGTCTCATTGGAGCAAGCGGCCAGGGAGAAACACATGACCAGCGCCAGGAGCAATGCCAAGTATCGTTTCATAAAATAGAACCTCCTTCTGTATTCCTCCAATTGTGCAGATGCTCCAATGGGAGGTTTCAAGTTATGGAATTATTGTAGTGTTTACTATTAAAAAAGTCAATAAAATAATAAAAAACTGTGAATTCCGCCCAACAAATCTAGGCAGATTTCACAGTTTTCCATTTTGCGGTATAAATTCTCTATAAAAGTAATGTGTTCACTATAATTTCCAAAAAATTTTTGGGAATTCAGTGTGTCCCTTTCATTTTTTTGGTAAAGACATGGGAAAATTCTTCAGGGGTGCAAAATTTGCTGGTGTGACGGGCACTTTTTTCAATATTTAACGCAGCCGAAAGCAAATGGGCCAGCACCAAAAGTCCTCCGGGAGAATTGAGAAAAAGCCGGCTGGAAGCGGGAGCCGTGAGCACCAAATCCCCAAAGGGCGCCACCGGCGATTGTTCCAAAGAGTCGGTGAGAGTCAAAATCCGGCACCGTCTCTGCCGGGCAAACTCGCACACTTTTGTGGTCATCACATAGTAATCAGGCAAAGAAATGGGCACCAGCAATGTGCCCCCCTTCAGCAAGGGGAGGGCCGACTGAACACTGTCATTCAATTCGGTGTTGATCACAATGGATGGAAGCCCTAAAATAGCCAAGCGCATGGAAAGGAAATCGGCGATCTGCAGCGACACCCCACGGGCACAGAACACCGTGCAATCGGCGTCCAGCATCATCTCGGCACCCCGGAACAGCGATGGAATATCCAAATGGGCAAACAGCAATTTGAGGAGATCAAATTCCTCCTGGCACACCTGATACAGCAAATTCTGCTTGTCATCCAGCTCATATTCCGGCACACTGGAGTTGAGATAGGCATTCTGCCGCTGCACTTCGATCTTATTTCGCTCATTGATATATTTGCGGAACTCATATTTCAGCTCATTGTAATTATCATATCCCAATGCCGCGCAATAATGAAGGATGGTCATCTCCGAAACCTGTGTCCGGCTGGACAGGTTCTTCATGGTCATAAAGGACATAGAGTCGGGGTTTTCCAGCATATAATCTGCCAATACTCGCTGTTTTTTGGTCATTTCCCCGTACTTTTCCTGGATGCGCTCAATCACATTCATGGCATTGCCCCCTTTTTCTTTGCAGCAGTCAAAGGGCTCATCTCGTCCACCTTCGCTCCAGCTTATTATTAGTAATACACTATTTTCCTCTATTCGTCCAGAGAAATTACTAAAAACAGAAAAACCCCTCCGGCTTTCCGGAGGGGCTTTTGTTCAGATTCGTATTTTTTTCCACTTGCCAGAAATGAACCGAAGCCAAACCAGCAAAGAACGAAGCAGCTGATCGGCTGCCAAAGCGATCCAGGCGCCATAAAGGCCCCAGTTTGTCAGATTGATGAGCAAGATCGCCAAACCAGGCCGCACCAACAACACAGTTATGGCGGTGATCACAGCGGTGGCCCGGGTATCTCCGGCGCCTCGCAATGCACCGGCCAAAATAAACTGGCTGGACTGGAAGGGCTGAATCAGCGCCACAAACATCAGGATCTTGGCGCCCGTTTCCACGATCTGCGGATCGTCATTGTACAGTCCTACAATGGTTCTGCCGAAGAGGATAAAGCTGAGCATGATAAACAGGGACACGCACATACCAAGCCGCCGCGTCCGGGAGGTGTAATACTCCGCCATATCGGGCCGCTTTTTCCCCAGGCTTTGGCCCATCAGGGAAGTGGCCGACACAGCAAACGCCTGACCATTCATAAAAGACAGCGCCTGAATGTTCATACACACCTGGTGTGTGGCAAAAGCCACCGTGCCCAAACCGGCCACAGTACGGGAATAGATGATCATACCGGTACGCATGACCAGCTGCTCGATCATGGCAGGAATGCCCACATTGAAAATGGAGAACATGGCCTCTTTCTCAGGCTTAAAACCGCGGGGGAAATCATGGATGGACAGGTGGACATAATTGCGGTGGCCCATCACCGAAGCAAAGGCCAGCACCATCGCCACTACCTGACCGATGACAGTGGCCAAAGACGCACCGGCCACTTCCATGCGGGGGAAACCAAAATTGCCATAGATCAGCAAATAGTTGAAGATCACATTGACCACATTGGCCGTCAGATTGTACATCATGGCGGTACGGCTGTTGCCGGCGCCCCGCAAAGAAGCGGTAATGGTACTGGTGAGGGCCACGGTGACGATACCCAGTGCCTGGATCTTCAAATAGATGGTGCCGTCGGCCAGAGTGGAAGCCTCGGCAGCGCCCATAAACAGCACCAAGGGCTCTGCGAACAAAAACACCAGCACGCCGCCGATCAGCGACAGCACCAGGGTCAACAGCAAAGCCTGACGCAAGATCAGGTTGGCTTTGTTCTGCTGGGATGCGCCCTTGTGCCGGGCCACCAGGGCGGTAGCGCCCACATTCATGGCCTGGAACATGGTCATCATCAAAAATTTGGGCTGGGTGGTCAGCCCCACGCCGGCGATAGCGGCAGCTCCCAATTTTCCCACCATCATCAGGTCCACCATGGAGGCCAGCTGAGTCAGTGTCAGCTCGATGAAGGAGGGCCAGGCGATGCGTACCACATCCCGGTACATCATCTTGGAAGTGACCCCTTCCGGCAGCTTTTCGGTGGTCTTTCGAGCAGCCACCATGTGTTCGTCCCGGCCTGGTTCCACAAGGTCCAGAGCCAGGGACGGCTGGGCAGAAGATTTCGTTTTCATAAGTACCGCCGCGCAGAGCGCAGCTGTCATCACGCCCCTTTCTCCGCATTTCTTTTGTAAATAGTATATTACAATTTAACTACCCTGTCCAGCCGAGGGGCGAAAAAAGTTTAGTCACTAAACAGGCTCCTGCTGTCTCATCACCCTTTGGTATACCCGGTAGGAAAATTTACTTTTCGTAAAAAGAGTCTTCCACAAAATACCTTGCACAAATTTTGGCCTGATTTTTCTCCGAATTTTTACCCCCTCTCTGAAACCCTTGCGGCTTCAAGGCTCCCATGGGGGAGGAGTGCCAAAACACGCCGCCGGACGGGGGCTTGACGAAAAAATCCCCTTGCATTTTTTCAGGGGGTGAATTACTATATATACAGTTTGAAACGATTACAATCACTATATATAGTATGGTAAAACGACGGCACACAAGAACAAGAGCGACGCCTCTTGATGGGCCGCCGTCTGGGAGCAGGGAGGATGCCTTCCCTGCTTCCGCCATGCAAAGGAGGTTTTTTATGGCTGCTTCCAAACGGCTGCCGGTGCGGGTGAGCGCCGCTTCCTGGGCCGGTCCGGTGTCCATCCGCAAGCGCAGCGGAGATGTGGTCCCCTTTGATCCCAGCAAGATCCGGGAGGCTATCCGCAAATCCAATGTGTCTGTCCGGGAGGAATCTCTTCCCTTTGCCGCTCTGGAGGAGCTGACCCGCCGGGTGGCCCGCTCCATTCCCCAGGGACAGATCCCGGGAGTGGAACAGGTGCAGGATCTGGTGGAGGAGACCCTTATCAAAGCCGGTTACGCCAAAACCGCCAAAGCCTACATTCTCTATCGGGCGGAACACGCCAAAATCCGTCAGTCGGAAACCGACCTGATGGAGATCTATAAAGAATTGACCTTCTCCTATGCCGCCGACGCCGACATCAAGCGGGAAAACGCCAACATCGACGCCGACACCGCCATGGGAACCATGCTGAAATACGGCTCCGAAGGGGCCAAATATTTTGTGGACAACTATATCCTGCCTCGGGATGTAGCCGCCGCACACATCAACGGCGACATCCACATCCACGACAAGGACTTCTATATGCTCACCGAGACCTGCTGCCAGATCGATTTGCTAAAGCTGTTTGAAAACGGCTTTTCCACCGGTCACGGCTATCTGCGGGAACCGGCCGGCATCCAAAGCTATTCTGCCCTGGGCTGCATCGCCATCCAGGCCAACCAAAACGAAATGCACGGCGGCCAGTCGGTGCCCAATTTCGATTGGGCTATGGCTCCCGGTGTGGCCAAAACCTTCTGCAAAGAATATTTCAAGGCTTTAGGCCAATACCTCAATGCCTTCTGCTCCTTGGAATACGGTCAGGGACAGGCTCTGGCCCAGAATGCCAAGGAACAAGTGGGGACAGATGTGTCCATGGCCCAACCTCAAGTCTACGGCACCCGGCTGGTGCCCTGGCTGGCGCAGCAGACCTTGCCCCAGGGCGGCACCCTTACCGCTGCGCAGGCCCAGAAGGCCCATGAAATGGCTACCCAAACCGCCATGGCGGAAACCGACCGGGCCACTTATCAGGCTATGGAAGCCCTGGTGCACAACCTGAACACCATGAATTCCCGGGCCGGGGCCCAGGTGCCCTTCAGCTCGGTGAACTACGGCACCGATACCTCCCCCGAAGGGCGGATGGTGATCCGCAATCTGCTTTTGGCCACCGATGCCGGTCTGGGCAATGGAGAAACCCCCATTTTCCCGGTGCAGATCTTCAAAGTGAAAGAGGGAATCAACTACAATCCCCAGGACCCCAACTACGATCTGTTCCAGCTGGCCATCCGCACATCGGCCAAGCGGCTGTTCCCCAATTTCAGTTTCCTGGATGCCCCCTTCAACCTGCAATACTACAAAGAAGGGGATTACAACAGCGAAGTGGCCTACATGGGCTGCCGTACCCGGGTGATGGGCAATGTGCACGACCCGGAGCGGGAAATCACCTGTGGCCGGGGCAACCTGAGCTTTACCTCCATCAACCTGCCCCGTCTGGGCATCGAAGCCCATGGAGATTTGGACCGCTTCTATGAGATGCTGGACGAGAAGATCGACCTGGTCATCCGCCAGCTGCTCCATCGCTTCAAGATCCAGGCCGCCAAAAAGAGCCGCAATTACCCCTTCCTTATGGGACAGGGTGTGTGGATCGACAGCGAAAAGCTGGATGTGGACGAGCCTGTGGGTGAAATCCTCAAGCACGGCACCCTCAGCGTAGGCTTTATCGGCCTGGCCGAAACCCTGGTGGCCCTCACCGGCAAACACCATGGCCAAAGCCCGGAGAGCCAGAAGCTGGGTCTGGAGATCATCGGCCATATGCGCCAGCGGATGGATGAGGAATCCCAAAAGACCGGCCTGAACTTCACCCTGCTGGCCACCCCGGCCGAAGGGCTTTCCGGCCGCTTCCTCCGCATCGACCGGAAAATCTACGGCAAACTTCCGGGGATCACCGACCGGGATTATTATACCAACTCCTTCCACATCCCTGTGTATTTCCCCATCCGGGCCTTTGACAAGATCCGGCTGGAGGCTCCTTATCACGCCCTGACCAACGCCGGTCACATTAGCTATGTGGAGCTGGACGGGGATGTGTGCAAAAACCCCAAGGCCTTCGAAGCGGTGATCCGCTGCATGAAAGAAGCCGGTGTGGGCTATGGTTCGGTCAACCATCCGGTGGACCGGGACCCGGTGTGCGGCTATACCGGCGTCATCGACGAGGTTTGTCCTCGCTGTGGCCGCCGGGAAGGAGAGGGCGTGCCCATTGAAAAACTCCGTGAACTGCGGAAGAAATTCCCCGGTATGCCAAACTTTTACGGTTTGGAATAAATAAGTAATAAATTGCACTTTGTATAGAAAGGAAGTATGTACCATGACCGAAGAAAAGCTGACACAGAAAGAGGCCTGTGTGGGCCAGGGCGTGAAATTTGAGCGAATCCGCCGGATCACCGGTTATCTGGTGGGCACCACCGACCGGTTCAACAACGCCAAGCGGGCGGAGGAAAAGGATCGGATCAAGCATGGCGTCTAAAGAGCTGCGGCTCAGCGGCATTGTGGAGGAATCCATCGTGGACGGGGAGGGCATCCGCTTTGTGGTCTTTACCCAAGGCTGCCCCCACCGCTGTCCCGGCTGCCACAATCCCCAGACCCATCCCTTTGATGGAGGATTTTTGGGGGACATTCCCGATCTGCTGCGGCAGATGGGAGAAAATCCCCTGCTGCAAGGCCTGACCATCTCCGGCGGGGAGCCATTCTGCCAGCCGGAAGCCCTTCTCCCTCTGGCCCGTGGAGCCAGGGAACAGGGGAAGGATGTGACCATCTATTCCGGCTACACCCTGGAGCAGCTTTTGGAAATGGCCAAAGACCGTCCGGCTATTGGGGATCTTCTCCGCGCCTGCGACATTTTGGTGGACGGCCCTTATGTGGAAGAGCTGCGGGATCTGACTTTGACCTTCCGTGGCAGCTCCAACCAGCGAATTTTGGTTTTGAAAGAGGTTTTGCCTTCCCAACAAAAAAAGCCCTGAGGAACAGGGCTTTTTTTGTTGCCCCTTTTCTGGGATAGGGGTACAATAAGGGCATACCCAACCCACATCTGTTTGACAAGGAGGAAATCATGGTATTCATCTGCTATAACAAATGCAGCACCTGCAAAAAAGCACAGGCCTTTTTGGACAGCCACGGTCTTTCCTATGAATCCCGCCCCATCAAGGAGCAAAACCCCACTGCCCAGGAGCTGGAGCAATGGCACAAGCAAAGCGGTCTGCCTCTGAAAAAATTCTTCAACACCAGCGGCCAGCTCTATCAGAAAATGGGGCTGAAGGACAAGCTGGGGGAGATGGATGAAAAGGCCCAATACGATCTGCTGGCCCAGGATGGTATGCTGGTCAAGCGGCCCATCCTGCTTTCGGACGATGGCCGGGTCCTTCTGGGGTTCAAAGAAGGAGAATGGGCCGCCGCTTTGGAAGGGTAACAGGCTATGGGCTGTTTAGGCAATCTGCTGTGGCTCTGTCTGGGCGGCTGGTCTCTGGGCCTTTCCTGGCTGCTGGCCGGCGTACTGTGGTGCATCACCATTGTGGGCATCCCCATCGGCCTGCAATGCTTTAAATTCGCCGGGCTGGCTCTGTTCCCCTTTGGCAAAGAAGTGGTCTACGGGGGCGGCGCCGTCTCCTTTTTGTGCAATCTGGTGTGGCTCGTCGTCAGCGGCCTGCCCTTGGCCCTGGTATCTGTGGGAACCGGGCTGCTTTACTGCATCACCATCATCGGCATTCCCTTCGGGATTCAGTGTTTCAAGCTGGCCCAGCTGGCTTTGATGCCCTTCGGAGCCCGGGTGGAATAAGGAGGAGCCATGCGTCTGTTTATCGCCCTGCCGGTGACAAGGCGCTGCCGGGAGCAGATCTGGGGGCTTTCCCAGCGGCTGCAAAAATGGGACCCACAGGCCCGATGGGAAAGGCCGGAAAAACTCCATCTGACCCTGGCCTTTCTGGGAGAGCAGCCGGATGAAAAGGCCGCCTGTCAGGCCCTTTCCAGGGTGAAGGGCCGGGAATTTGCTCTGACCTTTTCCCACCTGGGACGATTTCCCGGGGAAAGAGGGGATGTGATCTTTCTCCGCCCGCAGCAAAATCCTATCCTCATAAAAATGCAAAAACAACTGGTCCAGGAACTGGAGCAAGAGGGCATCTTTTTGGAAAAGCGGCCCTTTTCCCCTCACATCACCCTGGCCCGGCGGGGGAGCAAGAAAGTATCCTGGGAGCGCCTCCCGCTGTCTCCCTTGATGCTCCCCGTGCGGACCCTTTCTCTGATGGAATCCATCCCATCCCCTGTCAGCACCAGCTACCGTACCTTGCATCAGATCCATTTGGAAGAATAGCATACCAATCGAAAGGAGCGATCCATATGAAGGTATTTATCAGCGCCGACATCGAAGGCGTGGCCACCACCCTTTCCCACGAGGATTGCCGCCCTGGCAATCCCAACTATCCCTACCACTGCGACGAAATGACAAAGGAAGTGCTGGCGGCCTGTGAAGGAGCCATGGAAGCAGGGGCCGATGAGATCGTCATCAAAGACGCCCACGGCCCGGCCTGCAACATCGACAGCAAAGTCCTGCCTCCCTGTGCCCAGATCATCAAAGGCTGGTCGGGGCATCCCTTCCTGATGGTGGAGGGGCTGGACAAGAGCTTTGACGCCGCTTTGTTCGTGGGCTATCACAATGCCGCTTCCCGGGAGGGCAATCCCATGTCCCACACCGTCAGCGGCCGCCCGGCCTACATCAAACTCAACGGTCGGATTTGCAGCGAATTTATGATGTTCAGTCTGTGCGCCGCCAGCCTGGGTGTTCCCACCGTCTATCTTTCCGGAGACCAGCAGCTGTGTGAGGATTCCCAGGATCTGCACCCCTGCCTGGTGACTACGGCAGTCAAGGCCGGTGTGGGCGGTGCGCTGCGCTGCCTGGCTCCTCAGAAGGCCCAGCAGCTGATCCGGGCCGATGTGAAACGGGCCCTCTCCCAATCTTTTCAAGGGAAAGTTCCCGCTCTGCCCGAGCATTTCACCGTAGAAGTGTGCTACAAAGATCACAATCTGGCGGCCAAAAACGCCTTTTACCCCGGCGCACATCGTTTGGATGACTGCACCATCTCCTTTGAAACCGACGATTATTTTGAAGTGATGCGCTTCTTCCGGTTTGTTCTCTAAATCCCCTGGCCTGAAAGGAGTCCTGGTTCATGGACAAAATACAACAGTTGCAGCAGTTTGTGGACGAAAGCAGTTACATCGTCTTTTTTGGCGGCGCCGGTGTCTCTACCGAAAGCGGCATCCCCGATTTTCGCAGCACCGACGGGCTCTATCATATGAAATACCACTATCCTCCGGAGCAGATCATCAGCCGCAGCTTTTTTGAAAAGGACCCGGAGGAATTTTACCGGTTTTACCGGGATAAGATGCTCTGGCCGGAGGCCCAGCCCAACCCAGCCCACGAAAAGCTGGCCCAGCTGGAGCAGGAGGGCAAGCTGAAAGCGGTGATCACCCAGAACATCGACGGACTGCATCAGATGGCAGGCAGCCGCCGGGTGCTGGAGCTCCACGGCACGGTACACCGGAATTACTGCCAGAAATGCGGCAGGCTCTTCGGCATGAGCGATATCCTGCGCAGCGAAGGCGTGCCCCACTGTCCCTGCGGCGGCATCATCAAACCCGATGTGGTGCTCTATGAAGAGAGCCTGGATACCCGCATCCTCACCCAGGCGGCGGAGGAGATCGCCCGGGCCGATCTGCTGATCGTGGCCGGGACCTCTCTTGTGGTCTATCCTGCTGCAGGATTGCTGGACTATTTCAATGGCCGTCACCTGGTGCTCATCAACCGCACCGAAACCGGCCGGGAGGGAGGAGCCAGCCTGTTTATCCAGGACAGTGTGGGAAAAGTCCTTTCCCGCCTGCGCTGAAGCCGCTTTTTTGGCAGAAATCTCCCTTGACAACCGGAGAAAAATGGTTTAATCTTGTAAGAAACCAACCCAAATGCATTGACTGGGGGAAAAGAAGCCCGCCTGGCCTGCAGAGAGCTGTCGGATGGTGCAAGACAGCGGCAGAAGGCTTTTCTAACTGACCCACGAGCAGCAAGCCCAACGGCATTTTGCCCAGTAAGCGCGCCGGAAGCCCACCGTTATGAGGGCACGGGGTGATAGCCCCGACCGAGTGGGCCCTTTGGCCAACAAGAGTGGTACCGCGGGATTGCACCTGATTCCGTCTCTTGCGTTTTTGCAGGAGACGGTTTTTTATTGGTTTACCTCGCCTGCCAGTTTTTATCGAAAGAGGAGAAGGAAAAATGGATCTGATCAAAAAAACCCGGGACGAAAATTGGGAAGAAGAGGACTGGTGCAAAGACCGCTGGATGCTCCAGGGTTATGTGGTCAATTCCGGCTCCCATATTTCGGCAACCGCCAATGTGAGCCTGTGTTACAATGGAGATGGAATGGAGACGGTGGCCTTTGGCATCGGCCCCATCGAGGCGGCCTTCCACGCCATCGAAAACATTGTGCAGACCGGCGCCCAGCTGGTCAGTTATAGCATCCGCTCTATGAGCCGGGGTATGGACGCCCAGGGCCAGGTAGAGGTACAGCTGGAGCATGAGGGAAGCACCATCACCGGCGTGGGGATGAGCACCGACATCATCGAAGCCAGTATCAAAGCCTATCTGGACGGCGTCAATCAGATCCTGGCAAAGTAACCAAAGCGGGAGGTAAGCCTCCCGCTTTTTTGTAGGGCCCGTGCCTTGTACCCAGTTCCAAATAGGGGTACAATGGGAAAAGACTGTCTCAGAAGTGAGAGGCAACAGGGGGAGGACACAATGGAAAAAGGGAGAAAAAAGAAGCCGCTTCCCACCAGGCGGACCATGATCGTGGCCTTTGTGCTGACGGCGCTGTTTGCCGCCATGGCCATGCCTCCTCTGGCGGTGCATTTCAGCGAAAAGCGGGGAAGCATCCAGGTGGAGGGCACGGTGGTGGATATCGAACGCAGCCGCTCTCTGCGCCAGAACAAAAATGGAGGATATTACAACTCCTACGACCAATTCCCGGTGTATGAATTCACCTATGGTGGAGAAGAGCTGCGCCTGACCGGAGACGCCCGGGGCGATGTGGCAGTTGGGGAGACCCGATCCCTTTATTATTGGCCGGAAACCGGCCTGGTCATTGCCAAGGGAGACGCCCGGCGCCTTGTTCTGTCGGCGGTAATGGGGCTGGCCGCCTGCTGTGCCTTTGTCACTGGTACCCGAGCGGCCTGGCTGCGGCGGGATATGGAAGAAAGCAAACCCAGCCGGGCCAAAGGACGGATTTTCCGCATTTTGATCCTCACCGGTGTGGTGTGCATCGTCTTTGTCATTTTGCTGGTGACCACCGAGCTTCGCTATATCTGGACCGGCGTGCAGGTGCGGGCCCAGGTCCAATACCCCGACGGAGACGGCCGGGGAGCCAGCGTCACCTTCCAGTGGAAGGACAAGGAAAAAGGGGTCCATGCAGTGACCTCGCCCTTCTCTCTGCTGCCCAAAAGCTACTACCGGGGCGACAAATTGATCATCTACTATAACACCGGCTGGCAACAGGGACATATTCCGGCTAACCGGGGTCTTGTGTGGACCGGCGCTTTGGGCGGAAGCGCCGCGGGGATCATCACCCTGTCCTGGGGTGTTTGGGGACTGACCCGGCAAAAACGGCGGCAGAAAAGCTAAACTCCCAGTACCTGGGCTCCCATACTTTTCTTTGCCCGTATCGGTTGTTTCAGTCCAGAAAACCATCGTCCTGCGTGATGCAGGTTTTTGCGAAAAAAAGGCGGCCTTGCGGCCGCCTTTTTTTCATTCTATAATAGAATTATCACAAAAATCACCCAAAGGAAAGAGGGGGACCGCCATGAACCAGACTCTGATCATCGGAAAGAAAGACGCGGAAGAGCTTCTCACCATGGAAGCCTGCATCTGCGCCATGGAAGGAAACATTCCGGGACATTTCTGCTGGAAAAACCACCATGCTCCAGCGGAGTATGATGCCCCAGAAAAAGGGGAATACATTTGCCCTCATGGCATCGGACAACCAGCAGCAGGAAATCTGCGGCGTCAAGGCCATTGTCTTTCCCGGCGCTGAGGCCAAAAAAAACGGCACCAGCCAGGGGATCATCCCCTTGTTTGACAGCACCACCGGCGCTCTTCTGGCCATTGTGGACGCTGAGCACATCACGGCGCTGCGCACCGCCGCCGCCAGCGCTGCGGCCACCCGTGTACTGGCCCGGGAGGACAGCTGCACCCTGGGATTGCTGGGCGCCGGGCGCATTGGCCGGATGCACATTGCCGCCATCTCCCAGGTGCGCCCCATCCGTCGTGTCTTTGTGTGGAACCGCACTCCCGCCGGTGGAGAAGCCTGCTGCAAGTGGGTAAAAGAGCAGCTGGGGCTGGAAGCTGTCCTGTGCGAAACACCCCGTGAGGCCACGGAGCAGGCGGATATTCTCTGCACCGTCACCCAGACCAAAGAACCGCTGGTGGAGGGAGAATGGATCAAGGAAGGGGCTCACATCAACGCCGTAGGCGCCTGCGCCCCCACAGCCCGTGAAGTGGACAGCCGCACCGTCTGCCGCTCGGCCATCTACCTGGACCAGCGCCAGGCCGCTTTGCGGGACGGCGGAGATCTGGTGATCCCCCTGGAAAAAGGAGAACTTTCCATGGACAACATCCGGGGTGAAGTGGGCCAGGTGCTTCTGGGTACCGTGCCCGGCCGGCAAAGCCCGGAAGAGATCACCTTTTTCGAATCGGTGGGCATCGCTGTGGAAGACCTGTCCGCCGCCCATCTTCTTTACCGGCTGGCCCTGGGAAA
>CALLCY010000089.1:0-25533 GCA_938000015.1 uncultured Clostridia bacterium
ATTATCGTGCTGAGCATTATAATTTACTTTCCTCCGAACCTGGCCGATGGTGGCCTTGCAGTTCATGCGGATGTACCGCACTTCGCCGGAAGGCAGACGAACCTGAGCGGCTTCGCCCTCTTTGGCCATCAGCTGAGCAGCGCCGCCAGCGGAGCGCACCAGCTGGGCGCCGCGGCCGGGATACAGCTCGATGTTGTGGATGATGGTACCCAGGGGGATGTTGGCGATGGGCAGGCAGTTGCCCGGCTTGATATCGGCGTTAGCGGAGGAATAGACCACATCGCCCACCTTCAGGCCGTTGGGAGCGATGATGTAGCGGCGCTCTTTGTCCTCATATTCCACAAGGGCGATGTTGGCGCTGCGGTTGGGATCGTATTCCAGAGTCAGGACGGTGGCAGCCATGTCCATCTTGTCCCGCTTGAAGTCGATGATTCTGTATTTTTTCTTGTTGCCGCCACCGCGGTGACGAACAGTGATTCTGCCATAGCTGTTACGGCCGGAATTCTTCTTCAGAGTCTCCAGGAGGCTCTTTTCCGGCTTAACCTTGCTCAGGCCCGAGTAGTCGATCACCGTCATGTTTCTTCTGGACGGAGTCGTCGGGTTGAAGGTCTTGATAGCCACTGTGTTTCACTCCTTATTGTCTTTTTGTTTTGCGCCGCCATAAGCGGCATACATTCAGAGGGGGAAATATTCCCCAGGCCGTTCTTTTTTAGAACATGCCCTCGAAGATCTCAATGCCCTTGGAATCTTCGGTCAGACGCACAATGGCCTTCTTCTTTTTCGCAGTGTAGCCGGTGTGGACGCCCACTCTCTTTTCCTTGCCCCGAACATTGATGGTGTTGACGCTCAGGACCTTTACCTTGAAGATCTCCTCGATCGCCTTGCGGATCTCCACCTTGTTGGAATCGGTGGCCACCTCAAAGACATACTTCTTGTCGGCGATGCCAGCCATGCTCTTTTCGGTGATGACCGGGCGGAGGATCACATCGTATGCAGTTTTCATTATGCGTATACCTCCTCGATCTTGGCCACCGCGGCTTTGTCGACGATGAACTTGTCGGCCCGCAGGATGTCATAGACGCTGATGATGCTGGAGATGGTGGTACGCACGCCGGGGATATTCCGGGCGGAGAGCACCACATTCCGGCGCACTTCAGGAGTGACCACCAGGGACTTGCCGGTGGCGCCCACATCGCTGAGGAACTTGACGAAGTTCTTGGTCTTCACTTCGCTCAGATCCAGGTTCTCGATGACCATGATGTTGCCGGCGGCCGCCTTGGCGCTCAGGGCGCTCTTGATGGCCAGCTGGCGGGACTTCTTATTCATATGATAGCCGTAATCCCGGGGCTTGGGGCCCAGGGCGATACCGCCGTGGATCCACTGAGGAGCGCGGGTGGAACCCTGACGGGCCCGACCGGTGCCCTTCTGGCGCCAGGGCTTGCGGCCGCCGCCGCGAACTTCGGCCCGGGTCAGGGTGCTCTGAGTGCCCTGCCGCTGGTTGGCCAGGTAGTTCTTCACGGCCTCGTGCATGACGGCGGTGTTGGGCTCGATGCCGAACACAGCGTCGTTGAGCTCGATCTCGCCCACGACCTTGCCGCTCATATCGTAAACATTTGTTTTAGCCATTGTCTCTTCCTCCTTCCCTCGACCTTACGCCTTGACGGTGTTCTTGATGAACACGATGCCGCCCTTGGGGCCGGGGACTGCGCCGCGGATGGCGATGAGGTTCAGTTCCTTGTCCACCTTAGCGATGTCCAGGTTCTGGATGGTGACCTGCTCGCAGCCCAGGTGACCGGCCATCTTCTTGCCGGGGAATACCCGGGAAGGATCGGTGTTGGCGCCCATGGAGCCGACGGAGCGGTGCACAGGGCCCACGCCGTGGGTGTGCTCCTGGGAATGGGCGTTCCAGCGCTTGATGATGCCGGCGTAGCCCTTACCTTTGCTGATGCCAGTGACATCCACCTTGTCGCCTTCGGCGAACACATCGGCGTAAACGATATCGCCCACATTGTAAGAAGAGATATCGTCCAGACGGAACTCTTTCAGGTATTTCTTCATGCTGACACCGGCCTTTTTCAGGTGACCGGCTTCAGCCTTGGTCAGCTTCTTCTCCTGGACATCGGAAAAGCCCAGCTGGATGGAATCGAAGCCTTCTTTGTCCACAGTCTTTTTCTGCACAACGGTGCAGGGGCCGGCTTCGATGACAGTGACAGGGATGACCTTGCCGGTTTCATCGAAGATCTGCGTCATGCCGACCTTCTTGCCAATGATGGCTTTCTGCATTGTATTTCCTCCTTACAGGTTATTGGTTAAGGGGGTCCTGCCCTTAACTTGACCCTCCCGCCGGAAAGCGGGCATTTCGGGTACTGCGCGTTTTCTTCCTCGCTCTTTTTGGTTTAGAGCTTGATTTCTATCTCGACGCCAGCGGGCAGATCCAGGTTGGTCAGAGCCTCCATGGTCTTCTGCGAGGGCTTCAGGATATCGATAAGGCGCTTGTGGGTGCGGCGCTCGAACTGCTCACGGCTGTCCTTATATTTATGGACGGCCCGCAGGATGGTCACGATCTCTTTCTCGGTAGGCAGGGGGATGGGGCCGGAGACTTCCACGCCGGTGCGCTTGGCTGTCTCAACGATCTTCTCCGCCGCCTGATCGATCACCTGATGATCGTAGGCCTTCAAGCGAATTCTGATTTTCTCTGTGTTTGCCACTGTGTGTTCCTCCTTGACTTGCGAACGTAATCAAATTTTGTTGACCGCGTTCGGCGGGAAATTTCGCAACGCTTCCGTGTGTATCTCGCTTTGGGCATGAAAGAAGCCGGCTGCATAGACGCAATCTTCCGGCATTTTATGCACCCGTTGGTTTCCCGAAAGGGCTTTCCTGCACGATGCAGGCAGTTCCCATCCGCGGATACTCGCGTGCTGTTTGTTTCCCAGCCGCCCGATTGTCGGACATACTCCACCAAAGTTACCCGCCAAAGGCGGCAATCTCCAGCTTCATCGCATTATATATGTTCACGCCAGGACAGTATTCTCTTCCAGGCGCTTAATTAGAATACATCATTTTCAGCTTTGTGTCAATAGATTGTACAAAAATTTTTTCAAAATTTCTGGCACATTGCCCTTTTCCCGGGCAATGCCCGGGAAAAGGGCCGGTTTTCAGTCTCCATAGACGGCGACGCCGTTGGGGATATGGCGACCCTGGGTCTTGTTGGCCGCCGAGGGCCGGGAGATCTCCCTTCCCCGGTAGACCATAATGCTGGAGGAGCCGCCATCCAGGTTGCAGGCCTGCACCGCCCCATAGCGCCCCAGGATCTCGGCGCAGTCTCCCACAGTACAGCCGATGGAATACCCCGGCGCCCGGCCATCCACCACCAAAAGCAGCATGGTTCCCTCTTCGGTCTGGCCGATGGCGGTGCGGGGCTGCACGCCCCAACCGGCGCTGCCCTCCACCACCTGCTCTCCGTTGACAATAAGCGCCGGCTTGAACTCCACCGCATCCCGGTAGGTGCTCTCCGAAGCGCCGATGTGCAGCCGGTTTTCTTCATCAATGCCAATGGTCTTATAAGTGCCGCCCACAGCGTCGTTTTTCTTTTTGCCCCCGGAGATCACAAGGCCGTGGGCCGTTCCTCCATTGCCGTGACCGTCCGGATCATAAAAGCCGCTGGCATTGGTCAGAAGCACTGCATCCCGCTTCTCGGCGATGTCCGCGGCCAGAGACCCCACGCTGCCATAACTGGGGGCCAGGGCCACTCCCACCTGGGAAGGGTCCCGCACCAGAGCCAGCCGTCCCACATAGCCTTCCCCGGTGACCTTACAGATGATGATGCCGTTGCGGGTGTCCACTGCCAGCACCTGATCTCCCTTTTTGGTGCGGATACCGGTGTCCTCGTCCTCCAGCCCCGCTTTATCGATGAGAAGATAGCCCTCTTCGTCAATGGCCTCTTCCCCGTGTTCCTTCATATATTCCTCAAAGGAAGCCTCTTCGATCTGAGGATACTGCTGGAAAAAGTCCTTTCGCAGTTTGTCCCAGGGCGTGGCCTGGCTCTCGCCGAAGCCCTCTTCCTTCCACTGGCTTTCCAGCCCCTGCTGTTCCTGCTCCACTTGTTCCCGCTTTCCCATCACATCATCGATGACAAAGGAGGGGATGAAAGCGGTGGCCAGCCACTGGTGGGTCATGGTACCCATGGCCGTTTCAATGTAGATGGCCCGCCATTTGGCGATGAAGGGGATAGGCGAAAAGACCGCCACACAGTAAAGCCCGGCCAGGAGAGTCAGCGCCACAAGGCTCCTTTTCCAAAACCGTCCCTTTTTCTTTTTGGCCTTTTTCCCCGGCTTTTTGTCCTGAGGTACCGGCTGGCCGGTCAGCCGCGCTTTCCGCTCCAGCTCTTCCCTCTTCCACACCTGCTCCCAATCGATCTCAAAGGGTTCTTTTTCGCTTTCGGTCTTTTTGGGAGAAGGTTTCCGGCGATTTGTGCCGCCCCATAGCTTCATCCCTTCCCCTCCTTTCTTTTCGACAGATTTTTCCCATCATACCATAGCCCATCCGTTTTTGTGTGAATATTTTGTAAGAAAGGCGCTTTCCCGTATACACAGACGGATTTTTTCATAGAGATGTTCCATCTTGACAGACAGGTGGGATGTATTTTGCTGAAAAAAATCCTTCGTCGGCCAGCGCTGCTTTTGCTCCCCGCCGCCCTGGCCTTTGCCCTGGTGCTCTCTTTTTTCTCCTCCTCCCCTCCGGCTGTGACGGCCTCGGCCTCCAACACCAACTGGGGCCTGAGCTTCCAAAAAGAAGGGGAAGCGCCGGTGGGCAATGCCACCAGCGAATATCTGGCGGGCTACAACGCCCGTTACCTGGGAAATACCCAGCAAAAGACCATTTACCTCACTTTTGACTGCGGCTTTGAAAACGGCTGCACCGCCCCCATCCTGGATGCGCTGAAAAAGCACAATGCCAAAGCTACTTTCTTTGTAGTCGGCAATTATCTGGAGACCGCTCCGGAACTGGTGCAGCGGATGGCCGAAGAAGGGCATATTGTGGGCAATCACACCTATCATCACCCGGATATGTCCCAAATCGCCGATCTGGACAGTTTCCGTGGGGAACTCACCGCTGTGGAGGAAAAATACAAAGAGATCACCGGGGAAGAGATGAAAAAATACTACCGCCCGCCCCAGGGGAAATTCAGCGAAAGCAATCTGGAGCAAGCCCAGACACTGGGATACCAAACGATTTTCTGGAGTCTGGCCTATGTGGACTGGTACACCGACAAGCAGCCCTCCCCGCAGGAGGCCTATGACAAGCTGCTGCCCCGCATCCATCCCGGCGCCATCGTGCTGCTCCACAGCACCTCCCAAACCAACGCAGACATTTTGGATGAACTGCTCACCAAATGGGAGGACATGGGCTACACCTTCGGCACCCTGGATGAACTGAGCGCCTGAGCAAAAGCAAGAGCCTTGGGAGTGACTCCCAAGGCTCTTATCGCATTTAATTTTCTTTGACAAAGCGGCGGATGATCTGGCAGGAGCGAACCAAAGCTTCTTCCTCTTCCCGGTTCAGTGGAAGCTGCCATATTTCTTCGGCCCCGTCCCGGCCTATGACGCACAAGGTGCTGGCAAAGACATCCTCCTGGCCGTACTGGCCGGTGAGAAGGGCCGAGCAGGGCATCACCCGTTTCTCATCCCGCAGGATGGCCCGAGTGATGGCGGCGGCCGCCGAGGCTACGCCAAACTCGGTGGAACCTTTGCCCAGCACGATCTGCCAGCCGGTCTCCACCGTCTCCCTGGCGGCTTTCTTCAAATCTTCCTCCGCGATCTTCCCCGGATGCTGCTCCATCCATTGTGCCAAGGGCTGACCGCTAACTGTGATCTGGGACAAGGCCGCCACCTGGCTGTCCCCATGCTCGCCCAGCATATAGGCGCACACATTCTGGGGAGCCACGCCCAGCAAAGCAGCCACTCTCCGGCTGAAACGAGCGGAATCCAGAGCCGTTCCGGTACCCAGCACCCGCAAGCCTGTCATCTCCCACATCTTCTGGGCGATCACATCGCAAGGGTTGGAAATCGAGACCACCACTCCCTGAAAGCCGCATTCTTTCAGCCGGGGAGCCACCTCCTCGGTTACTTTCAGGGTGTCGGCCAGCTCCTGCAGCCGGTCCTCCTCAATGGCGGCGCCGCAAGCGGCCATCACCACCACTTGGGTGTCTTTCAGATCTTCATAGCTCCCCGCCTTGATCTCCACCGGCCAGGGCAGATGACAAAGGCCGTCCATCAGGTCGTCGGCCTGGGCCCGGGCTTTCTTTTCGTCGGTATCGATGAGCACCACCCGGCGGCAGATCCCCTGGATCACCAGGCTCATGGCCACATGGCTGCCCACATGACCGGCGCCGATGATCCCCACTGTTTGATTGTCCATGTTTTTCTCCGTCTCTTCCTTATTATATAATATGTATATTTATTATATCCGGGTCACCAGCTGGGCCAGCAAAGCCACCCGCTCCAACCAGGCACTGAGCTGCACCTGCTCATGCTGGGCATGGGCGCCCAGGCCCACAGCTCCCAGGCCATCCAGAGTGGGAACACCCAGGGCCGAGGTGAAGTTGCCGTCGCTGCCGCCGCCCACAAAGGCCCCTTCCACAGAAAGACCCATCTCTTCTGCGGTTTTCTGAGCCAGTGCAAACAGCTGCTGATTCTGGGGAGTAAACTCCAGCGCCGGGCGGCCGATATCCCCTTCCACCTCCAGAGTGATCCCCTCCCGGCTGGGCTTCAGTCCTTTGATGATACCGTCGATGCGCTGAGCCTCTTCCATGGTCCAGGTGCGCACATCGATCTCCATCTCCGCCTGGGCCGCCACGATGTTGGCCCGGGTACCGCCGTGGGTCACTCCCACATTGACGGTGGTTCCCTTCTCCAGATCGGTAAGGCTGTGGAGGAACAGAATGATCCGGGCCGCCTCTTCCAGTGCGCTGACGCCCTTTTCCGGCTCATTGCCCGCATGGGCCGCCCGACCATGAACGGTGACCACATATTTGCCGGTTCCCTTCCGAGCGGTTTTCAGATTGCCCGTCTGGCCCTGGCTGGGCTCCAGACACAAAGCCGCCGCGCTCTCTTTGGCTTTTTCTTCAATGAGCGCCTGGGAAGTGCCGCTGCCCACCTCTTCATCGGAATTGCACAGCAGACACAGCCGCTTGTGCAAAGGCAGCTCCAGCTCCTTGCAGATCTTCATGGCCCAGATGGCCGACACCAGTCCGGCCTTCATGTCATAAGCTCCCGGGCCATAGAGCACATCCCCCTCCTGCTTGAGAGGCAGAGCGTCTTTGTCCCATACGGTATCGAAATGGGCCAGCATCAGAATCTGTTCCTTCTGCTCACCCAGAGTAAAGCTCATATGGTCGCCCCGCTTTTCCTGGGGATAGATCGTCCCATCGATGCCCACCCGTTCTTTCACCAGCTCCCGGATCTTCTGGCCGCAGGCATCGACCAGCTCCTTGCAGGTGGTGGGAGACTGGGCTTTGGTCAGCTCCACCAAATCCCCGATGATCTCCTGCCCATGGGCTTCCACATATTCTTTGATACGCTTTCCCTGCTCGTCCATAAAAAGTACCGCCCTTTCGCTTTTTGTTTCATTGTAGTCCCCCCGCCCCAAAAAGGCAAGGCTTTTGACAGGGGCGACAGTATAGGTTACAATACAATGTGCAGAAAAGCAAAAACAACCTGTGGGGGTATTTTATGCGAACAATCCTTTGGTTTATTTATTTCTGGGCCTATCTGGTGGCTGTGCTGCCCAAGTTCTACCGGTGCAAAAAGCTCACCGCCCAAGGGCGTATCAAAGAAAGCGACGCCATTATGGAAGAGGCCGTGCGGAAATGGGCCCGGCGGCTCTTGAAAGCGGCCGGCGTCAAGGTGGAGATCACCGGTCTCCAGAACATTCCCCAGGGGGCCGTGGTCTATGTGGGCAATCATCAGGGCAATTTCGACATTCCCCTGATGCTGGGCTATCTGCCCAAGCCCTGCGGCGTTCTGGCCAAAAAAGAACTGGAAAAAGTGCCTTTTATCCGCAGCTGGATGAAATTGCTCCACTGCGTCTTTGTGGACCGGAGCAATCCCCGCAAGGCGGTGGAATCCTTAGGCAAAGCCACCGCTCTTCTGGAAGAAGGGTACAGCATGCTCATCTTCCCCGAAGGCACCCGCAGCCGTGGCGAGCAGGTAGGCCCCTTCAAAACCGGCGCTTTCCGGGCGGCCTCCAAAGCCAAAGTGCCCATTGTGCCCCTGTGCATCAGCGGCTCTTACAAGGTGATGGAAGCCCACGGCTTCTGGATTCATCCGGCCACAGTGCGCATCAAGTTCCTGCCTCCGGTGCACACCGCCCAGCTGAATCGGGAAGCCCTGAAAGATCTGGATGCCCACATCCGTCAGCTCATCGTGGAAGAAAAAGCGAAAATGTAGGTTTCTATTCTCCTGATCCGAAACACATAAAGGCCTTCTTTTGTGCATATCCATTTCCCATGGATTGCTTCAAAAGGAGGCCTTTTTTTGAAGAAGTTTTGGCAAAAGCCCTGGGGCTACATAGCCCTGTTCTCCCTTCTTTGCTTTCTATTCGCTCTGGCTTGGCCTGAGCCGGAGTCTCCCTTTCTCCCCACTGGCGGCCAGGAAGGTGTGGATGTGCCGGTGGTGATGTACCACCATGTGCTGGAAGAAGACAGCAGCCTTTTGGGAGACTATGTGATCTCCCGTCAGGAGCTGGAAAGCGATCTTCAATGGCTGCAAAAAGCAGGCTACACCCCGGTCTCTCCCGATCAGCTCATCGCTTACGCCGCCGGAGAGGGCGAACTCCCCCAGAACCCCATTCTGCTCACCTTTGACGACGGCTATGAGAGCTTTTTTGCCAATGCCTATCCCCTGCTGCAAAAATACCAGATGTCTGCCGTGGTCAGTGTCATCGGCCGCTATTCTGACCTGTATTCCCAGCCTGATGCCGTCCGCCATCTGAACTATTCCCATCTGGATTGGGACCAGGTGAAAACCCTTTCCCAATCCCCCTATGTATCCATCGGCAGCCACAGCTATGATATGCACGATGCCGCGGGAAAGGAAAGCCGCTCAGGGGCCAAAAGGTTATCGGGAGAAACCGACGAACACTACGCTCAGGTCTTTACCGCAGACACCCAAAAGATCCATGAGGCCATCACCGATGTCACAGGGAAAGAACCCACGCTGTACGCCTATCCTTTTGGCTTTTACACTGCCCAAAGCGAGGAAATTTTAAAAGGCTTGGGGTATCAGATCACTCTCAGCTGTGAAAGCCGGGTGTCCCGCATTACCCGAGACCCCTCTTCCCTGTTTCTCCTGGGACGCTTCAACCGTCCCCACGGTCTCTCATCCCAGGACTTTTTCGCCCGCATGCAGCTGGAAGCCACAGAAGGGATCTAAAACAAAAACCGGCGGATGAACTCCGCCGGTTTTTAGGTTATCAGGACTTAGACCACCAAGAAGAACTTGAGCAGGAAGAGGATGGCCAGCACATAGGTCAGCACAGTGACCTCCTTGGCCTTGCCGCAGCACAGCTTGATGGCGGTATAGGCGATGAGAGCGATGCCGATACCATGGCCGATGGAGCCGGTGACCGGCATAAAGATAAGCATCAGCGCCACAGGCACCACTTGGCTGATATCGTTCCAGTCGATGTTTTTCAGTCCGCCGATCATCAGCACGCCCACATAGATCAGGGCGGCCGAAGTGGCCGGAGCCGGAATCAGCGCGGCGATGGGGGCAATGAACATGCAGAGCAGGAAGAGCACACCAGTGGTCAGGCTGGTCAGACCGGTACGGCCGCCGGCCTCCACGCCGGAAGCCGATTCCACAAAGGTGGTGACGGTGGATGTACCGGTGATGGAACCGGCCAGAGTGCCCACCGCATCGGCCACCAGGGCCTGCTTCATCTGGGGCATTTTGCCATCCTTGTCCAGCATACCCGCACGGCTGGCTGTGCCAACCAGAGTGCCGATAGTGTCAAACATATCGATCATGCAGAAAGTGATGATGAGCATCACAGCAGTGGCCCAGCCGATCTGGAAGAAGTCGGCGAAATCGAACTTCATAAAGGTGGTGTTCATCATATCGGCGAAGGGAGGCACAAAGGAAGCATCCTTCAGAGAAGCAAAGGGAGCAAAGCCATCCAGGAAGATGAAGCCGCCCACCCAGTAAACCACAGCGGCCACCAGCATACCATAGAGCACAGAGCCCTTGATGCCCTTGTGGTTCATGGCCACGATGGCGAAAAGACCCACCAGTGTGGTGACCACATAGAGCACCATGGTGGCATAGCCTTCCTTACCCATGGTATCCCGGGTAATGGAAGAAGTGAGGTTTGTGAAGAAAGTGCCCAGCATATAGAAGGGGCCGCCGTCTTTGGTATACACACCGGCGTTGGAACCAAAACCGATGTTCATCAGCATCAGGCCGATGCCCGGGGCGATGCCCATACGCACACCCAGAGGAATGGCCTCCACAATCTTTTCCCGCACCCGAAGGAAGGACAACACCAGAAACAAAATGCCTTCCACCAGAATGATACACAGGGCGGCATTGTAAGCGCCGGTGTACTCCATTCCGGTCATAGCGGCGATGTTGCCCACCACCAGGGCAAAGAAGCTGTTGAGACCCATGCCAGGGGCCATGGCAAAAGGCTTGTTGGCCGCAAAAGCCATCACCAGTGTACCGATGCCCGCCGACAGTACCGTGGCCATAAACACCGCATTCCACAGTGTCTGACCGCCGTTTGCGCCAAACCCAGTGAGCAGGTTGGGGTTGAGGGCCACAATATAGGCCATGGTCATAAAGGTGGACAGGCCTGCCACGATCTCGGTCCGGACGGTAGTGCCATTTTGTTTCAGCTTGAAGAGCTTTTCCATTTGGCTCATGGACGAAATACCTCCAAAAAATATTTGGAAAGCCAGCCCATCCGGACAGAGGGGAATGGCTCACCGACTTTAGTCTACAAGAGACCAGGGAAAAAAGCAAGCTGGAATTTTTCATAAAAAATTCACATTTTATAAACTTTCTTCTCTTTTTTTCCCAAAATTTTTTCATCCTCTTGAGCTTTCCCCCTGAAAACAGTATAATATTTTGGGGATTCGTATCTCTCCCACACAAACTCAGTGAAAAGGGGCGTCATCGCCATGCATTATCACACCATGACCATCGCCGGCCTGGAGCGTCAGCTGCCCATCTGCCCGGTGAACGAAAACCTGTCCATCGGGGCCTTTGTCATTTTTGGCGACGCACCCCTGACGGTGGCTTGTGCCAAAGCCTTGCTGGAGCGGGCGCCGGAATACGATTACATCATCACAGCCGAGGCCAAAGGCATTCCTCTGGCCCATGAGATGGCCCGTCAAAATGGCGACCGCCACTATTTTGTGGCCCGGAAAAAGCCCAAACTCTATATGACCGGTATTTTTGAAGTGAGCGTTCACTCCATCACCACCCGAGGCAAACAAAGCCTGTATCTGGACACAGCCGATGCGGAAATGATGCGGGGCAAGCGTATTTTGCTGGTGGATGATGTGATTTCCACCGGTCAGTCCCTGGCGGCCACCGAAAGCCTTGTCACCCAAGCTGGCGGTATCGTCTGCGGCCGCATGGCCATCCTGGCCGAGGGAGATGCCCAGAAGCGGGAGGATATCATCTATCTGGAAAAACTCCCCCTTTTCAATCCCGACGGCACTGTGAAAACAGAAGAATAAGAGCAAATCAACTAAAATACAAAAAACCGGACAGCCAGAAAAGGCCGTCCGGTTTTTATTTTACCGCTTTAAACTTTATCCTCCATTACTTTTTGTCCTATTTTCATGCCAAATATACTTATTGTAATAATCATAAAACCAGCGAGAGCCGCACAAGCGCCCCACAGTGGAGATCCTCCCACAACAACTGCTCCTATCATGCCCCATATGATCATCACAAGCAAACTACCAACAAATACAACACCATATTTTCTTCGAATCGCTGCCACAGCACAGCCTATCCCAACAGCAAAAATAAGCTGCACGATCTGAACCGTCACAGGAATCAGCCCAACAATAAGAGCGGTCTGCTCTCCAGATGAAACCATATTCCAATCATCCACAAACTGTGCACACAATTCTGGATAAATTTTCATTCCCACATCTTTCGTTAAAACAAAGGGTAATAATAATCCTGCCGCTAGAATTCCTCCTGCCCAAACAAACCATGAGCAATGTAAAATCCTCTTCTTCCCATTTGCCGCCCATTCTATCACAAACGCCAATGCCAGTGCAATCAAGACACCAAGCAAATCTATCCCCACATCGGAGAGTGCTCCTTCGCGGCCTGGCACAAAAGTTTGGTGATATTCATCTATTGCAGATAAAGCAATACAAACTGCCAATGTCAGAACTGCTCTTTTCCCCCTCTTTATTCCGAAACAGGAGCAAGCCACCAGTAAGAGTACTGCCAGGATAAAATAACAAGTCATGTGGGCTCCCTTTCGAATGAAAAAAGAAAGAACATCGATGGCGTCTGTCTGCATTGATGCATTCAAGTTCCCCCAGGCTGGTATAAAAGTCTCCAAAAGCCAACTCAAAAGCCGATTGGAAGATCCGCCGGAACTCGTCCCTGTTTGGGAAGAAAAACCCCATATAATACGATACCATCCAGCTGCCATACAGAGTGGCAATGCTCCAAAAAATATCTGCTTTTTCGTCATAGAATTTCCTACCCTCCCTACAAATCATCTATTATTTTATATCAATACTTGTTTAAAATTGCGCCTTATATTTGGCACATCTCTCTGCATTTGATATTTTTTTCAGCGCCATGGATTGGAGCATCAAAAAAGCAACCCTATTGATTTAGGTCTTCCCTTCATCAATAGGGTTGCTTCTATCAATCAACTTTTTATTGGCCCAAGGAAATGCCAAAATAATCCATGACAAAATAGAGCTGTTCTGTAGTAGCCAAGCTGTTAATTAGATATGCGGCGTCATTAAACTGGCTATCTGTCAGTTGATCATATTGGGCTTTAAGCTGCTCAATCTGTGTAGCATAGTTCTGTTGAATAAATGCACGATCCAGGAACTGACCTTTCTGACGCTGCGCCAGAGCATCGCTGATGGCATTCATCAAAATTGCCATGCAATCCTGTACTTCTTTGTCCGTGGTGGGCAAATAGGAGGAGTTGCGATAATTATCCAGCATAATCTGGAGATACTGGGCCGCCTGAGCTTCCTCAGCCTTCTCCTGCTCTGTGGGCCCTTCCACCGGCGGATTGGGATTGTCGGGATTTTCAGTGCTTCCGCCTCCTCCCGGCACTTCCGGTTCTTCGGGCACTTCCGGCACAGGAGGCAGTTCATCAATCACAGGCACCAAACGCCCCAGGATCACCGCAACCGCTGCACGAGTGGCAGACTGCTTGGGCTGAAATTCCACGCCGCCCTCTACGGGAACACCCTGGATCAGGCCCAGAGCCACGCACAGGTTGACGCTATTCTTGGCATAGTCGGCGATTTTATCCCCATCCAGGAACTTGTTACCGCCCACCAAGTATGCATCCAGGTCATAATCGGTAAAAGTACGCAGGAAGCGATCCATGAGCACACACATCTCTTCCCGGCTGATGGAATTGTTGGGGGCAAAGCGGTTGTCGCCCACACCGTTCACCAGGCCGTTGGCCTGAGCCCAGGCAACACCGGATGCAAAGTAATCAGAAGACTGAACATCCACAAAGGACACGGTCTGCTCCGGCTCCTGATACACATTGAGCATCTTGGCACCACGCTCCATGACGGTGACGAACATACCACGGGTCATGGTTCCATCCGGCATAAATTCGCCATTTTCATTGCCGGTAAACAGCTTCCAATCACTCACCTGCTGGATGGCGTCTTTTGCCCAGTGATCCTGGATGTCGGTAAATTCTGCGGCGAACGCCGGAATTGCCACGGAACCCGCGACCAATGATGCCGCCAACACACTGCTGATAAATCGTTTCATAATTTGTCCTTTCTAAAGAAACGCGGGATATGCAAACACATATCCCGCGTCTGTTGCATGATACAATGATTTACTGCTTAGTAATATTAAATGTGAGGGTATAGTTGCCGCCAAATTCATTATTCAGCTTTTCAGACAGCAATGGAATCAACGAACCAATTCCATTGTTGTCAAACTGTCCAGCTACCTTCCCAAGCAGTTTCTCAAACATCCCCTGATCAAGATTTACTTTAAATTCATTTGTTGTGTCACCACGGAAGACATTTTTGCCATTTTCCTTATCAATGAAGAGATCGGATTCACCGCTCAACAAAGTAGCCATTTGTGTAATCTGCTGTTCCACATTGGCAATTGAAGGCTTTCCGGCGCTCACATATGCCCGTGTCAACAGTTCTTTATAAAATTCTGTATTCCCCTTCAGGCTCTCATAGAAGGTAATGCTGGCATTCACATTCTGCTGAAGCAGAGTGTAGTAGTCACTGGAATTCTTCAGAACCAGATTCTTTCCTTCCGGTGTTACATACTTTGCGGGGTCATTCAAATTGTACAAAGCCTCAGCACTTGCTTTTTGAGTATAGGTAAATTCCTCTATCCCCAGCTCAGCCTGCAGACGTTTAATGGCAGCATCTTTGTTATTCTCAAACTCAATTCCAGCATCGTTAAGATACTTGCTCAGATCCATCTGCACATTCATGAGCACAGGCGGCTTATCAATCTTAATCGTAGTCTCGCCCTGCTCTACTTTTTCCTTAACTTGATTCTTAATCTGCGTCAACTCGTCACGATAAGACTCAGCAGCCTCTCGAATAGCACCAGCAGTCATCCCTTCGGCAACCTGCTCCAATCCCGTGCCAGCTACCGCTTTCTTAATCTTATCCTCAAGTTCCTCATCGGACAAACCATCAACTTTACTGATTTTGGTCAGCAACTCATCCATAACAGGCAAGTCAGCTCCAGTGAACTCCATATTTCCGCCATTCTGGAGTTTATTGATCAGGTCTTCCAGCTGCTCATTAGAAACATTAGCAAAAGTCTGTGTCTCATCACCAGTCACCTGGGTAACTTTCATAGCCATAGAGGCAGAAATCACACCAGGACCCTCGGCATCTTTTTTGCCAGAGATACTGACGGTGACTGTCTGACCATTGATAGTCTCTGTAAAGGTTTTGCCATAAAGCTTCTCAAGGGTTTTGACGATATAGCCATCCAATGCATTTTTGTTGGCAGTATCACCAACCAGCTTCTTGACCACAGTCCCCAACTGCGTCTGGCTGCTCAAGCTTACAGTATGTGTAGTACGCAAGATTGGATCAATGCTGCTTACATCACCTGGCACATCCAAGGTTACCTTAACCTCATATTTTTGAACATTCCCGGAAGGAGTAGGAGAACCACCGCTGCCGCCCTGGGACTGGCCGGAAGCCAACAGGGTATCCAGGCGCTTGATCACAGCAGCCACTTCAGCACGGGTAGCGTTGTTCAGGGGATTGAAGTTCCCTTTCTCATCGCCTTCCATCAGGCCCCACAGCTGGCACTTCTTCACAGCCTCTTTGGCATACTCGCTGATGCGGTCGGCATCGGCAAAGGTCTTCTCTTCGCTCTGGTTCTTGAAGGTCTTATTGTCCTTCTTTGCACGGTATTCCACAAAGCGGGACATCATGGTGCACATCTGCTCCCGGGTGATGGAAGCAGTGGGAGCAAAGGTGTTATCACCCATGCCCAGCACAATGCCGTTCTTCACAGCCCAGTTGACTGCTTCGGTGTACCAAGTTCCTGCGGGAACATCGGTAAACTGGCTGTCACCGCTCACTCCAGTGGGCTCATCCAGTCTGTACAGAACAGTCACAAACATGGCGCGGTTCATTTCCATGGCAGGGGCAAACTTATTCTCCCCGATGCCCTCCATGTAGTCCTGTGCTGTCACATACTGAACATAGGGATAGAACCAATCGTTCTTCTCCACATCCACCAGCTGATCCACATTGATTGCCATCGCCGATGTGGCGACCGTGCTCCACAACATGGTGCCGGCCAGGCATGTTGCCACCGTTTTCTTGTTCATGTCCATTGCTCCTTACTACATAAAATTTACATTTTCACTGGTTTGTTTGTACAGCTTACCGATACAGCTCTGTCATCTTTGCCGCTTTCCAGCTCGCCTTGCTATCCTGATAATAAGCATCGATTTCATCGGCCAATTCATCACTCTTCCCCATTTTTTTGAGAATCCCTCGGATTTCGCTCAAAATGGAGTTGACTTCAGCATCACACTGCTTTTCCTTGGCGATCAATTCGTCGGCTTTCGATTTCACAAGAGCTACCTTGTTGCTCTGTGTACGCTGCTCGGCAGGCAGCTGCTGAAATTCCTGCTTTGTCTGAGCGATAATACCATTCAACATTTCATGGTATTTCGCTTCCACACTATAAAGCCGGTTAATTTCCTGCTGCAACTGCTCCTGAAGATTCTGCTGGTCATCCGATTGATTGCTGGAATTACTATTGGGCTTCTCTTCCGTAGATTGGGATGTATTCGATCCTTCTTCCGGCAGAGATCCGGTCTCCTCATCGATTTCTTCACTATCGGGTTTCGTGAGGCCATATTCCTCCAGCAACTCATCTCTTTTTTGACTTTGCTCTTGCTGCATTTGTTCCAATGTATCGGGGTCATTTTTCATAGCCAAGTACAAAGCTTTCAAATTGTTGCCTTGTGTAATCCAAAGCCATCCAACACCCAATACTATGATCAAGAGCAATCCAGCTAAAATCCAAAGAAGCCATTTTTTGCGGCGCTTGGTTTTGCCTTTCTCATTTTCGGATTTCTTCAATCCAGCTATTCACCTTCTTCCCAGTTCTATCCTACGCAACACAAACTCGGAAGCAAATGTGTTTCCTCACCTATTTTACTTTATTTTGAAGTGTATTTCAACCGTCAATTTTCAAAACGCCAAAGCTTACATTTTCTGAGAAAATTCACCACTTATTGATATATAATATCACGCCCTCTGATAAAAATTATCAAAGGAACCAAAAATTCCTACTACTCAACTCCTCTCCAATCACTTCAAGGTCATTATAACACATTTTTCCTCTTTCTCAACATTTCCAGCAAAATATTTTCAAAAAAACCGGCTCCTTTTTACATGAAAAGGAGCCGGTTTTTTCATCTTATTTTAAAACTCTCCGGTATCTTATTCCACCGAAATGATGTAGGAATACACCGGCTGACCGCCTTCGATCACGGTGATCTCTGCGTTCTTGGCTTCCTTGGCGAACATCTCTTTCACCTGTTCGGCCTGCTGTTCATCGGCGCCCTCACCATAGAAAATGGTGATAAAGCCGCTCTTTCGGCTGCACAGATCCCGAGCCAAGCGCCGGGCCACATCTTCAAACCGGGGGCTATTGCTCAGAAGCTTACCTTCCACCAAAGACATAAAGTCCCCCTGCTTGATGTTCTTGCCGTCAAACTCACTGTCCCGGGCGGCGTAGGTAATCTGGCCGGTGGAAACCTTGCTGGCGGCCTCCATCATAGAAGCCCGGTTCTGCTCCGGCTCGGCGTCCGGATCAAAGGCCAGCATGGCGGTGATGCCCTGAGTCACCATCTTGGTGGGCAGTACATACACCAGCTTTTCCGACAGTTCGGCAGCCTGCTCAGCCGCCATAATGATATTCTTGTTATTGGGCAGCACAAAGACGATCTCCGCCGGGGTCTGGTCAATGGCGTTGAGAATGTCCTCTGTGGAGGGGTTCATGGTCTGGCCGCCTTCCACCAGGTTGTCAATGCCCAGGTCTTTGAGCACCGAGGAAATGCCTTGGCCCGCTGCGACACCCACAAAGCCATACTTTCTTTCCGGGGCTGCCACCTGCCGCTTCACTTCAGCGGGAGCCTCATTCTTCCGGTGAAGCTGCTGAACCATGTTTTCGATCTTCACCGTCAGCAGCTGACCGAACTTGAGTCCCTCGGCCAGAGCCTTATCCGGAGTGTCGGTGTGCACATGGACCTTGACGATTTCATCATCCTCCACAGCCACCACGCAGTCGCCGATGGTCTCCAAAAAGCGGCGGAATTTGTCCACGCTCTTTTTCTGGTCTTCCCGGGCGGCAATAAACTCGGTGCAATAGGCGAAATTGATCTCCCCTTCGTCAAACTGGGAGAAATCCGCAGCGGCCATCTCCACCTTAGGCTGCTTGGGAGCCAGGAAGGAGAATTTGCTCTTGGTCTTTACCCCTGTCAGGCTGGCGTGCATATTTTCCAGAATGAGCACCCAGCCATAGCCGCCGGCATCCACTACGCCGGCCTTTTTCAGCACCGGGTTCTGCTCCACTGTATTTTCCAGCGCTTCCCGGGCCGCTGTGATGGCAGCAGAAAGCACTTCGTCCACTTCCTCATTGCTGGACGCTTCCTTCAGCGCACCCTCAGCTGCCAGACGGGAAACCGTCAGGATGGTGCCTTCGGTGGGCTTCATCACCGCTTTGTAGGCGGTGTTGACCCCTTCCTGCAACGCCTCGGCAAACTCCTGAGCAGTGGCGCTGCTCAGCTCTTTCAAGCGCTTGCCGAATCCCCGGAACAGCAGAGATGTAATAACGCCGGAATTGCCCCGGGCGCCCCGAAGAAGGGCGGAAGAAGTCAGATCCACCGCTTTGCCCAAGGTGGGCTTTTCGAACTTCATCAGCTCAGCCGCAGCGGCGTTGAGGGTCATGGACATATTGGTACCGGTGTCGCCATCGGGCACCGGAAACACATTCAGCTCATTGATCTCCTGCTTCTTCTCTTCAATGACGGCCGCCGCCGCCAGCATCATATTCTTAAAATTCTCACCGTCGATAATCTTAACCAAATTCCTACGCCTCCTGTCAATCCACCCGGATGGAATCCACGCAGATCTCGATTTGCCCCACAGGCACTCCCGCCAGGCGCTCCACATTATAGCGCACTTCGCTGATGATGGACTGGCACACTGTGGCGATGTTGATGCCGTGATCCACGGCGATGTGGAGCTGCAAGTCGATCTTCCCATCCCGCTCGGCCACCTTGACACCCTTGGTCATGGCCTCCCGCTTGAGCAGATAGACGATGCCGTCCTTTACCGAAGTATGGGTCATGCCCTTGACGCCAAAGCAATTGGTGGCCGCGATGCCCGCGATGGAGGCCACTACTTCCGCCGAAAGCGTCACATTTCCATATTCCGTTGTCAATTTCACATTAGTACCCCCTTATTCAGGTAGAAACACAGCCATGTCACCCATGGATCTCTATGGAAACTCCGGGGCCTTTCGGCCCCCGGATCTGATTCTTGGGCTATTGTATCATATCCCCATGGAAAATGCACGAATATTTTGCTTTTCCCCCTGGGTAAGTTCTCATCCTGCCCACTGTTGAAGATTGTAATAGGGATTCCGATTGGCCCCCACCACCTGGTGCATCACACCTTTGCCGGTGACCACACAGCCCCGGCCAAAAGCCATGGGCACAAAGGGCATCTCCTCTTGGAAAGCGTCATAAAGGGCCTGCTGGGCCTGCTCTTCCTCACCGGGAAGAGCGCTTTTCCAAGCGGCAATGGCCTGGGTCAGCGTTTCGCTGGCTCCGCCGTAACACAGGCTTCCGCCCCTCTGCGCCATCTGACTGATGTCAAATTGGTCGTTCAAAATAGTCTCTCCATAATAAAGGTCAAAATCGTCCCGGTTCAGAGCTTGCTGGAATTCTTCCTGAGGCAAGGTGCGCACAGTGACCTGGATACCGCTTCCCACCAGGGACTGGCAGACGATCTCCGCCGCTTGGATCTTCATCTCGCTGCCTTCGGGCACCAGCAGTTCCAAAGTGAGATTATTGCCCGATGGATCATTATAAATGCCGTCTCCATCGGTGTCGGCATAGCCGGCCTGCTTCAAAAGAGCATCCGGATCCTTTTTCTCGCTCTCAAATTGTTCCAGTTCAGGGGACGCCGGCAGAGTTACGCCGTCTCCATAACCGGAAAATGCCTTCTGCACCAAAAGATCCCGGTCCAGCGCCGCCGAAATGGCCTGGCGCACCAGAGGATCGGAGAGGGCCCCTCTATTTTTGTTTATGCCTAGATAGTGAAAATCACTGGTGGAAAAAGTGGTCACATCAAAATTGCCCCGGATAGCCGTATCGGTGGCAAAAGGCTTTTCAAAGCAAACCCCGTCGATGACACCTGCGCCTACCACATAGGACAATTCGCTGTCTTGGTACAGGGCGGACAGACGGATGCTCTCCACACCCACCGCACCTCCATGCCAACTGTCATTGCGCAGCAAAGTGACGCTACCGTCCTGGGACTGGACCATAAACCGCCCGGTGCCCAAAGGATTTTCTTCGTCCCCGTCGTTCCGGGGTACCACCGGTATGGTCAGCAGCCGGGGCAGCTGGGAATCGGGAGTGCCCAACCGGATGCGCACCGTATACCGCCCGCTGTAAGTGCAGGAAGTGATGTTTGCACACCGGGAGGCAAACAGGGTACTCTGTCGTGCCTGATTGATGGAATAGACCACATCCCGGGCCTGCATCTCGGTGCCGTCATGGAAAAGCACTCCTTGCTTGATATAGAAGGTCCACTGGTCGCCGTCCACTTCGTAACTCTCGCAGAGAACATTTTCCAGCTGAAAATCCGGACCGATGGCAAACAATCCTTCATAAATCAGCGGCAGCAGGTAATAGTTGTACTCGGTGGTCACCTGGAAGGGGTTGAGGGAATCGGAGGGATTATAAGCCAAGGCAATGGCGGTTTTCTGGCCGGGCACCGTGGTCTCCTCTTCTTCCTCTGGTTGCTGCTGGGGAAGGCCCACAGCATTCTGGTTTTCCTCTGTCTCTCCCCCGGCTTCGGTGGTATGGCAGCCGCCGCACACCAAAGACAAAATCAGCAGCAGCGCCAAAAAAGATCGTCTCATAGGCTTCACCGTTCCAGCACGATCAATCCGGCATGAACACCTCTGTGATTCCCCTGACGCCGGTGGGACCACCACAATTTTTCCTCGCCGCAGCAGGTGCATTCCTCACTGACGGCCACCTGTTCCGCTGGCACTCCCGCCTGGGTGAAACGCCAGAAATTCAGCCCTTTGGTATCCCAGTGGAATTTGTCTCCCCGCACCTGGCAGAACCGCTCTGCCTCTTTTCCAAAACGGGCAATGAGCAGATCGTATACATCCCGATCGGTCTCAAAACAATCCTGGCAGATGGAAGGGCCAATGGCGCACACCAGATCCTCCGGGTTTGTTCCATACTCCTTTTTCATCAGGGCGATGGTCTTTTCTCCGATGGCCTGGGCTGTACCCCGCCAGCCGGAATGGACGCAGCCGATGGCATGGTTCCGTTTGTCATAGAACATCAGCAGCTGACAGTCTGCGTAAAAACCCATAAGGCAGACACCGGGCACATTGGTGACAAGGCCGTCGCTGGGCTGCTTGTTGTCAAAGCCGATGCGCATTCCAGGCGCCCACTGGCGCACCACATCGATGAGGTCGGTGTGTTCCTGGCGGGTGCGGACGATATCCTGATAATCACACCCCACCAGCGCCGCGGCCCGCACGCAGTTTTCCCGGATGTTCTCCGGGCTGTCGCCGGTGTGGCGGAAGTTCAGGCTTTCAAATTCCCCCCGGCTGACGCCGCCGGTACGAGTGGTATACAAATGCTGCACGCCGGGGCTTTCCAGAATGGGTGCGGCCCACCGCACCGCCATATCCCCCAGATCTTCTGCGATAAATTGGGACAAAAGGGTCCCTCCTTTCCGGCGGTTTTCCCGCCTTTTCCATGGTTGCCGCTTCTCTCTTTACCGGATATTCACCCGCTGCACATTCTGGCAGCGGCCGGTCTTTTCGTCAATGTCAAAAATCGCTCCCTGCAAGGCGCAGTCCAGATCACTGGATTCAAAACGAGGACCCAGTTCTCCCCGGAAATAGGACACCGACTGCTGGTATTTGACGCCGATCACCGACTCCTGGGCCCCGGTCATTCCCAAATCGGTGAGAAAACCAGTGCCCTGGGGCAAGATCCGCTCATCGGCGGTTTGCACATGGGTATGGGTGCCCCACACCGCCGACACCCGGCCATCCAGGAAATAACCCAGAGCCTTTTTCTCGCTGGTGGCCTCGGCATGGAAATCCACCAGGAAAATGTCGGCCTTCTCCTGTTTCAGCAGCCGGTCTGCCGTCTCAAAGGGATCAGAGGTGCGGAAATCCATATTCAGCCGCCCCAGCAGGTTGATGACGCAGATGTCCACTCCATTGTAATCCACATGGCAAAAGCCGCATCCCGCCAGCTGGGGCGCCAGATTGTGGGGCCGGATGATGGGGTCCCCGTCGTCCAGATAATCGCAGATGGAGCGCTGGGCATAGGCGTGGTTGCCCAGGGTGATCACATCGGCTCCGGCGTCAAAAATCCACCGGGCCTGCTTGGGGGTGATTCCCCGCATAGAGGCATTTTCCCCATTGACGACGATGAAATGCACGCCTTCCTGCCGCCGCAGAAGGCGCAGATTTTTTTCCAGAGTGGAAAGCCCCGGCTGGCCGCAAACATCACCGATGGCCGCAATACGCATACTGTTCTCCTTTGCACTCAGAAAATTTGCTGAAAAAGCAGGGAGCCGCCCCAGCAGGACGGCTCTCCCCAGCGGACCCTGTGGCCCGCCCCTGTTTGTTTTCCTTATTTTATTTTGCCCAGTTTCCTGTGGCCGAAGCCTTCAGATAGGCGTTGATGAAGCTGTCCAGATCCCCATCCATCACCGCCTGGATGTTGCCGTTTTCACAGCCGGTGCGGTGATCCTTCACCAGGGTGTAGGGCATGAACACATAGGAACGGATCTGGCTGCCCCATTCGATCTTTTTCTGCTCGCCCTTGATATCCTCGATCTTGTCCAGGTGCTCCCGCTCTTTGATCTCCATCAGTTTGGACTTGAGCATCCGCATGGCCACTTCCCGGTTCTGGTGCTGGCTGCGCTCGTTCTGGCAGGCCACAATGATGCCGGTGGGAATGTGGGTGATACGGATAGCCGATTCGGTCTTGTTCACATGCTGGCCGCCTGCGCCGCCGGAACGGTAGGTGTCCACCTTCAGATCCTCGGGGCGGATGTCGATGTCCACATCATCGGTCATTTCGGGCATCACTTCCACCGCCGCAAAGGAGGTGTGCCGCCGGCCCGACGCATCAAAAGGCGAAACACGCACCAGGCGGTGGACGCCCATTTCGCTCTTCAGATAACCGAAGGCATTTTCCCCTTCGATGAGGATGTCGGCGCTTTTGATGCCCGCTTCTTCGCCGCCGATATAGTCCAGAATCTTATAACGGAATCCCCGGCGCTCGGCCCAGTGGGTATACATCCGGTACAGCATCCCGGTCCAGTCCTGAGCCTCGGTGCCGCCGGCTCCGGCGTGGAAGGACATGATGGCGTTATTTTTGTCATATTCCCCTTTGAGCAGGGTGGAGAGCTTTTCTTCCTCCAGCATGGCCTGGAATTTGTCGTAATCCTGCTGCACTTCCTGGTACAGGCTTTCGTCGCCCTCCTCCAGAGCCATGTCGATCAGCTCCAGGGTGTCGTTATAAAGGCCCTCCAGCTTTTCATAGCGGGTGGCTTTGTCCTTCAGCTGCTTAATCCGCTGCAGCACCTTCTGGGACTGCTCCGGCTCATCCCAGAAACCGGGGGCCGAGGTCTTCTGTTCCAGCTCGGCAGCCTCTTTGGCGCCGTTTTCCAGATCCAGCGCTCCCCGCAGCTCCATCAGCTCAGGCTTTATATTGATCAAATTGGTACGCAGTTCTTCTAACTGTATCATCCCGATACCTCCCATAAGTATCTATCATTATATATGATTCCCCCGGTTTCTGTCTATATGGTTTTGGTGGTGTTTACAGATTTTTCATGTTGCCCGGCACTCATGGTCCAAATGAAACGGAATGAACACTGCAACCCCCTCTGCCAATAATTTTATATCTTGTTTATATCTTTCTTTTCAAAATGTGGTATACTGTGTTAGAATATTCCCGTATGCTCTTATGTTCATACCAGGCACTGGCGGAAGCCTTCTGCCGGAAAGGACGGCTTATGAAATTTGTTCGCTATGTGGAAAAGGTTCCTGGGGCTCAGCCCGTTTTAGGGCTTTTATCCCAAAATGAAAACTCGGTGCATCCCCTCTCTTCCCTGCTTTGCCGGGAAATGCGCACCATGCAGCAGTTGATCGTCTCTTTGAAAGAGGAGGAGCTGCCGTTGCTGGCAAAGGCCTCCCAGGGCGATGGCATTCCCCTTTCCCAAGTGGATATTCTGGCTCCCATTGACCGGCCACTGCACGATATCCTGTGCGTGGGCGTCAACTACCGGGACCACCGGGAGGAAACCAAAACCGATCTTCCCACAGAAGGTGCCGTACATCACGCCGTCTATTTCGGCAAACGGGCCCATTTTATTTTAGGAGATGGGGAGAATATCCCTGCCCGGCTGGATCTGGACAGCCAGCTGGATTATGAAGTGGAGCTGGCGGTCATCATCGGCAAAGAAGGCCGGGACATTTCCCCGGAGCAGGCGGAGGACTACATCTTCGGCTATTCGGTGTTCAACGATCTGTCCTCCCGCACCATCCAGAAGCAGCACAGCCAATGGCTGCGGGGCAAGAGCCTGGACGGCTACACCGCCATGGGCCCCTGCATCCTCCACAAAAGCGCCCTGCCCTTCCCGGTGGAAGTGGATGTTTGCTCTCTGGTCAACGGAGAGGTGCGCCAAAACTCCAACACCCGTCTTCTGCTCACTTCCCTGCCCCAGATCATTGCCGATCTGTCCCAGGGTATGACGCTGGAGCCGGGAGACATCATCGCCACCGGTACCCCCGGCGGTGTGGGACTGGGCTTTGATCCCCCTCGTTTTCTGAAAAAAGGGGACAAAGTGGAGTGCCGCATCCCGCCCATCGGCAGTTTGTGCAACACAGTGGAATAATTCCCGGCCCGGGGCCGAAAATCATATTATCCATATTATTCAGAGAAGTTTGTAGGTGAAACCCAATGGCAAATGCATTTCTCAAAAAGCTCTTTGGCGACTCCAGCACCCGAGAGCTGAAAAAGATCCAACCCAAAGTCCAGGCGGTGGAAGCACTGGAGAAGGAATACGCCGCCCTCAGCGATCAGGAGCTGAAAAGCAAAACCCAGCAGTTCAAAGACCGGTATCAGAAAGGCGAAAGCCTGGACGATCTTCTGCCGGAAGCCTTCGCCGCCTGCCGGGAAGCTGCCTGGCGCGTGCTGGGGATGAAACCCTACCGGGTGCAGATCATCGGCGGCATCGTGCTCCATCAGGGGCGCATCGCCGAAATGAAAACCGGTGAAGGCAAAACCCTGGTGGCCACCATGCCCGCTTACCTCAACGCCCTCACCGGACGGGGCGTGCACATCGTCACCGTCAACGATTACCTGGCCAAGCGCGACAGCGACTGGATGGGCAAAGTCTACCGGTTCATGGGCCTGACCTGCGGCACCATCCTCCACGACATGAGCAGCCAGGAGCGGCGGGAGGCCTATGCCTGCGATATCACATAC
>CALLCY010000090.1:0-4746 GCA_938000015.1 uncultured Clostridia bacterium
CTCCTATTCGCTCTTCTTTTTTCTATTTGTCACACATCATTGTAACACCTACACTGGTGGCCGGATTTTTGAAATAGCGCCCCTTGTCAGAAGAGGGGATTTTGTGTAAAATGAAAGCAGTATTTTATAGATGAAAGGCGGATGTGCCCATGAAGGACTATCGCTCTTATGAAACACCTCTCAATTCCCGCTATGCCAGCGAGGAGATGAAATACCTCTTTTCCTCTCAGTACAAGTTTTCCACCTGGCGGAAGCTGTGGATCGCCCTGGCCGAAAGCGAGCAGGAGCTGGGATTGCCCATCACCGATGAGCAGCTGAACGAAATGCGGGCCCATATTGATGATATTGATTTTGACAAGGCGGCGGAGTATGAAAAGAAGTTCCGCCACGATGTGATGGCCCATGTGCACACCTATGGGGAGTGCTGCCCCAAGGCCCGGGGAATCATCCATCTGGGAGCCACCTCCTGCTATGTGGGAGATAACACCGATGTGATCATCATGCGGGAGGGACTTAAGATTCTCCTGTCCAAGCTGCTGGAAGTGCTTCGTTCCCTCTCGGCATTTGCGGAGGAATACAAGGGAATGCCCACTCTGGCCTATACCCATTCCCAGCCGGCTCAGCCCACCACTGTGGGCAAGCGGGCCACTTTGTGGGCCAACGACATCCTCATGGACATCGAGGAAGTGGAAAAGCTGATGGGCGAGCTGAAACTGCTGGGCAGCAAGGGCACCACCGGCACCCAGGCCAGCTTCCTGGAGCTTTTCGATGGAGATTACAGCAAGGTGCGTCAGCTGGATGGGCTGATCGCCCAAAAAATGGGCTTTGAAAGCTGCGTACCGGTGTCCGGCCAAACCTACACCCGGAAGGTGGACTTCAAGGTGCTCAGCGTGCTGTCTCTGATCGCCCAGAGCGCCGCCAAGTTCAGCAACGATATGCGCCTTTTGCAGCATATGAAGGAAATGGAAGAGCCCTTTGAGAAGAACCAGATCGGCTCTTCTGCCATGGCTTATAAGCGCAACCCCATGCGCTGCGAGCGTATGGCCGCTCTGGCCCGGTATCTGATGATCGACTCTCTCAACCCGGCCATCACCGCTGCCACCCAGTGGTTTGAGCGCACCCTGGACGATAGCGCCAACAAGCGCCTGAGCATTGCGGAGGCCTTCCTGTGCTGTGACGCTGTGCTCAACCTGTATGAGAATGTGTCCGCAGGGCTGGTGGTCTATCCCAAGATGATCGAAAAGCATCTGCGGGAAGAGCTGCCCTTCATGGCCACCGAGAATATCATGATGGACGCCGTCCGCCGGGGCGGCGACCGGCAGGAGCTGCACGAGCACATCCGGGAACATTCCATGGATGCCGCCCGTCAGGTGAAGCTGGAAGGCAAGAGCAACGACCTGCTGCACCGCATTGCCCAGGACCCCATCTTCGGAGTGACCGAGCAGGAGCTGGAGGGCATTCTCCAGCCGGAGAAATACATCGGCTGCGCGGCCATGCAGACCGAGGACTTCCTGCGTGAATGCGTCCAGCCGGTGCTGGATCGCCATGCGGATATCCATGCCGGTAAAGCCGAAATCAATGTATAACAATAACGCAAAAAAGCCCCCGCATCCGGGGGCCTTTTTGTTATCCAGGTGATGGAAAAAGGAGGGAAAGCCATGGTGAAGCGGCTGTGTGCTCTGGCTTTGGCCACGGCGGTGATCCTGCTGGCCTGTGTGCAAACCGGCCCGGCTCCAAAGGAGAGTGCGCCGGAGAAGCCGCAGAAGCAGGAGCTGGAAGTATTCGACCCGGCTACCTACACCCGGGAGATGATGCAGGAGGACTATGACTTTTTCTGGACCACACTGGAGGAAAATTGCGCTACCTTTGGCTTGATTGAAGAGAAACAGGGGATCAATCTGGAGCAGATCAAGCAGGAATACCAGCAGATGGTTTTCAGCTTACGGGATGGGGATGCAGAGCAATTTGTGCAGATCATGGAAATGGTGAGCAGCCGATTGGGAATGTTTGCCCATATTTGTGTGATCGATCCACGGCTCTATCATCAATATACAAATGCAGGTTCTTGGGAAAGTGAAACGGCAAAAGAAGTGTTCCAATCAGAAAAAGTGCAGTCGTTTTACCAATGGACAGAGACTCTTCCTCGCTATCAATACCAGCTGAAAAGCATGGAGGAAGCCACTCGGCTGCAAGAGAATGAAGCGGGGGAACAGAGCAATGCAGTGATGGATGCCAATATTCAGCTGTCCCGTGAAGATGAGATTGCCATTGTTCGGTTGAAAAGCCTGGGGTTTTATGGAGAGGGAGTCTCTCAAGTTGTGATTGAAAAATTGCGGACTTTCTGCCGGGAGAATCTGGACGCTCAGCATTTTATCATTGACATCACGGGAAATTCCGGCGGTAACAGTCTGATCTGGTCTGAGGGTCTGGACCCTTTGTGGGCCGGAAAGGTCTTTTCCCGTGAGGAAGTGGCGGCCTACAAGTTGGGAAGCGTGAATGTGCAGATGTGGGATGGCTGGCCGGAGAACGATCCCGATGTGGAGCTGCGGCCCGTTTCTGATTTGAGCATCATGGACTATCCCAAACTGGATATGCAGTCTCTGGAAGAGTGCGACGGTGTGGCGATCAAAAAGAAGGTCAATGATTACACCCATGCGGAAAATCCGGATGGGCAGGAATTTGAAGGCCGGATCTGGATTTTGACCGATCATGTGGTAGCTTCTTCTGCCGAAGGGTTGGTCCATTTTGCCAAAGGGAATGAGCTGTGTACTTTGGTGGGCACCCAGACGGGAGGAGCCAGCAGCACGATGACACCGACACCGCCTGCCAACATGACGGTGGCCATGCCTAATAGTGGAATGATGATGCGGTATGCCCCCTTCTATTTTATCAACGAGGACGGCACCTGTTTGAATGTAGAGGGCACTCATCCGGATATTGAGATCGGCCCGGAGGAAGATCCGATGACACGGTGCTTGCAGGAGATCGCAAAATTGGGATGATCCATTGTAAAACATCAATATAGAAATAAAGCATCACAGAAGGAGGAATTTTCTATGGAAGCGAAAAACAGCATTTCTTTGGCCCGTCTTTGCTCCACTCTGGCAGCGGTACTGGATGTTCCCGCCCCGGAACAGGCCGAGCCGCCCTTGGATTGGGCGGTACAGCTGCTCAAGGAACAGGCCGGTGGCCCCATTCAGCGGGCGCTGATCTATAACCCCGACGCCGTGGCCCAGTGGCTCTTCCACAAAAACCGGCTGATGTTCCAGCCGGTGCTGGAGCAGACCCAGTTGGTGCTGCCTCTGCGGGCGGTGATGCCTTCGGTGACCCCGGTGTGCTTCGGCACCATGTACACCGGCGCCCAGCCGGAAGTCCATGGTATCCAGGCCTATGAAAAGCCGGTGATCGCCATCGATTCCCTGTTTGACGCTCTGGTTCGTGCAGGGAAGAAGGTGGCCCTGGTGGCGGTAGAAGGCTCCAGCATGGCCATAATCTATAACAATCGGCCCATCGATTATTTCTATCTGCCCTACGACAAAGAGGTGGAGGAAAAAGCCCTGGAGCTGATCGATAAAGATCAATACGATGTGATCGTGGCCTATACCCAGGAATATGACGATGTGATGCATTGCACCGGGGTGGATTCCCTGCTGTCCATGCAGGCCCTGAGCAATCAGATCGGCATTTTCCAGCGTCTGTGCCGTAAGACCGCCGAAAGCTGGAAGGACAAGACCAGTCTTGTGGCCTTCTGTCCGGATCACGGCGTCCACCAGCAGGAGGATGTCCACGGCAACCATGGCCTGGACATTCCGGAAGACCTGAACATCCAGCACTTCCTGGGCGTCCGCCGGGCGGTAAAATAAGAAGATTGCATTCTGCCGGAGAGCCGCAAAAAAAGGCTCTCCGGTCTTTTTTCGGTGGTTTGTGGAGAAAAGACAAAAAATGATAGGAAAAGGGGCAATGGGGACAAAGGGAGGAGCCGAGTTGGCGGTCCTCCCCTGTGCAAACAGGACAAAGAAGGGTAAAGCGGAAGGGGTAAAATTTTAAAGGGGAAAAAGAGCTCTCCCGCCTTGACTTTCCTCCTGAGGGGATGCTATATTGGGCTGGAAGGGGAGGAAAAATCCTCCCTCGGGAAAAGGAGGAATCAATATGAAACAGACCATGGAAAAAACGGGAAACCCTATCATTGACGGCGTGATCTGGAAGCAGCTTTTGGCCTTCTTTTTCCCCATTTTGCTAGGTACCTTTTTTCAGCAGCTCTATAACACCGCTGACGCCATGATTGTGGGCAATTTTGTGGGCAAGGAGGCCCTGGCCGCTGTGGGCGGTACCACCAGCGTGCTCATCAATTTCTTCGTCAATCTGTTTGTGGGCATCTCTTCTGGCGCCACGGTGGTCATTGCCCAGGCCTATGGCGCACGCCGTTTTGACGATGTGAAAAAAGCAGTGCACACTTCCATGGCTTTGGCGCTGTGGGTGGGGGCTGCCATCATGCTGCTGGGACTGGGGCTTTCCCACTGGGCCCTCAGCGCCATGGGCACCCCTGCGGATATCATGGATTATGCCCAGCTTTATCTGCGGATCTATTTTGTGGGCACCATCCCCAGCTTTGCGTATAACATCGGCTCGGGTATCCTCCGGGCCATGGGCGATACCCGCCGTCCCCTGTATTTCCTTATCATCGCCTGCCTCGACTTCTCCATAGCTGCTCCAGGAAATCTGTTTGATTCAAAAAGACCGTCAAAA
>CALLCY010000091.1:0-5957 GCA_938000015.1 uncultured Clostridia bacterium
GAGCGCCACCTTGCCAAGGTGGAGGTAGCGAGTTCGAGCCTCGTCATCCGCTCCAAAATATGGCAGGAATGTATTTTGCATTCCTGCCATATATCTAAACTGTATATGATGTGGCGCCATAGCCAAGCGGTAAGGCAGAGGTCTGCAAAACCTTTATTCCCCAGTTCGATTCTGGGTGGCGCCTCCAACAGCAAAAAAGACATCCTTTCGGATGTCTTTTTTGTTTTCTGAAAAGCGATTGAGAAAAAGCACCTGCCAAGCAGGTGTTTTTTATACAAGGCGTCGCTTCATCAAATGGTCATCCTTTCTTTGGCAATAATAGCATCTATATTTTGGCATAAGAATTCTTGGATGTCAATAAAACTATACATAGAATGACAATTTCTAATCATTCTATGTCCTGTAAAATTGACAAGAGGTGATTGCAATGATCAGTGACACCATTTGTGCTCTGCGGGAGAGGGCTGGCTATTCCCAAGCGGAGCTTGCCAAGAGGCTTTCAGTGACCCGATCCTCTGTGAATGCCTGGGAAAGCGGACTTTCCGCACCGACGGCCATCAACATCATTGAGCTGGCTAAGCTTTTTCATGTTTCCGCCGATTTTATTTTGGAGCTGGAGCAAACCAGGCAGATCGACTTGTCAGAACTGACAGAGCGGGAAATACGCATTATATATGAATTGTTGGACTATTTTCGTCAGGCCAAAGGAAAAGCATAGACTTCATCAGTAGGGAAGGAAAAACAGAGGCGGGTCTTTACTTTTTTCCTCTTTTAAGAGATAATGGAGGGCAAAGAGAGTTTGAAGTGCCGCGGGAGTGCGGCATTGGATAGGGAGGAAAATATGATGTTCAATCTGTTTTCGGAGCAGGATGAAAACAAATTTACTTGGGAATCCATCGGCGATGTGATTGACGGAAGAAGAAACCTAGGAGAAGAGATGCCGGTGTTTGTTTACCGGCTGTTCCAGTTTACCATCAAGGACGAGCTGGCCAAGCGCTATGGCAATGAAGCAACGGTGGAGATTTTCCGCAAAGCCGGCGAGTTGGCAGGCAAAGAATTTGCCAATCATCTGCTGGATCTGAGTCTGCCTTTTAATGAATTTGTCGCCCATTTGCAAAGTGTGCTGGAAGAGAGCAAGATCGGCATTTTGCGGGTGGAGAAATTTGATCCGGATACAGGAGAAGCTGTGCTGACAGTGGGAGAAGACCTGGACTGCTCCGGTCTGCCCATCACTGGGGAAACGGTGTGCAATTATGATGAGGGGTTCCTGGCCGGAGTGCTGAAGGTATACACAAAAAAGGAGTATGTGGTCACCGAGGTGGACTGCTGGGCCACCGGTTCCCGGGTGTGTCGTTTCGAAGCATCGGTGAAATCAAAAGAGAGCGAGCAAAATGGATAATCAGGACATTGACCTTCTGGTTCAGCAGCTTCGCACCATTCTGCTCAACCGCCCCCTTTCCAAAGAGCCTCGGGTGCAGTCGGAGGAACTGGAAACCCTTCAGGATGGGATCTTTTATCTGGCCGATTGCCTGGCCGAAGCCAATGGCTTTTTGGATCAGCTGCGAAAAGGGAACCTGGACATTCCCGCCCCGGGGCGTCATAATTTCCTGGCAGGCAGCTTGAAGGAGCTTCACTCCGCCTTGAAGCATTTGACCTGGCAGGCCAATCAGGTGGCCAATGGGGATTACAGCCAGAGCGTGGATTTTTTGGGAGATTTCTCAGATTCTTTCAATCGGATGATCGTCCAGCTGGCTGAGCGGGAATCTCAGCTGAAGATCCAGTCCCAGGTTCAGAGCGAATCAGTGGAACTGATGAAGGCCGTGATGGACGGCTTGAAAGATTGGATTATAGTCATATCCCGGGAAAGTGGGGAAGTGGTTTATTCCAATCAAAGCGCGAAACAATTTTTTGAGCATCCCACACCCGATCAATATAACTGTGGCAATTATCATCAGTTTTTGGAGTTCATTCGTCATTGTGGCCGGGAACATAGCGAAAATCGGGAGTTTGAATATCATTGCTGCGAGAGTCGGCGCACATTCCGGATTCGTACCTATGGTATCCAATGGAGTGGAAAGATGGCCTGTGCTCATATCATCACCGATGTGACCAGTGAGCGGGAATATCAGGAACAGATTGAAGGGCTGGCCTATACAGATGTGCTGACAGGTTTGTACAACCGCCGGTTTTGTTTGGAGAATTTGGAGAAAATGCTGAAGGAAGGGAAGGAATTCACCTTCTGTATGATCGACTTGGATGGGCTGAAATATGCCAATGACAATTTCGGTCATGATGCCGGCGATGAATATTTGAAAACAGTGGCTCGTCATTTGCTTGAGGCCAGCCGCTCCACAGACCTGATTTGTAGGATCGGCGGCGATGAATTTGCCGCATTGTTTCCCCGCTGCAAAGCTCCAGTGATTGTGGAAAAGATGGAACGACTGGATCGTATCCTGGAAGAGAAATCGCAGCGTTTTCCCATGTCCCTCAGCTATGGTGTGGTGTATGTGGATGGGGGAGAGGCTCTTTCTGCCGCTGAAGTGATGAAGCAGGCGGATGAGCGGATGTATGCGTTGAAAAATATGAAGAAAGCTGCCCGAAATAGTTTGGGTGGCGTGGTGATGACATGGGTTTGGTCCAAAGATCTGGAAACCGGCAATGAGGAGATCGATCAGGAGCACCGCCAGCTGCTGAGTTCGGTCAACCGTTTGCTGGAAGCCTGCGCCGAAGAGAAAAAGCAGGAGGAACTGAACCGCATCGTGGACTTTTTGGTTCAGCATACTTATGCCCATTTCTCCCATGAAGAGCAGCTGCAGCAGCAATACGGCTATCCGGATTATCAAAGCCACCATCAGTATCACCAGGCTTTTGGCAAGGTGGCCGAGGATCTGGCACGGCGGTTAAAAGTGGAAGGTGGCACAGCGCAACTGGCATCACGGCTCAATAAGCAGCTGGTCAGTTGGTTGATCAATCACATCAAAATGGAAGATGCAAAAGTGGCCCGTTTTATTCAGAAAGCCTCTGAGGGCAACAAACCTTCATCAAAGTGAAAATACGCCGCAGAATTTTCTGCGGCGTATTTTTTGTGGGAAGTTTATAGTGTCTGCCAGGGCGGAGATAAAACAAAACGGCATTGCCAGCGAGGTGGAAGGAAAGGGGCAAACGAAGAGATCTCCAGTTCCACGGGATGCTCCGGCTCCGGCAGTTGGTAGGACAGGTGGATATGCGCCTTTTCCCCTTTTTCCAAAGGACGGAAAGCAGTTTTGGCACAAAAAAGCGGTTGACCTGATACCAATCCGGGGATCAGGAGCTTTTTATTTTGAAAAGCATGGCACAAAACGGAAGAAGCAAAGCTTTCTCCATCCGGACCAGGGTGGGTATACTCCAAGGCGATCCACAGCAAGAAGGCCCCGCGTTTTTCTTGCCACGGGCGGCAGAATATCACTTTGACCGGTTCCTGTGCCAAGGTCCCCATATGGTGTGCACCCCCCAGAAGAAAATGTATTTTAGTCATCTTTACGGTAAGCCTACCAAATGACTGTGATAAAGTCAAGAAAAAATAGTCATCTTTATGGTAGAGGGTTGCCGTGAAAATTTATGATTACAAAGGCAGAAGCAATATTTGTGGGGAGCAGATCCGCCGTTTTCGACGGGAACGGAAGCTGTCCCAGGGAGAACTGGCCGCCCGGCTTCAGCTTCAGGAAGTGCAGCTGGACCAGAAGGCGGTGAGCCGGGTGGAAATGGGGGAGCGGTTTGTGGCAGACTTTGAGCTGGTGGCCTTTTCCCGGGCGTTGCGGGTGCCTCTGGAGGAATTGTTGGGGCTTCCGGGCTTTTCAGAAAAGGGCGTCGGTGATACAATAAAATAAAAGTGGGAAGGAGATGGGGGAATGCAACAATCCCTTTTTGATCAAAAAGGTCTGAGCCAACCCTTGGCCGACCGGCTGCGCCCCCAGACATTGGAGGATTATGTGGGGCAGGAGCATCTTCTGGGGCAGGGGAAGGTGCTGCGGCAGATGATCCAGCAGGATGAGGTGCCCTCCATGATCTTCTGGGGCCCGCCAGGAGTGGGCAAGACCACCCTGGCCCGGATCATTGCCCGACATACCAAGGCGGAGTTTGTCAATTTCAGCGCCGTGACCAGCGGCATCAAAGAGCTGCGCCAGGTGATGGCCCAGGCGGAAACCACCCGGCTGTTGGGGCAAAAAACCATTTTGTTCATCGATGAGATCCATCGGTTCAACAAAGCCCAGCAGGATGCCTTCCTTCCCTATGTGGAAAAAGGAAGCATTATCCTCATCGGAGCTACTACGGAAAATCCCTCCTTTGAGATCAATTCGGCGCTGTTGTCCCGGTGTAAGGTGTTTGTGCTGCAAGCTCTCAGCGGAGAGGCCCTGGTGAAAATGCTTCAGCGGGCGATGACATCTCCAAAGGGGTTGGGAGAGCAAAATATACATATTGACAGAGCACTTTTGGAGAAAATCGCCCTGTTTGCCAATGGGGACGCCCGGGTGGCCCTCAACACCTTGGAGATGGTAGCCCTCAATGGGGAAAAGACACAGGAGGGCGTGTTCGTCACAGAGGATATCCTGAATCAGTGCATCGGTCAGCGCTCCTTGCTCTATGATAAAAATGGAGAGGAGCATTATAACCTGATTTCCGCCCTGCACAAATCCATGCGCAACAGCGACCCGGATGCCGCCATGTATTGGCTGGCCCGGATGTTGGAAGCGGGAGAAGATCCTTTGTATGTGGCCCGCAGGCTGATTCGTTTTGCCAGCGAGGACATTGGTCTGGCAGATAGCCGGGCGCTGTCTCTGGCAGTGGATGCCTATCAAGCCTGCCATTTTATCGGCGTTCCGGAATGCAATGTGATTCTGGCCCAGGCGGTGGTCTATCTGTCTTTGGCCCCTCGCTCCAATGCCCTGTATGTTGGGTATGAGCGGGCCAAACGGGATGCTTTGGAACAGCTGGCCCAGCCGGTGCCGCTCCATCTGCGCAACAGTCCCACCCAGCTGATGCGGGAACTCCATTATGGGGAGGGCTATCAATATGCCCACGATACCCAGGAAAAACTCACCGATATGGAATGCCTACCGGAATCTCTCCGGGGAAAGCAATACTATAACCCTACGGAACAAGGACTGGAAAAACGCTTCAAAGAACGATTGGAGCAGATCCGGGAGTGGAAAAAACATAGGCAAACATAGTAAAAAGGCCCTTTGGGGCCTTTTTGTTTTGTTGACAGAGCGGCAGGACTATGATATACTACCAAAAGTACTGAATAAGTAATTTACTAATTTACTGCATACAGGAGGAACTTATGAAGATCCCAACCACATTAAAGCACAAACCGGTGGTCGTGGTGGAAAACTACGAAGAAGTGGATGGTCGCATGGCCTATCATAGCGATGCCAAGGGCCTTTCTCTGGGTCTGGCTCAATGGAATGATCGGGGAAAGGTGGATATTTCCGCCAAGGTCTGGCGGTACACCGGAGAGAAGTGGTCCCGGCAATCGGAGGAATTGCCCCTTCACCGGGCGCTGGATCTGGCGATTCTCATCAGTCAGGCCCGGCTGTATTTCCGGGAGGCCTATCGCTTTCCCAAGCTCTATGAGGAAGAGGGCGGTCCGGTGGCCCGGGTAGGGTTGCAGGGAGATGCCATGACAGTGGATATCTGCCGGGAGAATCCCCATATTGATGAGGATATTGCCTTGTTCTATCAGGCTCTGGCCCAGGACGATGAAATGCTGGGCGAGCGTTTTCGGGTGTTGGCCCGCATCCTGCGGGAAATGGGCTATTAAAAAAGCCGCCCCTGTGATGGGGCGGCATAAATGGTCGTCCGGCCATGATCAATTCGCAAAAAGCCGCGACCGGTGCGTGGTTTTTTGCACCTCTCAAGGGGCCAGTGTGCGCAAAAGCGTGCACGCAGACCCTTGCAAAAACTCGAAAAAGTGGCTT
>CALLCY010000092.1:0-13787 GCA_938000015.1 uncultured Clostridia bacterium
CTATGCCAGAAATATCTCTCTGGTATTTTGGAACCAGCTTCGGTTCAAACTCTCCATTACGATCACGGGGGACATCGATCTGGAATTCACCATTTTGGATATAGACCGAACCCAGGGACGCATCCTCGGTGTTTTCGCTGCGCAGGCCGTCCTTACCGCAGGTGAGGGAAAAAGCCCCTCCGGCGATGGACAGGCTGTCCTTGCCCTCCAGGCCGTGGTTCAGCGCCTCCACCTGATAGGTGCCGCCGGTGACCACCAGATCATCCTTGGACACCACACCGTGACCGGCGGGAGATACAATGGACAGGGAGCCGGAACCGTTGAGGGTCAGGTCTGTTTTGGAAAAGATGACGCCGTCGATGTTGTTTTCATCGATGGCCACAAACTCCCCGCCGTTTGCCAGGGTGTTTTCCGACCCCTCGGCCAGGGTGATAAACACCTTATCGGCCTGGAGAGAATAGATGGGGGCCGAGGTGCTGCTGGTGAGGGAAGCGCCCTCCAACACCAGCTGAACTTTGTCCGTATCCCCGGCGTTGATAATGATCTGCCCGTCCTCCAAAGTGCCGGAGATCAGATAGACTCCCTCCTGGGAGATAAGGATCTGGCCGTCCTGAATGGAAACCCCATCCGACGAACAGGAAGCGGTATCCCCCTCCAGGGAAATGGCCACGGCGCTTTCTTCGTCATAGCTTCCATCCAGATCCCGGTCGCTGAACAGGCTGCCGGTGTCAATAACCGCCGCCGTATTCACCGCACTGGTGCTCTGGCTGCTTGTTTCCTCGCTTTCTCCGCTTTCGCCAGTGATGGCAATGGTGTTCTGGCATCCATTGGCCAAAAGAAGCAGCGAAAGCAGCAGAGGAAAGGGTGCTTTTTTCAAAAACTGTTTCATAGGTTCCTCCTTTATGGGATCACAGGCTGACCGCCATGGTTTCCTGATGGCAAAGGGAAATCTCCAGATTGCCATTGCGCAGGCGCAGCTCATCCAAAAAAGCCTTTTCCTGGCTCGGGTCCCGCAGGGTCAGCTCATAGGTCAGTTTGAACAGGCTGCCCATGTTGGTGCTGCGCACCTGGGTCAGGGTGCTTTTCCGGGTGAAGCGGGCCATCACCTCGTCAAAGACCCCCACATAGTCCAGGTCCTCAGGAATGGTGATATGCAGAGTGCGGAAGGAGGAGGGTCCCCGGCTTTCCCCCAGGCCCAGGGCGGTATAGAGCATGGTCGCGCCGCCCAGCAGCAGGGCAAACAGCGCACCGTAAGCCAGATAGCCCATGCCGGTGATCAACCCGGCGCCCATGGCGATGAAAATGGCCCCGATCTCTCGGGCCGAGCCGGGAGCCGAACGGAACCGCACCAGGCTGAACGCCCCGGCCACCGCCACACCGGTGCCCACATTGCCGTTGACCATCATAATAACGACGCACACCACCCCAGGCAAAATAGCCAGAGTGACGGCAAAGCTGCGGCTGTACTGGGTGCGCCACAGGGTCATGGCGCATAGGGCTAGGCCGATCACAAGGGATACCCCCACGCACAGAAGGAAATCCGCCGGTGCGATGAGGGTGGTGACCGAAGAGTCAAACAGCCCCTGAAAGATCGTATCAAGCATAGCGTTTCACCTCCTGTGATTTGTTTTCCTGAAGCATCTGGTACACCGTGCCGTATTTGGAAAAGGAAGTCTGGAATATTTTGTTCTGGGACAGGGTGCGGGCCAGCCACAGGGGCAGGCCGCCGGGCACCTTCAGCTCCATGAGCACCCGGTCCCGGGGCAGGATCTCTCGGCCCCAGGTGCCGGTGTCCAGGGACAGGCCGGTGGTGCGGAAACGCAGGTCGGTGTCAAAGGTGATTCGCAAAGCCTCGTCCTCTTTTCCCTGGAAGGAATCCCGCTCATAGGACAAAAAGACCTGAGGGGCGATGGCGGGATAGAATTCCATGGCGTAAGCGATCTCCCGGCCGATCTGGCTCTGGGGCCAGGGAGACGCGCCGGAAAGGCAGGAAAGGGCCAGATCCTGGGGCAGGGAAAGCCGCCGCTTATAGACCACCGAGCGGTATTTTTTCTTCAGTTCCACAAAAACGGTGTCCTCCATCCCGGCCCGGCCATAGCTGCGCACCCGCAGCTTTTCTTTATAAACCGGCTTTTCCAAACTGCGGCGGATCAGCTGAAAATGGGGCGTATCCAGATAAATATTGCGGATGGAGCTGTGGCTGTACGGATCTTCGGTCATATAAGGCTCCATGGCACGCAAAACGGCCTCCTGCTGAGACCGGGATAACAGATACTTGAATTCATAGCGCTGAAAGACCAGTTGTTCTTTCATGGCGTTTTGCCTCCTTTGTGTGGTTTTCTGTGGTGATTGTACCGGCACAACCCTAATTGGAGTTTAAAGGCAATCGGAAATATCCATGACAATGGTCTCTGTTTGTGTTATCCTTTAAATTAGGATTAAAGTTCATCTGGTAGGGTATGTCTGGAACGACAAAATGAAAAGGAGGCGGGGGATATGCGCATTCTGCTGGCCGAGGACGAAAGAAGCCTGTCCAAGGCCATTGTGGCCCTTTTGGAAAAGAACAACTATTCCGCCGACGCCGTCTACGACGGGGAAGAGGCTCTTTATTATTTGGAGTCGGGAAATTACGACGGGGTGATTCTGGATATCATGATGCCCAAAATGGATGGGCTCACCGTGCTGCGGAAGCTGCGGGAAAAGGGCAGTACCATTCCGGTGCTGCTGCTCACCGCTAAATCAGAAGTGGAGGACAAGGTGCTGGGGCTGGACACTGGGGCCAATGACTACCTGACAAAGCCCTTTGCCACCAAAGAGCTGATGGCCCGCATCCGGGCCATGACCCGCAGCCAGACGGGGCAGGTCTCAAGCCGCCTGACTTTTGGCAACATCACTCTGGATCAGGCCACCTTCCAGCTGTCTTCGCCCACCGGCAGTTACCGCCTGGCCAACAAGGAATTTCAGATGATGGAAATGCTCATGCGCAATCCCCGGCAGCTCATTTCCTCCGAGCGTTTTCTGGAGCGGATCTGGGGCTATGACAGCGATGTGGAGCTGAATGTGGTGTGGGTCTATATTTCCTATCTGCGGAAAAAGCTCACCGCCCTTCATGCCGATATCCAGATCAAGGCCACCCGCAACGCCGGTTATTCTCTGGAGATGCTTTCATGATCCGGGCGCTGCGAAAGAAATTCATCCTGGCCTGTATGTTTTCCCTCACTCTGGTGCTATTTGTGATTCTGGGCGGCGTAAACTTCGTCAGCTACCGGAAAGTGGTGGAGGATGCAGACGCCATTTTGCAGGTGCTCAGCGTCAACCGGGGTACTTTTCCCAAGGCCTTTGGCCACCGTCCCGAAGGGGAACAGCATTTGCTGGGCGGCCGGGAGCTGACGCCGGAAACCCCCTATGAATCCCGGTATTTCTCCGTTTTGCTGGATGAAACAGGGCAGGTGATCCAGACCGAAACCCAGCAGATCGCCGCTGTGGACGGGGAAACCGCCGGGGAATACGGCTAGGAAGTGTGGGAAAAAGGGAAGCAGGAGGGCTTCCTGGGCAATTACCGGTATATGGTATGGCAGGAGGGAGTGGTCAGTCGGATCATTTTCCTGGATTGCAGCCGCAGCCTTTCTTCCTTCCGCAACACCCTGCTTTCCAGCGGGGCCATCGCCCTGGGAGGATTGGCGGCGGTACTGGTGCTGCTGCTTTTTCTCTCCAAACGCATCGTCCGGCCGGTGGCCGAAAGCTATGAAAAGCAGAAGCAGTTTATCACCGATGCCGGCCACGAGCTGAAAACCCCCTTGACCATCATCGGGGCCGACGCAGACCTGGCGGAAATGGAGTGCGGAGAAAATCAATGGATTCAGGACATCCGCCGCCAGACCCAGCGGCTCACCGAGCTGACCCAGGATCTGATTTACCTCTCCCGGATGGAGGAGGAGGGACTTCATTTTCAGTCCATCGATTTTCCCCTTTCCGATGTAACGGAGGAAATGGCCCATTCCTTTCTCCCTCTGGCCCAGAACCAGGAGAAGCGGCTGGATATTGCCGTGCAGCCCATGCTCTCTTTCCGGGGAGATGAAAAAAGCATCCGGCAGCTGTGCTCCATTTTGCTGGACAATGCCCTGAAATATTCCCCCCAGGGGGGAGAGCTGTTTTTCCGTCTGGAAAAGCAGGGGAAAAACATTTTGCTCTCGGTTTCCAACACCACCAGCCAACCCATCAAAAAAGAGGAGCTTTGCCATCTTTTTGACCGGTTTTACCGCACTGATCCCTCCCGCAACAGCCAGACCGGCGGATACGGCCTGGGCCTGTCCATTGCCCGGAGTATCGTGATGGCCCACAAAGGGAAGATCCGGGCCGAAAGTCCCCGGGAGTCCTTTCTCACCATCCAGGTGACTTTGCCCGCCTGAAAAAATCCCCCGCTATGGGGGATTTTTTTGTTGTTTTTAAACTTCATTTAGGGTTGAGGGAATATCCTTATAACAGAAGGAACGAGAAAACAAACATTGGAAAGGAGAAACCTTCAGATGTATCATAATCAGAATTACCAGATCCCTCAGCAGCCTCAGGATCAAAATCAATCGCCCAACAAGCAGGGGAAAGGCAGAAAAATCGCCCAAAAGGCCCTTTCTTTGGTGTTGAGCGGCGCTTTGCTGGGCTCGGTGACCGCCGGCTCTTTCTACGGTGTCCGCGCCCTTGTGTGGGAAGAAGAACCTCAGACGGTTTCCTCCAGCACGGCCTCCACCTCTTCCGGCTCGGTGGCCACCCTCAGCACCGGTTCCTCCAGCAAGGGCGGCATGGATGTGTCCGATGTGGCCGAAGAGTGCCTGCCCTGTGTGGTGGCCATCACCAATGTGTCGGTGCAGGAGGTGCAGAACTTCTTTAACCGCTTCGGCCCCAATGGTTCGGGCCAGACACAGCTGGAAGAAACCAGCAGCTGCGGCTCGGGCGTGATCATCGCCTCCGACGATGATTATTTCTACATCGTTTCCAACCAGCATGTGGTGGAAGGGGCCACCACCTTGTCGGTGAGTTTCGTGGACAATACCGTCTGTCAGGCTCAGCTGTGCGGCACCGATGAGGAAGTGGATATCGCCGTGCTCAAGGTGGCCCGCTCTGACCTCAGCTCCGACACCATCTCCCAGATCGCCGTGGTAGAGATCGGCAACTCCGATTCTCTGGAAGTAGGGCAGCAGGTGGTGGCCATCGGCAACGCCCTGGGCTATGGCCAGTCGGTGACCACCGGCATCGTCAGCGCCCTGGACCGAAGTGTTACCAATGAAAACGGCAGCACCTCCACCTATATCCAGACCGATGCCGCCATCAACCCGGGCAACAGCGGCGGCGCTCTGCTCAACATGGACGGTGAGCTCATCGGCATCAACACCGCCAAGCTCTCCTCCACCGAAGTGGAAGGCATGGGCTATACCATCCCCATTTCCGATGTGCTGGAGCTGATCGGCCAGCTGATGAAGCAGACCACCGACCTGACCCAGCAATCCACCTCTTCCCAGCAGTCTTATACAAACAACTATTCCGGCTGGTATTTCCGCCGGTAAGCTCTCCAGAAAAACTCACACAAAAAGCCGCGCCATTCAAGCGCGGCTTTTTTCTTGTTTTTCCCCATTGACCAAAAGGGGGGAACATGATACACTGGCCCAAGGTTAGCTGACGCGAACCAAAAAACACCGAAAGGAGAATGCTTTTTGGATCATTCCATTTTATACGCCTTCCTGCTCACCGCCCTGGCCGGGCTGAGCACAGGCATCGGCAGCCTGATCGCCCTGGTCAGCCGCCGGACCAACCGCAAGTTTCTTTCCATCGCCCTGGGCTTTTCCGCAGGGGTGATGGTCTATGTGTCCATGACCGACATTCTGCAAAAGGCCCGGGAGTTTCTCACCGGCGCCCTGGGTGAAAAAGGGGGAAGCTGGGCCACGGTGGCGGCCTTTTTCGGCGGGATGCTGCTCATCGCCCTTATTGACAAATGTATCCCTTCAGCGGAAAATCCCCATGAAGTCAAAGGGGTGGAGCCAGAAGGGGAGAAAGCCCCGGGGGAGGCCGGGCTGATGCGCATGGGCATTTTCACCGCCCTGGCCATCGGCATTCACAATTTCCCGGAGGGCATGGCCACCTTTGTCTCCGCTTTGCAGGAGCCCGGCGTAGCCCTGCCCATCGTGGCCGCCATCGCCCTGCACAACATCCCGGAGGGCATCGCCGTATCGGTGCCCATTTACCAGGCCACCGGCTCCCGGCGGAAAGCCTTTTTCTACTCCCTGTCCTCCGGCCTGGCCGAGCCGGTGGGCGCTCTTCTGGGCTGGCTGGTGCTGCGTCCCTTTTTCAATGACGGCGTATTCGGCGTGTTGTTCGCTGCCGTGGGCGGGATCATGGTGTTTATCTCTTTTGATGAGCTGCTCCCGGCGGCCCGGGAATATGGAGAGCACCATCTTTCCATCTATGGCCTCATCGCCGGTATGGCGGTGATGGCCGTCAGCCTGCTTTTGTTTTTGTAGCAATATCCATCGGCTTTTTCGATTTTTCCCCGTTTCATTATTGCAAAAATCAATTTGACGAAAGGTCCATTTCCTGCCTATACTGAAACAAGGCAGGAAAAATATCGAAAACAGGTGGGAAACATGGAAGAAAAACGACTGGGGCAAATCGCTTTGGCCCTGGAGCTGCAACATGAGGTGGTGGGCGTACGCTTTTTGGATTTCAAAGCCGATTATCAGGCTGCATCCCTGCCGGAAGCGCCCAAACGGGGTTCTTTTTGTTTTCACATCCGCAATGCGATGGATGGGCAGCATTATATCATTCGGGAAGGTCTTGTCTCCTGTGATTATGGCCGCTATGCCGTGGGGCTGAGCAAGCCCGATCCAGCCATTGCCCAAGGCCGCAGCATCCAGTACTGCGGCTTGTGCCGGACCAATACGGTGGCGCGTCAGATTGCCCAGGCCATGCAGTTTATTGATATGCCGGTTTATGGAATCGAAGTGGGGCCCTTGCGGGAAATGGACCAGGCGGATATTGTCATCATCGCCGGTTTTGCAGAGGCCATCATGCGGGTGATGCAGGGCTATGCCTACCAATATGGCGCCCCTCAGAATCTCTGTTTTTACGGAAACCAGGCCATGTGTTCCGACATGGTTTCCAAAGTTTATCACACCAATGACATCAATATCTCCCTGTTGTGCCGGGGCACCCGTATCTATGGCCGGTTTGATAAGGGGGAGCTGGCGGCTGCTTTTCCCATCGGGATGCTGGATGGTATGTTGGATGGAATGATCAAAACCATCAACCCAGTGCACAGCGCCCCGGACAAACGAAGAATTTTAGCCGCCCTGGACAGTCCTGACGCTTTGGGAGTCGAGCTGGACGAAGGCTATAATTACGGTGCAGGCCTGATGGAATACGATGCCCGAGCTGCTTGTCTGCGCAAGGAAGAAAGAAATTGATCTTTTTCTGAAAAATCTGCTGTGGCCCCAAACAGGCCCCAGCGGATTTTTTACATTTTTGCAAACATTGGAACCCCTTCGCTTTTTTCCATTGACAAAGGGACAAGAAGCCCGTATAATGAGGCAATCTTGGCCTGAAAGGCCGGAAAATACCATTCCACGGAGAAAACCAATGCATACCAATTTGAAAAAGATCACAAGCGCCCTGACGGCGGCCGCGCTTTGTGGGCAGCTGACTTTCTCTGCCCTGGCTGCGGATTCTTCCGTTCTTCCTTCCATAGAAGGGGAGCTTTCCATTGCGGAAACCTTTTCCGATCCCATCCTGCAAAACTGGCTGAAAAACAAAAACAACCTTAATGGCATCGGCACCGACGGCATCCTCACCCTCAGCGAGCGGCAGAGCGTCACCCAGCTGGATGTGTCCGGCCTGGGGCTGACCAGTCTGGATGGCCTGGAGAGTTTCCCCAATCTCCAGGTGCTCAACTGCTCCTACAACAATCTGACCAAACTGGATGTGTCCCAAAATACCGCTTTGAAAAAGCTGTACTGTGCCAACAACCAGCTGAAAAATCTGGATCTGTCCCAAAACCATCAGCTGGACTATGTGAACTGCTCCTTCAACCGGCTAACCAGTCTGGACATGAGCGGCAAAGGGCAGCTGACCGCCCTTAACTGCGAAATGAACTACCTGACCAGCCTGAATCTGTCGGGCTGTTATCAGCTGTCCTGGCTTTATTCCCGGCACAATCTGCTGGAGCAGCTGGACCTTTCCGACAACGCCGCCCTGGAGTTCATCGAGACCTTTGACAACAAGCTCACCTCCATCGATGTGCGCCACTTGAAAAATTTGACCTTCCTGCACATCGACCACAACAACCTGACCACTCTGGACATGAGCGGCAACACCAAGCTGGAAGGGGGCGGATTTGTGGGCCGGAACAACGACCTGCGCACCATCTATCTGCCCAACCAGCCTGGCCTGACGGTATACCGGGACGATTACGAGGAGCAAAACCCCATCCTGGGCCACGACCGGGTGGAGTGGTTCTTGGATGAAGAATACACTATCCCCGCTCCCGAAACCCTGGAAGCCCAGGGCCAGACCCTTTACGGCCGCCGGGTTCCCAACAACTATTCCATTGTCTTTTATGGCAACGGCGGCGCCGGTTCCATGGAAAAGCAGCAAGGAACCTGGGATCAGGATGTGGTTTTGGCGGAAAACCAGTTCCACCGTCTGGGCTATACCTTCTCTCACTGGAGCACTCAGCCCAACGAGGATGAGCACACCTATCAAAACGGCGAAACGGTGCGCAACCTGGCGGGAGAGCATACCGATGGAGACCGTGCCCGGCTCTATGCCCAGTGGAAGGCCAATTCCTACACCGTGAAGCTCCATGCCAACGGTGGCACAGGCGACACCCAGACCCTGGAAGCCACCTATGACAAGGCGGTCACCCTCACCACCGACGCTTTCACTCTGGAGGGGAAAGAGCTGGTGGGTTGGTCCCGGACTCCTGGCGGACCTCTTCAATATCTCAATGGCGCTCAGGTGACCAGTCTGACCCCGGAGGCAGGCGGCACCGTGGAGCTGTACGCCGTGTGGCGCACCTCCATTGCAGAGCAGCAAAAGGAATACATCCAAGCCCTGGAAGAGGAATTCCACTCCTATCAGAGCGGCGATGGAGAAGAACTCCGCTACACCCAGGAGGACTGGGGCACTCTGACCAAAGCTTATGACGACGGTGTTCAGAACATCCAGGCCGCCCAGGAAAAAGGGGAGATGAAAGCCGCCCTGGATCAGGCCATCGCCGCCATGAAGCAGGTTCCCACCCGTCAGGACCGGACAGATGAAGTGGTTTCGGCCTGGAAAAATGCCCATGGGCCGGTTCTGGCTCTGCTCCAAAACGGCCTGACGGAGGAAAATGCCGGGCAGGGTGAAACCCTGGCTGTCCAGGCCCTTTCGGATCTGGCCCAGGAGCGGCTGGAGGAGCTCAGCTCTCTCACAAATGCCCAGGACAAACAGCAGGTGGCCGCCCAGGCCGCCCAGCAGCTCCAGGACACAGCCGGGCAGCTGGAGCATCTGAGCCAGGCGGCCCAGTGGGTGCAGTCGCTGGGGGGCCTGAGCACCCGGGCGCTTGACCAGGTGAAAGGGGAGCATCTCAGCGATTACCGAACTGCCCTGGCCCAATATGAAGGCCTGGCAGAGCCGGTGAAGGGAGCCATTGCATCTGCTTTGCCCCAGGCCCTGCGCATCCGGGAAGCACTGGCCAACCAAAAGTACAGTGAAATCGCTGGGCTGAAAAGTGATTTTGACAGCCTGGATCAGTCCCTTTATTCCGATACCGGAAAGCAGAAGCTGAATCAGGCACTGGAGCAGGGACTGGCGGCCATCGACCGGGCAGAGACGCCGGAAGAAGCCATCAGCGCCCGACAGAATGCCTGGGAAGCCATCCAGAATGTACCCACCAAGGACGAAAAGCCTGTGACCCCGCCGGGTGGAGGTGGCTCCGGCGGTTCCGGCGGTGGGAGCATCGGTGGAGGTGGCTCCGGCGGCTCTGGTGGCGGGAGCATCGGTGGAGGTGGCTCCGGCGGCTCTGGTGGAAGCGCCGGTGGCGGTACCACACAGGATACCACTGTGACGATCACCGACAGCAATACCGGCGCCACGGCTCAAGTGACCACCACAGCAGACGGCCAGGTGAGCGCCCAGGTTTCCCTGCCGGAAGGGACGGGCAAGGCATCCTTCTCCATTCCCTGGCAGGGCAGCCGCCAGGTGGTGGCGGTAGAGGTGCTCTCCGACGGCCGTACCCGTGTTCTGCCCTATTCGGTATGGCGGGATGGGGAAGTGGCCCTTCAGGTGAAGGCCTCCGGCCTGATCCGCCTGGAAGAGCGCACCGCTACCTTCCAGGATGTGGCAGAAGGGGACTGGTTTGCACCCTATGCCCAGTTCACCGGCGCACGGCAGCTGTTTTCCGGCACCATGGAAAGCACCTTTGCTCCTAACGACGCCATGACCCGGGCCATGGTGGTGACGGTGCTGCACCGGCTGGAAAGCCAGCCTCAGGCTTCCGCCGATCTTCCCTTCGGGGATGTGCCCCAGGGGGCTTGGTATGAGCAGGCCGCCCAGTGGGCTGCGGAAAATGGGATCATCCAGGGCGTGGGAGAGAACCAGCTGGCTCCCCAGGACACCGTTACCCGGCAGCAGCTGGCGGTGATGCTCTACCGGGCCGCAGGCTCTCCGGAAGTGACCGGAAGCGCTCAGGCTCTGGAGCAGTTCTCCGATGGCAGCACAGTGGCCTCCTGGGCACAGGACGCCATGATCTGGTGTGCAGAACAGGGCATTCTCCAGGGGGATGAGCAGGGAAAGCTCAATCCCAGCGAAGAGAGCACCCGGGCCCAGGTGGCCGCCATGCTCACCCGCTTTGTGGAAAAGTCCATCTAAAGCCTGTAAATTCCCCTGGCTCTCCTTGTGGAGCCGGGGGAATCTTGCTATAATGGGTGTAGTGACCCCATAAAAGAGGAGGATGTGAAAGCATGAAAAAGTGGATGGAATCCAGCGTTGTCTTTTTCCCCTGTCAGAACCAGCAGGAAACCCGGGACTATTATACCAATATACTGGGACTGACCATTCATCAGGAAAAAGAGGGAAACCTGATTTTGGACACCGGCTATGGCTATCTGGGCTTTGTGGAATATGGGGACGGTCGGCCCATGGCCACCGGCGTGTGCATCTCCTTCAACTGTGAGAGCCGGGAGCAGGTGGATGAAGTGTACCAGCGCATCAAGGACAACCCGGCCTGCCAGGTGAAGGGCGCTCCCCAGCACCATGCCCGCTTCCCGGTGTATTCCTTTTTCCTTTCCGATCCCAATGGATATACTCTGGAATTTCAGAAACTGGACTGAGGTGGCAGCATGAAAAAGCTCTTGATCGTGGTGGACTATCAGAAGGATTTTGTGGACGGGGCCCTGGGCTTTCCCGCAGCCAAAGAGATCGAAGACGCCCTGTGTGAGAAGATAAGCTCCTATCAGGCAGAGGGCCAGGACATCATCTGCACTCTGGACACCCACGGGGAAGATTACCTCAGAACCCAGGAAGGGAAGAACCTGCCTATTCCCCACTGCATCAAAGGCAGTGAAGGACATCAGCTTTACGGCAAAGCCGCCGGTTTGCTCGCTTCCTGCCCCCGGTTTGAAAAGCCTGCTTTCGGCAGCATGGCCCTGGCAAAGTGGCTGGAAGGCAAGGAATATGAGGAAATCGAGCTGTGCGGCGTTGTCACCGACATCTGCGTCATCTCCAACGCCGTTTTGTGCAAAGCGGCCCTGCCCGAAACTCAGGTCACGGTGGATTCCGCCTGTGTGGCGGCCATCACGGAAGAAGCCCAACAGGCGGCTTTCCTGGTGATGAAGAGCCTTCAGATAAAGGTGCTTTAAACCGGAACAACCAGCCCTTATAAGCTGTAAAAAAACATATGTGATGGCGCAAAAGCCCTTTTGCGTTACCCCTTATTCATTGGCAAAAGCCACTTTTTTGACACTCTCAAGCGGCCCGACGGCCGCTTGTTTTGCCATTTGGAAGAATTAAGAATTTTGAAAGAGTTTTATAAAACCCATAGAAAGAACCATCTGATACCATACAGATGTACCGCAAAGGAGGAAAGGGGAAGTGGGGATGAACATCTTAGTCTGCGACGATCAGCAGGAAATTGTGGAAGCCATTGAGATCTATCTGAAAAACGAAGGTTATGAGATCTTCAAAGCCTATGACGGCCAGGAGGCCCTGGAGGTGCTGGACAGGGAGACCATCCATCTGATCATCATGGATGTGATGATGCCCAGGATGGACGGTATCCGGGCCACCTTGAAGATCCGGGAAAGCCGGAACATTCCAGTGATCATGCTGTCGGCCAAAAGCGAGGACACCGACAAGATCATGGGTCTCAACATCGGCGCCGACGATTATGTGACAAAGCCCTTCAATCCTTTGGAGCTGATCGCCCGGGTGAAATCCCAGCTGCGGCGCTATACCAAACTGGGCAGCGCCCAAAGCAGCGAGCATGTGTTTCAAACCGGAGAGCTGGTGGTGGACGACGAGCGCAAGGAGGTGACGGTGGACGGCGAGCCGGTGCGCATGACGCCAGTGGAGTACAAAATTCTTTTGCTCCTCACCAAAAACGCCGGCCGGGTCTTTTCCATCGAACAGATTTATGAGCAGGTGTGGAACGAGCCGGCCTACAGCCCGGAAAACACCGTTGCGGTACATGTACGGCGCATTCGGGAGAAGATCGAGATCAATCCCAAAGAGCCGAAATATCTGAAGGTGGTATGGGGAATTGGATACAAAATCGAGAAAATTTAGTCATCCCTGGTATTTGAAGGCCGTGGCCCTTGTGTTGGCGGCAGCGTGTTTTTCCAGGGGAGCCTGTCAGATCTTCGACCTGGCGGGGAAAGCAAGCGCAGGCAGCTTTATGCCCACGCTGGCCGAAAGCTATGAAAACGATTCTGCTGTGTTCCGGGACACCCTTTTGCTGGAGGACGCCGCTTTGCATGTGGCCACCAAGTATGAAGGGGAGGAGTCCATCCAAGCGGGCAAATCCCTCACCCAGTCCGATCTGCGCAACGCCTATTATCAGCTGGTGTCCGAGGCATTTTACAACTATTCCTACAATTACGATACGAAAGGCGTGGAGACGGCCTATGAACTGACCACGCCGGACGGAACCTATTGGCAGGATGCCCTGAACGAACTGATCAACCAGAGCACTTTTGCTCTTTCCCGCAGCGAGGACGGGAAGTTCATCATGCGCCGGGAAGGCCCGGAGGCCCCGGAGCCTCTGGCCCGGTTCGAATCGGAAAACCAGCAGCAGATCCAGCAGATTCCTCAGGAGCTCATCCGCATCCAGCTGTCCGATTACCGCTGGCAGATGCGCAATCTGCAAACCCAGCCCGCTTTGCGCTATTATATCCGCCATGGGGAAAAGACTTTCGCCAATGCATCGGAAGAAGAGGCCGTGCAGGCTCAGCAGGCGGAGATCTTCCTGGTGATGAAAAAGGGCGAAGTGCAGATCCAGATGGGGGAAAGCCGCGTGGAGGGAGATATTTATGATGAACATTTTTCCTATCAATCGGGGGGCGCTTTCAACACCCAGAACAGCTATGGCTGGCTGTCGACTCAGCTTCGGGAGGCCCTGCTGTCCTATGACTTTTCCGATCTGCTGATCCTGCTTTTACTCATTTTGGCGGTAGCGCCCGCATTCACGCGGGAGAAAGAAAACGGGATGACCCTCATTCTGTCCTCCTGCAAACGAGGCAGATGGCCTCTGCTTATTTCCAAATGCG
>CALLCY010000093.1:0-13755 GCA_938000015.1 uncultured Clostridia bacterium
TTGGCGGGGCCTTTGAAATAGTCTTCAAAAGCTTCGAAGGTCAGGCTGTCGCCGCGCTTCCACTCCACCAGCTTGTACGGGCCGGTGCCCACAGGATCGGTGTTGAAGTCGTGACCTTCATCGATCAGGCTCTTGGGAACGATGGCGTTGCCATGGTGGCACAGGTTGCTCAGCAGCATGGCGTCGGGGCCATCGGTCTTGATTTCAACGGTCAGATCGTCCACCTTGGTGATGGAAACGATATCGCTGTTGTACAGGTTGACTTCGGCAAAGCCCTGGGCCCACTGGATAGAGGCCACTACATCATCGGCGGTCATGGTCTCGCCGTTGTGGAATTTGACGCCTTCCTTGATTTTGAACTGCCAGGTGCTTTCATCAATGTTCTCGTATGTGTCTACCAGATCGGGTTCCGGTTCCAGATCCATGCCGGAGCGGAACAATGTGTTATAGGTCAACAGATTCATGTAAGAACCAGCCACGGCGTTGTGCTCAGTGGGAGACAGAGAGGGGGTCTCACCAGAGGTGGCAATGACGATGCTGTCTTTGGTTCCGCCGCTGTCGCTTTTATCGCTGGAATTGTCGCCGCTGTCACTGGAACAACCGGCAAACAAGCCAACCGACATAATGCCGGCCAGCAATAAGCTGATGGCACGCAGTTTCCTCTTCCTCATAATTTTTCACCTCATAAATTATTTTCAACAAAGGCTATGCCTTGGCCGAATCACGCTTTACACTTCCACATGTTTTCATTCTTCTGACAGAATTGCCAATACTTTTTGAAAAATTATTTTTGTATTTGTTAAATATTATAATGCTCCATTTTCTATTTTGCAATATTTTGTTTCTTTTCACCTAATCTTCACATAATATTTATTCGCATATTGTACGATTTTTCTTTTTTGGCATTGGCAAAACCAAACAAAGTACACCCCAGACAATTTACAATTCATTTATTTTTTTGTGCATCTTTTTAATTTATTGCCCTATTACCTTTGTGGAATACAGCATATTATACGATTTTTTCACCATCTCAAATTTGTTACTGAATTGTGAATTATTCGCACAGAAAGGTGCAAAACCCTCCCTCCTCTCAGACAAAATGCACAGCAAAAAAGAGCCTGCGCTGTGCGCAGGCTCTTTCCAAGCAGTACCTTTTAACTTATTTCCAGCTCACATCTTCGAAGTACAGAGTGCCGCTGGGAGAAACCTCAACGCCCTGGAGATTGGCGTTGTAAGCACGGAAGTTGACGGGCTGATACAGAGGAACCTGAGGAGTCAGGGTGTTGATCAGGGAGATGCACTCCTGCAGCACCTTATCTCTCTCGGTGGCATCGATGGTGGCCGAAGCCTTGTCGATGAGGGCGTCCACTTCAGGATTGTTCAGACGGGTCTTGTTGGAACCGTTGATGGACTTGGAGTGGAACACACCAACCAGGAAGGAAACCATGTCGCTGGAGGTGTAGTTGCCGATGGAAGCAGTGTAGTTGCCTTCACCTGTGACGGACAGATAGGTAGCCAGGTCCATGCTCTCGATGGTGGCGTTGATGCCCAGGGTGTCCTTCAGGTTGGCCTGGATCACTTCGGCGGCACGCTTCTTGGTATCGTTGGAGCAGATGATGCTCATTTCGATGGAAGCAGGGTCCACACCGGATTCATCCATGTACTTCTTAGCCTGCTCAGCGTCGAAGGAGTTCACATTCTCTTCGCTGGCGCCAGGCATGTTGTTGGGAGCCTGAGAATAGATGGCAGTGCCCATGCCGTTCAGAGCAACGGCGATAACGCTTTCCTTGTCGATGGCGCAGTCCATAGCCTTACGCACATTCACATTGTCCAGGCCGGGCTTTTCGTTGTTCAGCATCAGCCAGTTGTGCTCGGTAGCGTCGTACTCATAGAGAGCAACTTCCTCGTTGCCAGCCAGACGGTCATAGTCCATGGCTTCCACTTCCACGATGAAGTCGATCTCGCCAGCTTCCAGAGCGATGGTACGGGAGGAACCTTCGGGGATGATCTTCCAGGTCATGTGCTTGATGGGAGCTTCGCCGTCAAAGTAATCGGCAAAGGCTTCGAATTCCACGCTGTCGCCGCGCTTCCACTCAACCAGCTTATAGGGGCCGGAGCCAACGGGATCGGAGGCAAAGTCATGGCCTTCGTCCAGCAGCTTCTTGGGAACGATGGCGTTGCCGTGATGGCACAGGTGGTTCAGCAGAACGGCGGAGGGACCAGGAGTGGTGATCTTGACAGTGTAGTCATCCACAGCTTCGATGGTCTCAACGCACTGGTTGTACAGGTTGACTTCGGCGCAGGTCTTGCCATACTCGATGGAAGCGACCACATCTTCGGCCTTCATCTCGTCGCCGTTGTGGAACTTGACGCCCTGCTTCAGCTTGAAGACCCATTCGGTCTCGCTGGTGTTTTCATAGCTTTCCACCAGGTTGGGCTGGGGATTCATTTCCACATCGGTGTTGAACAGAGTGCTGTAAGTCAGCAGGTTCATGTAGCTACCGGCTGTAGCGTTGTGGTCATAGGGAGAAAGGGAAGGAGTCTCACTCATGGTAGCGATAACGATGCTGTCCTTCTTGCCGCCACCGCTGCCTTTCTTGTCGCCGCCACCGCTGCTGTTGCAGCCGGCCAGCAGACCCAGCATCATGACTGTGGCCAGAAGCAGGCTCAGCAGACGCAGTTTTCTGTTTCTCATAATGTCTCACCTCATGTAAGATTGTTTGACGGTCTTTGCCGCCTTCCCGGTTTTCTCCTCCGCAAGCAGGTTCACCGGATGATTGCATTATAAGCGATGTTCATAGAATATTCAATAAAAATTTTAAAATAGCAAGCTGTTTTTTGTGCATCTTTTCGTGATATTCCCCCAACTTTACCGCATCCTTTTGTGCATAATATCTCATTTACTTTACTTTGATTCCCTAAGTATCTTCGATTTTTTGTGCACTTTGTCCTAGGAATTTTCTGGTTTTCGTTGCATCTTTAACAAACTTTATTGGTTTTCTCGAATTCTCAATTTTCTTTTATAGATTTGTAATTATTGCGCTCTTTTCCCTTTCTCACACCGATATTTTTTCTTTTTTTCTCCGAAAAGACTACAAAAAATCCCGGGAGAGAAAATCTCCCGGGATTTTTTCATTTGTTCTGTTTGCTCTTTTTCGCAGCGAACAGTTATTCTTCCCAATAGCAATTCTGGAAATACAGATTGCCAACAGCGTTGATCTCCACGCCTTTCAGCTTGGCATTGTAGGCCCGCAGAGCGGTGGGCTGCCACAACGGGATCAGTACACAGATCTCATTCAGGTATTCATTCAATTCTTCCATAATAGCCTGCCGCTCATCTGCATCCAATGTTACCATGGCCTTTTCGATCATTTCATCCACTTTCGGATCTACCAAGCGAGAGCGGTTGGAACCACCAATGGAAGTGCTATGATACATACCTTTGCAGAAAATCAACTGATCTGTGGTATTATAGCCACCAATACATGCAGTAAAGTTTCCTTCTGTGGTAGTGCTCAAATATGTAGCCAGATCCATGCTCTCCAGGGAACATTCGATGCCGATTTTCTTCAGGTCGGCCTGAATCACTTCGCCGGCCCGCTTTTTCATATCGTTGGAACAGATAATGGAGAAAGTGATGGTAGAAGGATCCACTCCGGACTCTGCCAAATACTGCTGTGCTTTTTCCACATCGTAATCATCGGCGTTTTCATCGTAGCTGCCAATCAGATTTTTAGGTGTTTGACCTTTGGACGGCGTCCCTAGATTATTCGCTGCCACTGTCACAACATTCTCTTTGTTGATCGCCGAATTGATTGCATGGCGCACCAAAGGATTTCCCAGGTCGCCCACTTCATGATTCAGCTGCATAAAGTTGAAGTCCGTAGCTTCGTATTTGTACACTTCCAGCTCGTCGTTGCCTTCCAGACGGTCAATGTCCATCTGTTCCACTTCCACGATAAAGTCGATTTCCCCGGCTTCCAGGGCAATGGTACGAGAGGAACCTTCCGGAATGATCTTCCAGATCATATTCTTGATTTTTACTTCCCCGTCCCAATAATCGTCAAAAGCTTCAAAGGTAAGGCTATCGCCCATCTTCCACTCCTTAAAGACATAAGGACCGGTGCCGATGGGATTTTCGTTGAAGTTGTTGCCTTCGTCGATCAACTTTTTGGGGACGATGGCATTGCTGGTGCCAGTCAGATTATCCAAAATAATGGAACAGGGCTCAAAAGTGGTGATCTTGATGGTCTCATCATCCACGATGTCCACTTGTTTGATATTTTCCGTGCTGGTCTTGATCAGCGGGAAGTTCTGGGCCCAATCCAAAGAGGCCTTCACATCTTCCACTGTCATTTCTTCACCGGTGTGGAATTTGACCCCTTTGCGGATCTTGAATTCCCATTCGGTATCACTAATGGCTTCATAGCTTTCCGCCAGGCAGGGTTCCGGTTTCATGTCCATGCCCCGCCGCAAAAGGCCTTCGTAAGTCAGAAGATTCATGTAGCCACCGGCCACAGCGTTATGCTCATTGGGTGTAAGAGAGGGGGTCTCGCTCATGGTGGCAATGACGATGGTATCTTTGGCACCGCCTTTGCTTTTGCCTTCGTCCTTTTTACATCCAGCCACGCCAGCAAACAATCCTACTGTCATGGTAAGAAGGGCCAATACACTGACCAAACGCTTTCTTCTGTTACTCATGCCTTTCACCTCTTTCATCATATGCGCGGTGCCCTCCGCGCTGGAATGCTCTTTCGCAGTGGGCTGGCTGCAAGTGGTATGGCTTATTATATGCTATTCCCGTCCTCCCCCGCAATCCCCCCTCGCAACTTTTGCGTATCTATTTTTATTCAATTTGTCCATTTTATTTCCAAACAAAATACCATATTTGGTGTAACTTCCATAAACTTTTCTTCACATCTTTTACATACATTCCTATTTTTTGTGAAATTTATCCTGTTCTATCCGGGTGTTTTTGCGCGCTTTCACAACTGTCCCAAATTTACCATTACAATTTTGTGTAGTAAACTACTGCATTTTCTTGCGAATGAAAAAGCCGACGCAGAATTGACTGCGTCGGCTTTTCGGTATTTCAGGAGGCTTCTTATTCGGCCAGGAAGCAGGACACGAAATGGCCCGGGCTGATCTCTCTCAGCTGAGGCTCTTCGCTCCGGCAGCGGTCGGTGGCGTAGTTGCAGCGGTTTGCAAAACGGCACACCGGCTTCGGCTCGATGGGGCTGGTGATTTCGCCCTTCAGCAGAATGCGGTCCAGCTGCTTGTGGATGTTGGGCAGCGGAATAGCACTCAGCAGAGCCTGGGTATACGGATGAGTCGGGTTCTTGAACAGCTCATCGGAAGGTGCCTTCTCGATCAGCTTGCCCAGGTACATAACCGCGATATCATCGGAGAAGTGGTTGACGACCGACAGGTCATGGGTGATGAACATATAGGTCAGACCCATCTGCTCCTGCAGGTCTTCCATCAGGTTCAGAATCTGAGCCTGGATGGACACATCCAGAGCCGATACCGGTTCGTCGCACACGATGAACTTGGGGTTCACGGACAGAGCGCGGGCGATACCGATTCTCTGACGGCGGCCGCCGTCCAGCTCGTGGGGATAGGTGTTGTACAGACGCTCGGCCAGACCTACGGTCTCCATCAGCTCCAGAACCTTCTTCTGCAGCTGCTTCTTATCAGACACCATCTTGTTCAGCAGCAGAGGCTCGGCGATGGTCTGGCTGATGGTCTTTCTGGGGTTCAGGGAGGAGAACGGGTCCTGGAAGATGATCTGCAGATCTTTTCTCTTCTTCCGCATCTCTTCCTTGCTCAGCTTTGCCAGGTCTTCTCCTTCAAACAGCACTTCGCCTCCAGTGGGCTCCAGCAGTCTCAGGATGGCGCGGCCTGTGGTGGATTTTCCGCAGCCCGACTCACCTACCACGCCCAGGGTCTTTCCTTTTCCTATGGTGAAGGTGACGTCGTCCACCGCGTGCAGCATACCTCTCGGCGTGCTGAAGTATTTTTTGAGGCCTTTTACCTCTAACAATGCTTTCTGCTCGCTCATTTCCGGTTCAACATCCCTTCCTTGATATTCTCTTCGTTATACAGATGGCATTCCACATAATGCTCCTCGTTGCGGTATACGCGCTTCGGCTTCTGTGTCTTGCAGATCTCCATGGCGTAATCGCACCGCGGGCAGAATGCGCACCCGGCAGGCAGGTTGCTGGGGTCCGGCATCAGGCCCTTGATGGGCTTCAGGCGCTGCTCTCTGTGATCCAGATCAGGCAGAGAGTTGAACAGACCTTCTGTATACGGATGGCGGGTGTAATCGAACACATCCTCCAGGGTGCCGTGCTCCACGATCCGGCCCGCATAGATGATGGAAACTGTGTCACAGATTTCCGCCACGATGCCCAGGTCATGGGTGATCATCAGCATGGAGGTGTTGTACTGCTCTTTCAGGTTCTTCATCATTTCCAGAACCTGTGCCTGGATGGTAACATCCAGAGCAGTGGTGGGTTCGTCGGCGATCAGCAGGGCCGGCGAACAGGCCAGGGCGATAGCGATAACCACGCGCTGCTTCATACCACCGGAGAACTGGTGCGGATACTCCGTACCACGCTCGCCGGGGATACCTACCAGCTCCAGCATCTCCTTCGCCTTCTCTACCGCTTTGGCATGGCTCACATTTTCATGCAGCTCCACCACTTCGGCGATCTGGTCTTCTACCGTCATAACAGGGTCCAGGGAGGTCATCGGGTCCTGGAAGATCATGGACACCTGATTGCCTCTCACCTTTTCCATTTCCTTTTCGCTCTTGGCGAAGATGTCCTCTCCGCCCAGCTTGATTGTGCCGCTGACGATCTTTCCAGGAGGATCGGGGATCAGTCGCAGGATCGACAGACCTGTGGTTGTCTTACCTGCACCGGTCTCACCTACCAGGCCCAGGGTTTTGCCCTTTTCGATCTCCAGATCCAGTCCGTTTACGGCCTGGACGATGGCGTCGTCCGTACGGAACTCTACCACCAGATCCTTGATCTCAACAGCAAGGTTCTTCTTGTCACTCATCGCTCTTTTCCTCCTGTCTTACTTCAGTCTGGGATCCAGCGCGTCACGCAGACCGTCGCCCAGCAGGTTCAAGCTCAGGATCGTGATCATGATCATGCACCCGGGGAACATGGTGATGTAGCTGTAATCGCGGATATAGGTTCGGCCGCTGGACAGCATTGCGCCCCATTCCGGACGGGGTGCCTGCACGCCCAGGCCCAGGAAGCTCAGACCCGCTGTGGACAGGATCACAGAGCCTACATTCAGGGTTGTCTGAACCAGGATCGGGCCCATGCAGTTGGGCAGAACATGGCTCAGGATGATTCTGGCGTTCTTTGCGCCGATGGCTCTCGCTGCCTCGATGTACTCGGAGTCACGCACGGTCAGAACGGCGCCGCGCACGATACGGGAGAAGCCAGGCACACTGGAGATCGTCAGAGCGATAATCAGGTTCAGGTTGCTGGCGCCCAGGGCCGCAACGATGGTGATAGCCAACAGGATGTTGGGGATAGCCAGCAGGATGTCCATGCAGCGCATGATCACCATGTCCAGCTTGCCGCCGAAGAAGCCGGCCACAGAACCCAGCAGGCCGCCCACGATCAGGGAGAAGCACACAGCCACAAAGCTGATGCCCAAGCTCATGCGGGCGCCGTGGAAGATTCTGGCCAGAATGTCTCTGCCCAGCTCGTCAGTGCCGAAAGGATGGGAAGCAGAGGGAGTCTGCAGTCTCTGGCTGATATCCTGCTTGATTACCACACTGTCATAATCGAACAATACGCCGGCGAAGATCACCATCAGGATCAACAGGATGACGATCGCCAGACCTACCATGGCGCCCTTGTTCCGTCTCAGGTGACGCCACACATCATACATCTGGCCGTGCTTCTTTCCGCTGCCGCCCTCGGCAGCTGCGGCCGTGTTCTTTTTCTCTTTGCTCATTTGCTCTTACCCCCCGACTTGTACTGGGACTTGATCCGCGGATCCACCATGCCGTACAGAATATCAACCACCAGGTTGACCACGGAGAAGGTGGCGCACACCAGAATGATACATCCCATAACCATGGGGATGTCACGACCATTGATGGAGTCCACCATCAGTCGGCCAACACCAGGCCATGCGAAAACGGTCTCTGTCAGCACCGAGCCGCCCAGCATGTAACCGATCTGCAGACCGATAACCGTGATGGTGGGGATCAGCGCGTTCTTCAGTGCGTGCTTGCGGATAACAACACCATAGGCCACGCCCTTGGCACGGACCGTACGGATGTAGTCCTGACGAATGGTCTCCAGCATGGAGGAACGGGTTGTTCTGGCGATAGATGCCATGTGGTTGAAGCCCAGAGCCACGGCGGGCAGCACGATGCTCTGAATACCCTCACTACCGGAGGAGGGGAACCAGCCCAACTTCAACGAGAAGAACAGAATCAGCAGCAGGCCCAGCCAGAAGATAGGCATCGAAACACCGATCAACGCGATAACCATGCTGATGCTGTCAAACAATGTGTTCTGCTTCACAGCTGCCACAACGCCCAGCGGCACAGCCACAACCACGGCCAGAAGCATGGCGCATGCTGTCAGCTTGATGGTGTTGGGGAAGCGGTTGAATACTTCGTCAGACACAGGTCCACGAGTCTTGTAGGATTCGCCCATGTCGCCCTGCACCAGCTTGATGATGTAGTTGGCATACTGCACCAATACCGGATCGTTGAGGCCCAGGGAGTCCCGCAGCTCTTGAATCTGCTCAGGGGTGGCCTGCTCGCCCAAAATAACCTTCGCCGGATCGCCTGGCGCCAGCTGCAGGATCAGGAACACGAGCAGGGTTACGCCGATCAATACCGGGATCAGCATAATCAGTCTCTTAACAATGAATTTCCACATAAGATCCTCCTGTAATTTTTTTACCCCTGCGTCTCCAACAGAATGCTGCCCTTCCTGTTAGAAACGCATTTGGCAAAAAGTATCCGCAACATGTGTCGAAACACATGCAATGCGTATAAGGAACTCCGTTGCTCCCCTATCACCTGGAGCAACTGTAGTACGATTATATCTTGTCGAAAATATTTTTGCAATAAAAAGTTTATGATTTATTTAATAATTGTTATGCAGTTCTTCTTTTAATGTAGAATTTTTCTCCATCGTTTTTTGCACATTGCATAAAATTATTCGGTTCCTTCCATTTTCTCATTTTCCGCTTTTGTATACTTTGTTTATTTAGTCTGCATATTTTTTCGTTGCAAGTGATGAATTTGCACATATTTGTTCTCTTTTTGCCTTTTCCTCGCAAAATTTCTTTCAAGATCACTCCAAGCTTTTCCCTCTTGACGAAGCGTTTTTTCTTGTTCCACGCTTTCTTTTTTCTGCAAGAAACGACAAAAAAGAGGCAATAAAAAAGCCGACGCAGGATTGACTGCGTCGGCTTTTCGGTATTTCAGGAGGCTTCTTATTCGGCCAGGAAGCAGGACACGAAATGGCCCGGGCTGATCTCTCTCAGCTGAGGCTCTTCGCTCCGGCAGCGGTCGGTGGCGTAGTTGCAGCGGTTTGCAAAACGGCACACCGGCTTCGGCTCGATGGGGCTGGTGATTTCGCCCTTCAGCAGAATGCGGTCCAGCTGCTTGTGGATGTTGGGCAGCGGAATAGCACTCAGCAGAGCCTGGGTATACGGATGAGTCGGGTTCTTGAACAGCTCATCGGAAGGTGCCTTCTCGATCAGCTTGCCCAGGTACATAACCGCGATATCATCGGAGAAGTGGTTGACGACCGACAGGTCATGGGTGATGAACATATAGGTCAGACCCATCTGCTCCTGCAGGTCTTCCATCAGGTTCAGAATCTGAGCCTGGATGGACACATCCAGAGCCGATACCGGTTCGTCGCACACGATGAACTTGGGGTTCACGGACAGAGCGCGGGCGATACCGATTCTCTGACGGCGGCCGCCGTCCAGCTCGTGGGGATAGGTGTTGTACAGACGCTCGGCCAGACCTACGGTCTCCATCAGCTCCAGAACCTTCTTCTGCAGCTGCTTCTTATCAGACACCATCTTGTTCAGCAGCAGAGGCTCGGCGATGGTCTGGCTGATGGTCTTTCTGGGGTTCAGGGAGGAGAACGGGTCCTGGAAGATGATCTGCAGATCTTTTCTCTTCTTCCGCATCTCTTCCTTGCTCAGCTTTGCCAGGTCTTCTCCTTCAAACAGCACTTCGCCTCCAGTGGGCTCCAGCAGTCTCAGGATGGCGCGGCCTGTGGTGGATTTTCCGCAGCCCGACTCACCTACCACGCCCAGGGTCTTTCCTTTTCCTATGGTGAAGGTGACGTCGTCCACCGCGTGCAGCATACCTCTCGGCGTGCTGAAGTATTTTTTGAGGCCTTTTACCTCTAACAATGCTTTCTGCTCGCTCATTTCCGGTTCAACATCCCTTCCTTGATATTCTCTTCGTTATACAGATGGCATTCCACATAATGCTCCTCGTTGCGGTATACGCGCTTCGGCTTCTGTGTCTTGCAGATCTCCATGGCGTAATCGCACCGCGGGCAGAATGCGCACCCGGCAGGCAGGTTGCTGGGGTCCGGCATCAGGCCCTTGATGGGCTTCAGGCGCTGCTCTCTGTGATCCAGATCAGGCAGAGAGTTGAACAGACCTTCTGTATACGGATGGCGGGTGTAATCGAACACATCCTCCAGGGTGCCGTGCTCCACGATCCGGCCCGCATAGATGATGGAAACTGTGTCACAGATTTCCGCCACGATGCCCAGGTCATGGGTGATCATCAGCATGGAGGTGTTGTACTGCTCTTTCAGGTTCTTCATCATTTCCAGAACCTGTGCCTGGATGGTAACATCCAGAGCAGTGGTGGGTTCGTCGGCGATCAGCAGGGCCGGCGAACAGGCCAGGGCGATAGCGATAACCACGCGCTGCTTCATACCACCGGAGAACTGGTGCGGATACTCCGTACCACGCTCGCCGGGGATACCTACCAGCTCCAGCATCTCCTTCGCCTTCTCTACCGCTTTGGCATGGCTCACATTTTCATGCAGCTCCACCACTTCGGCGATCTGGTCTTCTACCGTCATAACAGGGTCCAGGGAGGTCATCGGGTCCTGGAAGATCATGGACACCTGATTGCCTCTCACCTTTTCCATTTCCTTTTCGCTCTTGGCGAAGATGTCCTCTCCGCCCAGCTTGATTGTGCCGCTGACGATCTTTCCAGGAGGATCGGGGATCAGTCGCAGGATCGACAGACCTGTGGTTGTCTTACCTGCACCGGTCTCACCTACCAGGCCCAGGGTTTTGCCCTTTTCGATCTCCAGATCCAGTCCGTTTACGGCCTGGACGATGGCGTCGTCCGTACGGAACTCTACCACCAGATCCTTGATCTCAACAGCAAGGTTCTTCTTGTCACTCATCGCTCTTTTCCTCCTGTCTTACTTCAGTCTGGGATCCAGCGCGTCACGCAGACCGTCGCCCAGCAGGTTCAAGCTCAGGATCGTGATCATGATCATGCACCCGGGGAACATGGTGATGTAGCTGTAATCGCGGATATAGGTTCGGCCGCTGGACAGCATTGCGCCCCATTCCGGACGGGGTGCCTGCACGCCCAGGCCCAGGAAGCTCAGACCCGCTGTGGACAGGATCACAGAGCCTACATTCAGGGTTGTCTGAACCAGGATCGGGCCCATGCAGTTGGGCAGAACATGGCTCAGGATGATTCTGGCGTTCTTTGCGCCGATGGCTCTCGCTGCCTCGATGTACTCGGAGTCACGCACGGTCAGAACGGCGCCGCGCACGATACGGGAGAAGCCAGGCACACTGGAGATCGTCAGAGCGATAATCAGGTTCAGGTTGCTGGCGCCCAGGGCCGCAACGATGGTGATAGCCAACAGGATGTTGGGGATAGCCAGCAGGATGTCCATGCAGCGCATGATCACCATGTCCAGCTTGCCGCCGAAGAAGCCGGCCACAGAACCCAGCAGGCCGCCCACGATCAGGGAGAAGCACACAGCCACAAAGCTGATGCCCAAGCTCATGCGGGCGCCGTGGAAGATTCTGGCCAGAATGTCTCTGCCCAGCTCGTCAGTGCCGAAAGGATGGGAAGCAGAGGGAGTCTGCAGTCTCTGGCTGATATCCTGCTTGATTACCACACTGTCATAATCGAACAATACGCCGGCGAAGATCACCATCAGGATCAACAGGATGACGATCGCCAGACCTACCATGGCGCCCTTGTTCCGTCTCAGGTGACGCCACACATCATACATCTGGCCGTGCTTCTTTCCGCTGCCGCCCTCGGCAGCTGCGGCCGTGTTCTTTTTCTCTTTGCTCATTTGCTCTTACCCCCCGACTTGTACTGGGACTTGATCCGCGGATCCACCATGCCGTACAGAATATCAACCACCAGGTTGACCACGGAGAAGGTGGCGCACACCAGAATGATACATCCCATAACCATGGGGATGTCACGACCATTGATGGAGTCCACCATCAGTCGGCCAACACCAGGCCATGCGAAAACGGTCTCTGTCAGCACCGAGCCGCCCAGCATGTAACCGATCTGCAGACCGATAACCGTGATGGTGGGGATCAGCGCGTTCTTCAGTGCGTGCTTGCGGATAACAACACCATAGGCCACGCCCTTGGCACGGACCGTACGGATGTAGTCCTGACGAATGGTCTCCAGCATGGAGGAACGGGTTGTTCTGGCGATAGATGCCATGTGGTTGAAGCCCAGAGCCACGGCGGGCAGCACGATGCTCTGAATACCCTCACTACCGGAGGAGGGGAACCAGCCCAACTTCAACGAGAAGAACAGAATCAGCAGCAGGCCCAGCCAGAAGATAGGCATCGAAACACCGATCAACGCGATAACCATGCTGATGCTGTCAAACAATGTGTTCTGCTTCACAGCTGCCACAACGCCCAGCGGCACAGCCACAACCACGGCCAGAAGCATGGCGCATGCTGTCAGCTTGATGGTGTTGGGGAAGCGGTTGAATACTTCGTCAGACACAGGTCCACGAGTCTTGTAGGATTCGCCCATGTCGCCCTGCACCAGCTTGATGATGTAGTTGGCATACTGCACCAATACCGGATCGTTGAGGCCCAGGGAGTCCCGCAGCTCTTGAATCTGCTCAGGGGTGGCCTGCTCGCCCAAAATAACCTTCGCCGGATCGCCTGGCGCCAGCTGCAGGATCAGGAACACGAGCAGGGTTACGCCGATCAATACCGGGATCAGCATAATCAGTCTCTTAACAATGAATTTCCACATAAGATCCTCCTGTTTTCTTGCCTCTGCCGCCTGATGCTGAAGCGGCTTCGGCTGAATTGGGCCCCATTCCCCGCTTCGAGGCCGCCTGACGCGGCTGCCGGTCCCAAAGCGGGAAATAGGGCGGCACTGTTCCCGGACCAGACGGTCCGGGAACAGCGCGGGGTAAAGGAGCTATTTCTCTCTGTCAACTGTGCTTATTCAGCCCAGTAAACATTCTCAAAACGGATGGAGCCGCTGTCGTTGACTTCCACGCCTTCCAGACCAGCCTTATAAGCTCTCAGAGTCAGAGGCTGGAACAGAGGAGCCTGGGAGCACAGCAGATTCAGGCGAGCGGACAGCTTCTCGAAGATAGCGACCTGCTCATCTTCATCCAGAGTGGCCTTGGCCTGATCGATCAGGGCATCCACTTCAGAATCGTTCAGACGGGTCTTGTTGGAAGCGTTGATGGA